>NZ_JBSFRH010000005.1:0-187589 GCF_053589135.1 Rhodococcus sp. NPDC003382
GACACAGTCGAGGAATTGTCCTGCACCCGAAGCGTCGGTGTGGGACACGGTCGAGCCCGCAACATCGCACGATGGTGTGGTGGGTAGCCGTGAGGGACGTGGATCTTCACCGCCTGCCACGCCAGTGGCAGGAAGTATCAGATTTACGTAGACGCTGGGATGCGCCTGCGGCCTCGAGGACGCGACGGTAGGCGGGCACCGTGGCGTACGACCCGGCGGTCCCGGCGCATGCGATCCGGGCCTGCGCCACGTCGTCGTGGACCGCAACGGGCAGTCCGGCGACGACACGCGGCGCAGGCCGTCCCGCCTGCTGCGCCGCGGCGTGCAGGGCGGGCACGATCCGGGACTCGATCACCGACGCCGACGCCATCCACAGGATCGTGCCGTCGGCGTGACTACCCGCGACCCGCAGCATGCGCGGCGACATCGCCGACAGCAGCACGGGCACAGGATGGGCGACCGGCGTCATGCGCCCGGCGCTGCGCGTCGTCCACTCGGTGCCGCGCACGTCGACGTCGTCACCGCGGAGCAGAGCCGTGACGATGCCCACGTATTCCTCGGTGTTCGTGCCGGGCCGGTCGTAGGACAGGCCGTAGACGTCGCGGACCGAGGATTCGTGCGACGGGCCGAGCCCGAGGGTGAAGCCGGGCCGTCCCATTGCCTCGGCGGTCGCGGCCACCCGATTGGCCTGCAGCAGCGGGTGGCATGGATAGGTCTGCAGCACTGCCGTACCCAGTTCGATCGAGGTCGTGGCCCGTCCCGCGACCGCCATCGCGGCCAACGGATCGCCGAGCACACCACTGGCGAACCACAGCGACGCGAATCCGTCCGCTTCCGCCTGCTGCGCCTGCCGGACCACCTTGTCGGTCGACGCGGCGCCGCCTGTCAATCCGATTCGCATGCAAATCCTTTCGCCGACTTCGAGGAATACACGAAATTCTCCGCGGACAGAACCCGTTTCCCACCCGCGCGCGCCGGTGGCCGCCGACACACCGGTCGACCGCGCGGGCCGCGGCGCGGTGCGGCAGCATGGTCGTCATGACCACGTTGAGCGGATCCGAAGCCGTCGTCGTCGCGGGCGGACGAGCGACCCGGATGGGTGGCGTCGACAAACCGGCACTGGTCGTGCACGGCCGGCGCATGCTCGACAGCGCCCTCACCGCGGTCTCGGCCTGCCGGCGCGTCACCGTGGTCGGGCCGCCCCGCGACGACCTCGACCCCACGATCGGCCAGGTCCAGGAGACCCCCGCGGGCGGCGGTCCGGTGGCCGCGATCGCCGCCGCCCCGATCCCCCACGACGCGCCCGTCCTGACACTCGCGTCCGACCTGCCGTTCGTCACCGCGGACACGCTGATCGCCCTGCTCGACGCGCTGAGCGCCGATCCGGACGCGGACGCCGCGTTCGCCGTCGATGCGAACGGCCGCATCCAGTTCCTGCTCGCGGCCTGGCGCGGCGCCGCGCTCGCCACGCGTCTCGACGACCTCGCCGGCGAGGTCGCGAACCAGCCGATGAAGGCGCTGCTGCCGGACCGGTATGTGACGGTCCCCGTGTCCGGCACCGCGGACTGCGACACTCCCGAGGATCTGCACCGCGCCCGCTCCGCCCAGCCCGGGGCGGTCGCCGCGAACCCGGACCGTGCACGCGAGATCGTACGAAAAGCAATGCAGCCGTTGCCCGTTCGGACACTGCCGATACGCGAGTCACTCGGTGCGACCCTCGCGGCGCCCCTGGTCGCGGCGGAGGCGCTGCCGCCCGTCGCGGTGTCCGCGATGGACGGATACGCCGTCGCGGGCGACGAACCGTGGACCCTGCGCAGCGAGATCCGGCGCGCGGGTTCCGACAGCGGGTTCACCCTCACCGCCGGGCAGGCCGCGCGCATCGCGACCGGCGCGCATCTGCCGCCCGGCGCGACCGCGGTCGTGCGCGACGAACACGTCGACGTCGGCGAAGGCGGAATACTCCGCCGGCGCCCGGATACCCCCGTCCGCGACGACACCCGCCGGCGCGGCGAGGACTGGCAGCCCGGATTCGCTCTCGCGCAGCCGGGTACGGCGATCGATCCGGCGGTCGTGTCCGCCGCACTGAGCGGCGAGGTCACCGACGTCGAGGCGCGCGGGCCGGTGCGGGTGCACGTCGTCGTCAGCGGCGACGAGATCCGGCGCGACGGTCCGCTGCGCGCGGGTCAGACCCGCGACTCGCTCGGGCCGGTTCTCGCGCAGTTCGTCCGGTGGTGCGGCGCCGACGCAGTGAGCGAGGCGCACCTGCGCGACACCGAGGACGGGTTCGACCGGTTGCTGCGCGCAACCACGGACGTGGACACGATCGTCGTCGTCGGCGCGACCGGCGGGGGTGCCGCCGATCAGTTGCGCGGTGCGCTGGCGCGCGCCGGGGCACACATCGCCGTCGAACGCGTCCGGTGCAAGCCGGGCGGTTCCCAGGTCGCCGCGGCACTACCGGACGGCCGAGCGGTGCTGGGCCTGCCGGGCAACCCGGTTGCGGCGATCGCAACGTTGCTGGTCATGCTGCCCGCGGTGATCGACGGCCGCACCTGCCGAACCCCGGCCGTGCCGTGGACGGCTCCGCTGGCGAACGCCTCGGAAGTGGTCGGCGATGTGACCCGACTGCTGCCCGCGCGGCGACTTCCCGACGGAACATGGCTGTGCGACAATGCGATCCGGACAGCACACCTCGCCGGGTTGATCGACCGGCAGGCGATCGCACTGGTTCCGCCGGGCGCGGTCGACGGCGATCTCGTCGAGATCGTGCCGCTGCCCCGAATGTGATCAGGCGGGCCATGCCGCCGTGCCGGCCACGTACACCCACCCGGACGTGAACGGCACCGCCCACGCGATCCGGTCCGGAGTCCCGTCGTAGGTCAATCGCGCACGACCCGAAGGCTCCCCGCTCGCGACCGTTCGAGCCCGCTCCACGATCGTATGTTCATCGAGCCACGTGGTCGCGAGGGGACAGTTCCCAACCGAACCCGGTTGTTGCTGGAATCCGGACCAACGATGCTCCACGAGATCGCCGCCGAGCACGAAGAACCCAGCAAGTCGTCGACCTACCACCACAGGGACGAACCACCTCTGCACGCTGCCGTCGGGATCCTCTATCGGGCGTGGAGTCGCGATTTCTCCGTGGAGTGCCACCCAAGATCCGGCCCGGCCGCAGTTGTAGAGAAGGTCGCGGGCTCGCGTCGCAATCGCGGCAACACACCGTTCGTCCATCAGGACAGTGTCACCCTTGCAGTAAAGGTTCGCCGGTACACCTGTGACGCGAAGTTCTCCCAGCGCGTGACGACTCCGGCGCCCGGTGGCCAAGGGTCGTACACCAGCAGTCCCTGCGTCGGTTCCGTCAGGACTTCCCCCCAGGTTTCGCTGAAGCCTGCGACCACACGAGAATGCCCCGGCACGAAACTGATCAGTGGCCTGTTAGATCTGATCTCGGACCTGAACCGAGCGAACGAGTTCGACTTGTACATCGTTGCGTCCAACGCATTTCCCGTCATCGCCTCGAGAACGGTGACGACATCCCCGTCGTTGGTGTAGGGCAGACCGCTCGGATGCGTCGGGGTTCCCAAGCCCAGTTCCCGGGCGAGCCGTTCCTGGGAATACTCGTAACGGTAGAAATCCAGCACCATCTGAACGCTGGCTGCCACACACCACAGACTCGTCTGCTGCCCATGCAATTCGAAGCAGACCTGGTGACCTGTATCCCCCCGCCCGAAGTGCAGTTCGCGTGTCAGGTGCACCCGGAGCAACTGAGAGATGTCGATTCGGTGGATCACAAAGGGATCCCGACCGAGGACGGTCAGAATCTCCCCCAGATCACGCAATGCGATTCCATAGCTTCGTTCGTGTTCGGATCGCACCTCGTCGGGCAGTTCGTCGACATACGACCAGCGTTCGAAGTTGGAGGGCGGCTCGGCACCGTCACGTTCTCCCGGGAGCACAGGAATCCAGGTAGCCAACTCGAGCAACCCCACCTCCTGCCCTTCCGCGAGGAACTGGACACCGATCTTCGGGTAGCTGTACGCGACGAAGCGCGTTTCGTCGAATCGCGGGTTCGGGGCTTGCCTTTCGAATGCGGTGACAGCCCGGCTGAGGAGCTCGTCCGGCGACCAGTCACCGTCCCCGACGGCAACAAGAAGTGCACCTATCGCCGGATGGACACCGATGTCCAGGTACGAACGTGAGACCTCGCTGCGTGTCTGTGATCTCGTGAACAACACTTCACCGTTCACGTCGAACACCGGAGTCCCGTCGACCTCGACGACGGCCCCCTCCAATGATTCCGGCAAGACACCGGCGGACAACAATAAACTCGCGTGCGCTGTCGCCAGCGCGGTGGATGTACTCGGGTCGAACTCGTTCGGAAACATGGCCTCTCCCTCGTCAGCGCGGCGTCGCCGCGTGTCTCGAGGACAGAGTGGGCTATGGGGAGCTCGTGGTCACGAGTACCTCACTACTCGAATCCGCCGCATACGGCGCGCAGTCAACCCTCAACGGGTGACGACGAGCCGCGCGCCCTCGTGGTAGCGCTGCGCGACGAGATCGACGATCGAGTCGGTGACACCGAGCGGCGCGGCGACCCCGTCGGCTCCCGCGTCGGCGAGCCGGGCATGGAACAGGCCGGGCGCGAGCAGGTACGAGGCGATGAACACCCTGCGCGCCCCCTGCGCACGCAGAGTTTCCACGACCTCGGGAACCCGGGGTGAGCCGGTCGCGACATATGCGATGCGCACGGTGGTACGTACCAGCGAGGACAGCATGCGGGCGGCGCTGCGCACGTCGCGCAGCGCGCGCGGATCGGACGAGCCGGCGGCGGCGAGGACCACTGCGTCCCCGGGTCGCCATCCGGCGGCCTCGAGCCGCTGCACGAGCACCTGAGCAAGGATCGGGTCGGGGCCGAGTGCTCGGGTCACCGACACCGCGGTGTGCCCGCTCGCCGCGACCTCCTGCGGGACGTCGCTGTGCACGTGGTAGCCGGACGCGAGGAACGCCGGCACCAGCACCGTGGGGCGGGACGAGTCGCGCAGGACCTCTGCCGGCGACGGACCGAGCACGTCCACGAACGCGACGCGGGTGGGGCCGACCCGCCCGGCGACGGCGTCGGCGAGCGAGGCGATCATGTCGACACCGCGCGGATTGCGGGTGCCGTGGGCGACGAGCAGCAACTGGGGTCGAGTCATCAGCGCATATCCTCCGGGTCGACGGCGAGGCGGTAACCCCGCTTGACGACGGTCTGCACGATCGCAGGCGCGCCGAGCGACGACCGCAGTCGCGCCACGGCGGTCTCGACCGCGTGGGTGTCTCCCCCACCGCCGGGAAGGGCGGCGAGCAGCTCCTCGCGCGCGACGACCCGTCCGGGACGGGACGCGAGCGTGCGGAGCAGGGCCATTCCGGCCGGGGCGAGGCAGCGCTTCTCCTCGTCGACGATGACGCAACGTCCGCGCATACCCAGGACGTGCCCGCCGGCTTCGATGCGGACAGCTCGGCGGGGCAGTTCTTCGGCGAGGTGCCGGGCCAGGGAACCGAGGCGGGCCCGGGCCGGCATGGTGACCGGCACGTCGAGTGCGGCGAGCGGCGCGGCCGTGACGGGGCCGACGCACACCGCGGTGACGCCGCTGCGCATCGCGCGCAACACCAGTTCGAGCATTCCGGTCTGCTTGGCCCGCATCAGCAGGGACGCCACCGCCGGTGCGCTGGTGAAGCTGACCGCGTCGAGCCCGTAGTCGGCGATCTGTTCGATGAGCCGGTCCAGCGCGGTCGGGTCCTCCGGCGGGGTCCACCGGTAGACCGGGACGGCGACGACCTCGGCACCGGCCGCGCGCAGTTCCTCGCACAGGTCGGCGCCGGGTTCCCATTCGGTGCGCTCGCCGTGCAGCTGCACCGCGATGCGCTGCCCCTCGACGCCCTCGGCGAGCAGGTGGGCGAGCACCTCGGCCGACGATTCCGAAGCCGGGGACCACTCTTCACGCAGCTCGGCGGCACGGATCGCACCGGTCACCTTCGGGCCGCGCGCCAGGATCCGGCTGCCGCCGAGGGCCTCGGTGAGATCCTCGGACAGGCCCCAGCCCTCCGCCGCACCGATCCAGCCCCGGAATCCGATCGCCGTGGTGGCGACCGTGATGTCCGGCGGGTTCGCGATGATGTCGCGGGTGACCCGTTCGAGCTCGGTGTCGTCGGACAGCGGGATGATGCGGATCGCCGGGGCGAGGACGACCTCCGCGCCCCGGCGGGTGAGCAGCGTCGTGAACTCCTCCGCGCGGCGCGACGCGGTCACCCCGATTGTGAATCCCCGCAACGGCTCGGTGCCGTCGCTCACGAAAGCTCGCCGGCGTCGGCGGCGCCCGGCATCCGCTTGCTGTGGATCTGCACCACGCCGGCCCAGACACGCACGTCGTACACCGGCAGCGACACCTCGGGGTCGTCGAGGCAGCGACCGTCGTTGAGCGAGAACACCTGCTTGAGCAGCGGGGAGGCCACGGTCGGCTCGCCCGCCCGGTCCCCGACGAGTCCGCGCGACATCACCGCGGCGCGGGCGTACGGATCGATGTTGCCGACGGCACGCAGCGTGCCGTCGTCGAGCAGGAACAGCGCCA
The DNA here is from genome assembly GCF_053589135.1 of Rhodococcus sp. NPDC003382. Classification (NCBI taxonomy): domain Bacteria; kingdom Bacillati; phylum Actinomycetota; class Actinomycetes; order Mycobacteriales; family Nocardiaceae; genus Rhodococcus; species Rhodococcus sp. NPDC003382. Next base: position 6,606 of record NZ_JBSFRH010000005.1, read on the forward strand.
CCTGCTCGCCCCCGCGCAGCAGTACCGCGACTCCACAGCCGGGTACCAGCCGGCTGAGCGGGCACGCAGACGTCCATTCCAAGCGGCCGTCGAACACGCTCTGGCGCGTCGTTCCCGCTGCGCCGTGCATCTCGATGACGGTCATAGGTCCTCCCTCGAAAAGTACTGACGAAATCATCCGGGTCCGGTGTTTCGGGCGAGTTACCCGGAGATTCCCGGCCGGTAAGCGGGCATCCCGACCAGGACGGGAACCTTCCGCTTCCCGGTCTCGTCGAACTGAACGGTCGGGTCGGCCTCGTCGGGTGCGTTGACGAACGAGACGAACCGGGCGAGCTTCTCCGGGTCCTCGAGCACGCCGGCCCACTCGTCGCGGTAGCCCTCGACGTGCTTGGCCATCGCGGCCTCGAGTTCGGCGGCGATACCGAGGCTGTCCTCGCACACGACCTCACGGAGGTGGTCGAGACCGCCCTCCATCGCCTCCAGCCACGGCGCGGTGCGCTGCAGCCGATCCGCGGTGCGGATGTAGAACATCAGGAACCGGTCGATGTACTTGACGAGGGTTTCGTCGTCGAGACCCCCGGCGAGCAACTGCGCGTGCTTGGGCGACTGGCCGCCGTTGCCGCACACGTACAGGTTCCAGCCGCTCTCGGTGGCGATGACACCGACGTCCTTGCCGCGGGCCTCCGCGCATTCGCGGGCGCACCCGGAGACACCGAACTTGAGCTTGTGCGGTGAACGCAGACCGCGGTAGCGCAACTCCAGGTCGACGGCCATCCCGACGGAGTCCTGCACGCCGTACCGGCACCACGTCGAACCGACGCAGCTCTTCACGGTCCGCAGCGACTTGCCGTAGGCCTGACCCGACTCCATGCCGGCGTCGACGAGCCGCTTCCAGATCAGCGGCAGCTGCTCGACGCGCGCACCGAACAGGTCGATCCGCTGGCCGCCGGTCATCTTCACGTAGAGCCCGAAGTCGCGGGCCACCTCGCCGATCACGATCAACTGTTCCGGGGTGCACTCGCCGCCCGGCATGCGCGGCACCACCGAGTAGGTGCCGTTCTTCTGGATGTTCGCGAGGAAGTGGTCGTTGGTGTCCTGCAGACCGGCCTGCTTCGGGTGCAGGATGTGGTCCGAGTCGGTGGAGGCGAGGATCGAGGCGACCACCGGCTTGCAGATGTCGCACCCCGAGCCCTTGCCGTACCTGGCGATCAGCGCGGAGAACGTGCGGATTCCGGTGGCCTGGACGATCTCGAACAGCTCGGCGCGGGACTGCTCGAAGTGTTCGCACAGCGCCTTGCTGAGCTCCACCCCGGACGACGCGAGCAGCTGCTTGATGGTCGGCAGGCAGCCACCGCAGGTGGTACCGGCGTTCGTGCACGCCTTGACCTGCGCGATGTCGCAGGCCCCCTCCGAGATCGCGCCGCAGATCGTGCCCTTCGTGACGCCGTTGCACGAGCAGACCTCGGCGTCGTCCGGCAACGAGCCGGCGCCGGGCTTCTCCCCGGCCGGGGAGATCAGGGCTGCGGGGTCGCCGGGCAGCTCCCGCCCGACGAGCGGCCGCAGCGACCCGTACGCCGAGGCGTCGCCGACGAGGATGCCGCCGAGCAGGATCTTCGCGTCGTCCGAGACGACGAGCTTGGCGTAGGTGCCCTTCGCGGCGTCGGACAGCACCACCTCGAGCGCACCCGGGGTGGTCGCGTGGGCGTCGCCGAAGCTGGCGACATCGACGCCGAGCAGCTTGAGCTTCGTGGACAGGTCGGCGCCGGGGAACTCGGCGTCGCCGCCGAGCAGACGGTCGGCGACGACCTCGGCGGTGCTGTAGCCGGGGGCGACGAGGCCGTAGCAGGTGCCTTCGACGGCCGCGCACTCGCCGACCGCGTACACCGACTCGTCGGTGACGCTGCGGCAGCCGATGTCGGTGAGGATGCCGCCGCGTGCGCCGACCTCGAGGCCGGTGTCGCGGGCGAGCGCATCCTGCGGGCGGACACCGGCCGAGAACACCAGCACCGAAGCGTCGATGACGGAACCGTCGGACAGTTCGACCTTCAGCCCTGCGGGACCTTCGGTGATCGCCGAGGTGCCGACCCCGGTGTGCACGGTCAGGCCCAGGTCGGTCACGAGCCGGGCCAGCACGTTGCCGCCGCCCTCGTCGACCTGCAGCGGCATCAGCCGGGGCGCGAACTCGACGACGTGCGGCGTCATGCCCATCAGCTTCAGGGCGTTGGCGGCCTCGAGGCCGAGCAGGCCACCGCCTACCACCACACCCACGGCACCGGGTCCGGCGGCGTCGGCCGCGGCCCGGATGCCGTCGAGGTCGTCGAGGGTGCGGTAGACGAACGTGCCGGGCAGGTCCTTGCCGGGGATCGGCGGCACGAACGGATACGAACCGGTGGCCATGACCAGCGCGTCGTACCCGATCACCTCGCCGCCGTCGGTGGTGACGGTGCGCGCGGCGCGGTCGATCGCCGCGGCGCGCGTGCCGAGCTTCAGGTCGACGAGGTCGTCACCGTCGTAGGTGTTGCCGGCGAGCGCGAGTTCCTTCGCATCCCACGAGCCGACGTAGGAGGACAGACCGACGCGGTCGTAGGCAGGCTGCGTCTCCTCGCTCAACACCGTCACCGACCAGGTGTCGTGCTCGTCGCGGGCGCGCAGCGCTTCGACGAAGCGGTGTCCGACCATTCCGTGTCCGACGACGACAACGTTCTTGCGGCTCATGGGATTTCGCTTTCTCTCGTGCAGGGTGGATCAGTGCCGGGGTACGGCGTCAGACGACCGGGACGGACGGACGGTCCGCTTCGGCGGTCTCGGTGACGGCCGCCGTGCGGGGGGTGCGGAGGAAGACCAGCCAGGTGACGGCGATGCACACCAGGTAGAAGGCCCCGAAGACCCAGAAGGCCATCGTCGCGGACTTCGCCTCGCCGGCGTAGGAGGCGCGGAGCACCAGGTTGATGCCGACGCCGCCGAGTCCGCCGATCGCGCCGGCGAAGCCGATGAGCGCGCCGGACATGGTGCGCGACCAGACCGCCTTGGCTGCGCGGTCGAGGTGGTCGAGGCTCTGTGCCTTGGCTTCGAAGATCGACGGGATCATCTTGTACACCGAGCCGTTGCCGATACCCGACAGCAGGAACAGTGCGATGAAGCCGAGGACGTAGGCGGTCATGATGCCGCCGGTGGGGGCACCCGCCGACGCGTCGTCGAGGACACCGGCGACGATCAGGACACCGGCCGCCAATGCCATCGCGGCGAAGGTGACCATCGTGATGCGGCCGCCGCCGATGCGGTCTGCGAGCTTGCCGCCGTAGGGACGGGAGATCGAACCGAGCAGCGGGCCGATGAACGCGATCTGCGCGGCGTGCAGTGCTGCCTGGGCGGGCGTGTCACCACCGGCGAGGAAGTTGATCTGCAGGACCTGGCCGAACGCGAAGCTGAAGCCGATGAACGAGCCGAACGTGCCGATGTAGAGGAAGGACACGATCCACGAGTCGCGGAACTTCAGGGCCTCGCCCATCGCCCGCAGGTCCGCCTTCTGACCGCCGAGGTTGTCCATGAACAACGCCGCTCCGACCGCCGCGACACCGCACGCCACCAGGTAGACGGCGCACACGATCCACGGTTCGGTGTTGCCGACGGTGGCGATGACGAGCAGACCGATGAGCTGGACGACCGGCACACCGATGTTGCCGCCGCCGGCGTTGAGTCCGAGCGCCCAGCCCTTCAGGCGCTGCGGGTAGAACGCGTTGATGTTGGTCATCGACGAGGCGAAGTTGCCACCGCCGACACCGGCGATCGCGGCGACCAGCATGAACGTGGTGTACGAGTAGCCGGGGTTGAGCATCAGGTAGAGCGTTGCCAGCAGCGGCACGAACAGCACCAGCGCGCTGAAGATCGTCCAGTTGCGGCCACCGAAACGCGCCGTCGCGACGGTGTAGGGAATGCGCAGGAGCGAGCCGACCAGCGTCGGCACCGCCACCAGGAAGAACTTGCCGGCGGCGTCGATGCCGTAGACGTCGGTGGGCATGAACAGGACCATGACCGACCAGATGGACCACACCGAGAAACCGACGTGCTCGGCGATGACGGACCAGATCAGGTTCCGCTTCGCGATGTCCTTGTTACCGGACTCCCACGCCTCGACGTCTTCGGCGTCCCAGTGCTCGATGTTGTGCTTCCGCGCGAATTTCGCTCGCAGCGTTTCGTTTTCGATAGTCGCAGCCACCCCGCCCCACCTCTCTCGGATTCGTGATGAACCCAAGGTAGGAAGTGGGTGTTGCCGCGGTGCTGCCCGCGGTGACCTCCGCGTCAAGAGTTTCTCACTCACGCGCAGGCCACCCTGTGAGGGCGAACTACAGCAACAGCCGCACCAGATCGGAGGTGTGCGCGAGACCGGGGAACGCCTCCTCGGTCGACCGCGGATGCAGCGCGTGCACGGCCAACCGGAACATCACGGCACGCAACAGCATCTGGGGCCATTCGGGCAGATCGTCCCAGCGGGCGATCAGCGCGTCGTCGGCGCCACCCCAGGACAGGGCGTCGACGACGGCCACGGCCGCCGCCCACGACGCGGGCCGCCAGTAGGGCGTGATGTCGGTCAGCCCGGGAGCGGCCCGACCCGCGAACAGGACGGTCCCGAACAGATCGCCGTGCACGAGCTGGTCCGGCAGATGGACGGGTTTACGGAAGGTCGCGAGCTGATTGATGAGATCCAGGCTCTTGCGTCCGTCCGGTGTGGTGGTCTCCGGCGCCCCGGCCGCCCGCGCCGAACGCATCGGCACGGTCTCCCAGGCTGCCCGGTCGGCGGCGACGAACACGTCGACGTCGGCCCACGGCGCGACCGGCGGCTGCATCAGGAACCGGGGACGCTCGAGTTGCGCGGTCGCGGCGTGCAGACGCAACGACAGCGACACCACCTCGTCGTGGCGCGGTTCCGAGGTGCCGACGATGTAGGTGTCGGCGCGCCACCCGGACACGACGTATCGGCCGTCCGTGGAACGGACCGGGCGGGCCAGACGCAGCCCGTCGACGCTGAGTGTCTCGCGGACCTTCGCCGACCACGCCGCGCGGGCGTGATCGGCCACCGGAGAGAGCACCACGTCTCCACATCGCCAGCCGCCGTCCCAGTCCGAGCCGAGCGGTACCGGTTCGACGTCGCGGAGGCCGAACGTGGAGCGCACGTGCTGCGGGGGTTCGAGTGAGCTCACGACGCTCACCGTACCGTCGTGCACGGCGCGATCCGGGAAGGCACTCCGTTGTCGATGATCACAGGATCCTGCGCCCACAGAATTCTGTGACCGGGGACAACGTGAGAGTACTCAGTACAGCGGCAGCGAGGGATCGACCTGCTGCGCCCACGCGACGACCCCGCCCTGCAGGTGGGTCGCGTCCGCGAATCCGGCCCGTTTGAGTGCGGCGAGCACCTCCGCGGACCGGATACCGGTCTTGCAGTACGCGACGAGCGGAACGTTCTGCGGAAGTTCCGCGAGTGCCTCACCGGACAGGATGCGGTCCTTGGGAATCAGGCGGGCGCCGTCGATGTGCATGATGTCCCATTCGACGGGTTCCCGGACGTCGATGAGCGCGAGTTCACGGCCGGAGTCGAGCATGTCGCGCAATTCCGTTGCGGTGACGGTGGATTCGGCGGCGGCGGCCACGCCCTCCTCGGACACCACCCCGCAGAACTCGTCGTAGTCGACGAGTTCGGTGACCGGGACGCGGCCGGGATCCCGGCGCAACGTGACGGTCCGGAACGTCATCGAGAGTGCGTCGTAGATCATCAGCCGGCCCAGCAGGGTGTCACCGATACCGGTGATGAGCTTGATCGCCTCGGTGGCCATGATGCACCCGACGGTGCCGGGCAGCACACCGAGCACCCCGCCCTCGGCGCACGAGGGCACCATACCGGGCGGCGGCGCCTCCGGGTACAGGTCGCGATAGTTCAGGCCCACCCCGCCCGGCGCATCCTCCCAGAACACCGACACCTGACCTTCGAACCGGAAGATCGATCCCCACACGTACGGCTTGCCGGCGAGGATCGCGGCGTCGTTGACGAGATAGCGGGTCGCGAAGTTGTCGGTGCCGTCGACGATGAGGTCGTACTCCCGGAAGATCTCGACCGCGTTGGTGGTGTCGAGGCGTACCGGGTGCAGACGAACCTCGACGGTGTCGTTGATGCCGGCGATGGTCTCGCGGGCGCTCTCCCCCTTCGACCGGCCGACGTCGGCCTGTCCGTGGATGATCTGGCGCTGCAGATTGGAGCTGTCGACCTCGTCGAACTCGACGATGCCGATCGTGCCGACCCCGGCCGCGGCCAGATACAGCAGCGCCGGGGACCCGAGGCCGCCCGCGCCGATGAACAGCACCTTCGCGTTGCGGAGCCGCTTCTGCCCGGCGACCCCCACATTCGGGATGATCAGGTGCCGGCTGTAGCGGGCCACGTCCTCCCTGGTCAGCTCGGCGGCGGGTTCCACCAGCGGTGGCAGTGCGGTCACGACAGGCTCCTCGGCGCGCTCGACGGTACGACGCCCATTCTCACATCGGATGCCGCGACGGGCCGGACGCCGGGTTCACCCGCGTGGGAACGGCCAGGGATTGAACCGGCAGATCAGCCCGTCCGCGGGCACGACTCCCCCCGGATCCACGCGGGCGATGTCGTTGTTGGCGATCCCGAACGTCTGCTGCATCATGATCGGCGCGAGACCACCCTGGCTCCGGCACGGCTCGTGCGCGGCGAAGCCGATGGCGTGCCCGATCTCGTGGTTGATCTGATACTGCCGATACGAGCCGATGTCGCCCTGGAAGGCGACCGCGCCGCGCACCCACCTGGCCTCGTTGAGCAGCACCCGCTCGGCGCCGGGGTTGAAACACGATCCCTCGAGGGGGATGTCGAAACCGCAGTACTGACGGATGCTCATCTGCGAGGTGAGCGAGACCCGGAAGTCGGGGTCGCCGGTGTCGACCCGCCGGAACGCGAAGTCGGGGCTGTTCGTCCAGCTCTTCGGGTTGGCGAGGGTCTCGTCGACCATCCGGCCGAACGCGGCTTCACCGCCGTACCCGGTCGCGTCCACCCCGTCCTCGACCTCGACCGTGTAGGTGTACACCTTCTTCGTGCCGGCGCCGACCTGCGCGGTGGTGCCCGGCACCATGTGCCAGGTACCCGCGCCGGTCACGGTGAACGGCCCGCCGTCGGGAAGCTCGCCGGGTCCGGTGCCGGCCGGGAACAGGCCGTCCGGCTGCGGCACCTCGGCCACGGTGGCCTCGTCCGCAGCGACCGGGTCGTCGGATTGCGCCGGTACCGCGCGCACGGCGTCCCACACGACGAAGCCGGTGACGGCGACGAGGACAGGGATGGCGTAAGCCCGCCACCCGTAGGTCGAGACGAAGCGTCCCACCTTGGACTGCTTGCGGACGTCGCGATCCGGACGCGGACGCCGGGGCGGCCGATCCGCTCCTCCGACGGGGTCCCATTGCGCGCGCAAGGGCTGATGTGACGTCCGGTGCGATGGTGCTCCGGATGCCCGGTGTGGCGTCTGCGGGGCGTCGGGTGGGGCGCCTGCCGCTCGCAATCCTCCTCGGTCGGTCACGGGTGCCAGAATGTCACATCGCGCAAATTCGTCGGTGAAGTCGCTCCTCGGCCCGCTTGAAGTACCCGCCGCGGGGATACTCGTCGGTAGGGCGGTACGCACCCGCAAGGTGCCCTGCCTGTAACCTGCAAGGACGATCGACGTCGACAGTGGTGCCCATCACCTTGGCTCCGTCACTGCCGACGACTTGTGCAGATTTGGGAGCGACATGACCGAACTCGCCGACCGCACTTCCGGCCGGGGCAACACCTCAGGCACCGGAGCCAAGCGGGGCGCACGAATGCCTCGTGACGAACGTCGGGCCCAGCTTCTCGCCGCCGCGAGCGAGGTCTTCGTGACACGTGGCTACCACGCGGCCGGCATGGACGAGATCGCGGAATGCGCCGGCGTCAGCAAGCCGGTGCTCTACCAGCACTTCCCCGGCAAGCTCGAGTTGTACTGCGCGGTGCTGCAGAGCTACGTCGACATTCTCATCGCCAGTGTCCGCCAGGCGCTGCGTTCGACGACCGACAACCGTCAGCGCGTGCGCGCCGCGGTGCAGGCGTACTTCGACTTCGTCGACAACGACTCGCAGGGCTTCCGCCTCGTGTTCGAGTCGGATCTGATGGGTGAGCCGCAGGTCGCGCAGCGGGTCGAGCAGGCCACCGAAGCATGCGTGGATGCCGTGTTCGACCTGGTCAGCCACGATTCCGGTCTCGATCCCTATCGTGCGCGCATCCTTGCGGTCGGCCTCGTGGGCACCAGCCAGTTCACCGCGCGCTACTGGCTCGAGGCGGCCCGGCCGATCCCGAAGGAGGACGCGGTCGACACCACCGTCGCCCTGGCGTGGGGTGGTCTCAAGCACGTGCCGCTGCAGCCCGAGCTGCGGCTGCGCTGACAGCCGGGCCACCGACAGCAGCGACACCGGAAACGAGGAAGGGCCGGGGCGTCTCGCCCCGGCCCTTCGTTCGTCTCGCCCCGGTCAGCCGGCCGCGAACCCTACCTTGCGGATGTCGGCGGGGCCGATCTCCACGTACGTGATGCGCGATGCCTGGACGAGGAGCTTGCGGCCCTTCTCGTCGACGAGGGCGAGCACCCCGTCCTTACCGCCGGCCAGGGCGGTCGTCACCAGCGCCTCGACCTCGTCGGGCGTCTGGTCGCTGACCACGGTGAGTTCGCGCGGGCTGTCCGCGACACCGATCTTGACCTCCACGGTGGACCTCCGAAATCTCAGTGCTCTACAGCTGTCTCCGTCAGGTTAGTGCAGTCCGAGCACTGCCATCCGCTTGGCGTGCTCGACCTGCATGCGGTCGAACAACGCGGCGATGTTCGTCAGGTCGCCGGTGGCGGTGATGACCAGCTCGGCGAGATTCTCCTGCTGCGCCATCACGTACTGGGCCTGGGTGATCGCCTCACCGAGCAGCCGGCGTCCCCACAGCATCAGCCGGTCCTTCTCGAGGCTGCTCTTCTCGACCGCGGCGCGCACCTCGTGGATCACGAAGTCCGAGTGCCCGGTCTCGGCGAGGACCTCCCGGACGACCGAGGCGACCTCCGGGGCGAGGGTGCCGGCGATCTCGCGGTAGAAGTCGGCGGCGATGCCGTCGCCCACGTGCGCCTTGACCAGCGATTCGAGCCACGTCGACGGGGTGGTGCACGCGTGATACGCGTCGAGGGACCGCCGGAACGGCTCCATCGCCGGGTAGATCTCGACGCCGCGGGCCTCGAGCGCCTCCTGCAGCGTCTCGAAGTGGCTCATCTCGGCGGCGGCCATGCTCGCCAGCGCGACGCGGCCGCGCAGGGTCGGGGACAGTTTCGCGTCCTCGGCGAGACGATAGAACGCGGAGATCTCACCGTAAGCGAGGACCGCGAACAGGTCCGCGACACCCGGATGATCGGCCGGAACCGGTGTCTGTGCGATGGTCGGTTCGGATGATGCTGCGGACGGCGACGTTTCGGCTCCCATGACGACAAAGCGTAGTACCGCCGGGTACCGTTCGCCGGAACCGGTACAATCGTCCTGGAAGACTGCGCTTCGAGCTGTCCAATGCGGCCCGCAGTCCTCAACGATGATGTGCGCGCACCCGACGCCGATCGCGCTCGCGTCTCGCCGAGCCGAACCGAACGCTCGCGCTGAGACGCTGAGTCGGTCGCCTTCTCCACCTCGTGCGTGCGTGCCGAGACCAGGAAGGCCAGACCCCTGAGCAAGATCACTGTCGACCACGAAGACGACGCCACCGAAACCACCGTTTCCGCACAACTCGATTCGACCCACGTCGCCCCCACCTTCGCGGAGCTGGGTGTGCGCGAGGAGATCGTCCGCGCCCTCGCCGAGCACGGCATCGAGCGCACCTTCGCCATCCAGGAGCTCACGCTCCCGCTGGCCCTCGCCGGCGACGACCTCATCGGCCAGGCCCGCACCGGCATGGGCAAGACCTTCGGCTTCGGCGTTCCGCTGCTGCATCGCGTCACCACCGAGGGTTCCGGAACCACCGCCCTCGACGGCACCCCGCGCGCCCTGGTGATCGTCCCGACCCGGGAGCTGTGCATCCAGGTCGCCGGCGACCTGGAGAACGCCTCGAAGTACCTGCCCGGCAGCGGCAAGAAGGGCCTCGAGGTCCTCGCGATCTACGGCGGCCGCCCGTACGAGCAGCAGATCGAGCAGCTGCAGAAGGGCGTCGACGTCGTCGTCGGCACCCCCGGCCGCCTGCTGGATCTCGCGAACCAGGGTCACCTGATCCTCGGCAAGATCGGCGTGCTCGTCATGGACGAGGCCGACGAGATGCTCGACCTCGGCTTCCTCCCCGACATCGAACGCATCCTGAACATGGTCCCCGACCGTCGTCAGACGATGCTGTTCTCGGCCACCATGCCGGGACCGATCATTACTCTCGCCCGCACGTTCCTGACGCAGCCGACGCACATCCGGGCCGAGGAACCCGAGTCGTCGGCGGTGCACGAGCGCACCAACCAGCTCGTGTACCGGGCGCACGCCCTCGACAAGGCCGAGCTCGTCGCCCGTGTGCTGCAGGCCGAGGGCCGCGGCGCGACGATGATCTTCACCCGGACCAAGCGCACCGCCCAGAAGGTCGCCGACGACCTCGTCGAACGCGGCTTCGCATGCGGTGCCGTCCACGGCGACCTCGGCCAGATCGCTCGCGAGAAGGCTCTCGACAAGTTCCGCAACGGCAAGATCGACGTGCTCGTCGCCACCGATGTCGCCGCGCGCGGCATCGACATCGACGACGTCACGCACGTCATCAACTACCAGTGCCCCGAGGACGAGAAGACCTACGTCCACCGCATCGGCCGCACCGGTCGCGCCGGACGCACGGGTACCGCGATCACGCTCGTCGACTGGGACGACGTGCCGCGCTGGGAACTCATCGACAAGGCCCTCGACCTGGGCATGCCGGAGCCGGTCGAGACGTACTCGAGCTCGCCGCACCTGTACGAGGAGCTGAACATCCCCGAGGGCGCAACCGGCACGGTCCGCAAGGCCCGCACCGCGGCCACCGGCGAAGCGGCGGACGGCGAAGCGCGCCGCGAACGCCCGAAGCGCACCACCACGCGGGTGCGTCGTCGTACCCGCGGCGGCAGGCCCGTCACGCCCGAAGCCGGCACCCCGGATGTGGCCGCTCAGGACGCGTCCGCGCCGAGCACCGCCGCGGCACCGGCCGGCGAAGCCGGTGCGGAAGGTGACGCCGCTCCCGCCCGCCGCCGTCGCCGGCGGCGTCGTGGCGGTTCGTCCTCCAACGCCACCGCAGCCACGCAGGACACGGTCTCGGCCTCGGCGGCCCAGTAGCCGCGGCCACGTGCTCGCTCCCGAGCGCCGCACGCGCACCGACCTGATCGTCGCAGCCGTACTCGCCGTCGCCGTCGTGGTGGCGGCGAGTGTGGTCTGGCTGCGATCCGACGCGCGCGGCACGACATCGATCACGTGGGACGGGCCGGTGACCGTCCCGGCCGCCGCGACCACGGTTCCGGCCACCCTCGGGGAGGTGTGGCGCGCCGCCAGCGCCGCCACCACGCGTCCGCTCGTGGTGGGTGGAACCGTCGCGACCGCCGACGGCGGCAGCGTCGTCGGTCGCGATCCGGAGACCGGCGCCCAGCGCTGGATCTACGAGCGGAACATGCCGCTGTGCGCGGCGACCGCCGCGTGGCAGACGGTCGTGGCCGTCTACCGGGATCGGCGGGGATGCAGCCAGGTCACCCAGCTCAACGCGGGCACCGGGGCGCGGGGCGCCCAACGGAGCAGCGACGCCGACGACGCGGTCTTCCTCGTCGACGCCGGCACCCACCTGATCTCCACGGGCGACACCCGCCTCGAGATGTGGCGGTCGGACCTGGTCCGCACCGTCGAGTACGGACGCGTCGACGCGCCGGTCAACCCGAACGCGCAGCCGCGGACCGGATGCACGCTGCTGTCCGCCGCCGCGAGCAACAACCGGCTCGCCGTCGTCGAGAACTGCCCGGGTGAGGACACCGACCGGCTGACACTGCTCGATCCGGTGCCCGACGACAATCAGAAACCGGAAGAGTTCGCGTCGTCGGTGCTGGCCGACGCGGCCCAGGACCCGACCGGCTCCCCCGCACCCGGAACACGCGTCATCGCCGTCGCAGGCGACCGCACCGCCCTGTACCTGCCGCCCGGGGCAGGGGCCGGACCGCGCATCGAGGTCTTCGGAGAAGCCGGGCAGACCGTCGCCGAATATCCACTCCCCCGTCCGGCCACCGATGCCGCGACCGTCCCCGCCAAGACCCGGGACGGAATCGTCACGTGGTGGACCGGGGAGGCCACCATCGGTCTCGGAACGACGGATCTGGCGCCGCGCTGGACCGTGCCGGGCACCACCGGCTGGGGCGACTCGATGGCCGGTGCGCTGCTGCTGCCCGTGGACGACGCCCTCGCGGTCGTCGACCCGGCGTCCGGCACGGTGCAGGGCCGCATCCCCGTCGACCGCGAGGAGGCCGGCCCGGTGGCCGTGGCGGTCGCGGGCAGCACCGTCCTCGAACAGCGCGGCGACGAGGTCGTCGCGCTGCGCTGAGGCCGGGCTACCGCAGGTCGTGCTACCCGGGTTCGGGTTACTGGGGTTCGAACGTCACCAGGCCCTTGCCGGCCCAGTACCCGAGCAGGTTCTCGGCGAGCTCGCGATAGGCCTGCGCGCCCTTGTTCTTGCGGCCGGCGAGCACCGTCGCGCCGGACGCCGACGCCTCCGCGAACCGGACGGTCCGGGGAACGGGCGGCGCCAGCACCGGCATGTCGTACCGGTCCGCGACGTCGGCGAGCACGTCCCGGCTGTGCGTGGTGCGCGCGTCGTACAGCGTCGGGAGCGCCCCGAGCAGTTCCAGGTCGGGGTTGGTCACCTGCTTGACCTCGGAGACCGTGCGCAGCAGCTGACCGACGCCGCGATGGGCGAGGGTCTCGCACTGCAGCGGCACGAGCACCGCCTCGGCGGCGGTGAGACCGTTGAGTGTCAGCACGCCGAGCGACGGCGGGCAGTCGATGATCACGACATCGAAGTTCGGAAGCAGCGGCGCCAGCGCCCGCTTCACCGTGAATTCCCGTCCCGGACGCATCAGCAGCAGCGCCTCGGCGCCCGCCAGATCGATCGTCGCGGGCAGCAGGCTCACCCCTTCGTCCGTGTCGAGCAGAACCTCCTTCGCCTCCGCGTCCCCGACGAGCACGTCGTGCACGGACCGTTCGAGCCGGTCCGGGTTGTGCCCGAGCGAGAACGTCAGACATCCCTGAGGATCGAGGTCGACGACGAGTACCCGCTGTCCCGCCCCTGCCAATGCCGCCCCCAGCGACGCGACGGTGGTCGTCTTCGCGACGCCACCCTTCTGATTTGCCACTGCAAGTACCGTTGTCACGCGTCGATCCTCGCGCACTTCGCGCCGGCACGCGACAATTGAGGCCACACCCCGCACATCCGCGAACCCCCGATTCTCCCGAAAAGGACGGCAGCCGAACGTGATCCGCCGCGCCCGCCCCGACGATGTCGATGCCGTCACCGGCCTGATCCACGGCCTCGCCGAGTACGAGAAGGCACCCGACGAATGCACCGTGGTGCCCGAGCAGATCCACACCGCGCTGTTCGGTCCCCACCCGGCGGCGTTCGCGCACGTCGCCGAGACCGACACCGGCGAGGTCGTCGGACTGGCCCTGTGGTTCCTGAACTTCTCCACCTGGGACGGCGTGCACGGGATCTACCTCGAGGACCTGTTCGTGCGTCCCGAGCACCGCGGGCACGGATACGGCCGCGCGCTGCTCGCTGCGCTGGCCGCCGAATGCGTCGAACACGGCTACAGCCGGCTCAGTTGGTCGGTGCTGGACTGGAACACCCCGTCGATCGGGTTCTACCGTGCGCTCGGCGCGGTGCCGCAGGACGAGTGGACCACCTTCCGGCTGACCGGCGACGCTCTCACCGCGCTCGGCACGGAGGGCGGCAGCTAGCCGTCAGCGGCCGTCCGGGTCCGACCCGTGTTCGGCGTCGGGTGCGTACTCCTCCGCGAGCCAGGTCGTCGTCTGCGGCACGAACAGCAGGACCAGCGCGGGCACGACGATCACCGACAACACGATGCCCAGCACCAGCTGGTGCGAGTCGGTCAGCAACGACCACGCCACCGGCAGCAGCAGCAACTGCGCGACGACCGCGACGGCCCTGCCCCAGCGCTTGCCGCGCAGCAGCGCGATCCCGGCGGCGAGCACACCGCCGAACAGGATGCCCAGCCACAACGCCAGTCCGTATCCGTTGGTGACGCTCTGGTCGTGGGTCCCGGACAGGGCACGCACGACCGAGTACACCGCGAACCCGATCGCGACGATTCCCTCGAGGACGACGAGGGAACCTGCGATGCGCACGGTCGACGGAACGCTGCTGCGGGGGGACTCGATGGGCACCCGGCCAGCGTAGTGGACCCGATCGCGACCACTTAGGCTGATGCTCCGTGCGCGCACTGCTGATCGTGAATCCCCATGCGACGACGACCACTCCCGCGGGCCGGGACCGGCTCGCGCACGCGCTCGGCGGCGCCGTCGCACTCACCGTGGCGCACACGACACATCGCGGTCACGCCGCAGAACTGGCCCGCTCCGCCCACGCCGACGGCATGGACGTGATCGTTGCGCACGGCGGGGACGGCACCGTCAACGAGATCGTCAACGGCCTGCTTGGGTCCCCGTCCGAGCCTGCGGATCCGACGTTGCCGCTGCTGGCCGTCGTGCCGGGCGGTTCCGCGAACGTGTTCGCGCGGTCGCTGGGAATGTCCGCCGACCCGATGGAGGCCACCGAGCAACTGCTCGGCCTGCTCGTCGAGCGCACGCACCGCCGGATCGGACTCGGTCACTGCGTGGGCCGCTGGTTCGTCTTCAACGCCGGACTGGGCCTCGATGCCCAGGTCTGTGAGGCGATCGACATCAGCCGGGACGGCGGCAAGAAGGTCACGACCGCCCGGTACGTGCGGCACGCGATCGCTCAGTTCTTCGCGTCCAAGCGCGCCGAGCCCGCCCTCACGGTCGAATTGCCGGACCGCGATCCGGTGTCCGGGGTCTATTACGCGTTCGTGTCGAATTCGAGCCCGTGGACGTTCCTGGACACGCGCCCGGTCCACACCAATCCGGGCACCTCGTTCGACACGGGTCTGGGCGTCTTCGCAATGCGCACGATGGCCGTGTTGCCGAGCCTGCGCGTCATCACACAGTTCCTTGCGCGGAACGGCGACCCCCGTTCGAAACATCTGTTGCGGGCCGACGACGTGGAACGGGTACGGGTGGTCTCCTCCCGGCCGATCGGTCTGCAGGTCGATGGCGACTACCTGGGCCTTCACGAGGAGGTCGAGTTCGTGTCGGTGCCCGCAATACTCGATGTGGTGGCTCCCGCGCGATGAATTCCAACAATGGGATTATGTGAATTGGGTTACATTTCCGCTGTCAAGGGTGTAAAAAGTTAGATCGGCAACATGCCCGAACACCGGTGGCGTGAGCTTGCCCACGGTCGGGGCGAATTCTATTGACTTCACGCTCGTTCGTGAAAGCATTCACAAGTAACCGCGCGGAAACACATGTCGGACGCGCGCACGAACTTGCAGCAACCAATCACCCCGGTGCGGAGCACCTTCGAAGGAGAGTAGAAGCATGGACTGGCGCCACAAGGCAATCTGTCGCGACGAGGATCCGGAGCTGTTCTTCCCCGTGGGAAACAGCGGCCCGGCCATCGCGCAGATTGCTGATGCCAAGCTCGTGTGCAACCGCTGCCCGGTCGTCGCGGACTGCCTGTCCTGGGCCCTCGAGTCCGGTCAGGACGCCGGGGTCTGGGGTGGAATGAGCGAGGACGAGCGTCGCGCGCTCAAGCGTCGCAACGCCCGTACCCGCGCCCGCACCGCCGTCTAGACAGAGCACGGACGCCACCCTGCCTCACGGCAGGGCGGTCGTCGCAGGGCAAGAGGACAGCCCGGCACCATTTCGGGTGCCGGGCTTTTGTCTGTCCGCGGCAGACCGGGCAGCGCGCCCGGCAGGCCTGCACAGCCCCGGTCAGTTCAGCGGCACCCGGCCCAGCGGCAACCGCAGATGCGCGTCGGTGCCGCCCGACTCCCCCCGCTCGAGCCGCAGCGTCCCGCCGAGCTCCGCAGCGACCAACGTCCGCACGATCTGCAGCCCGAGCCGGTCGGCGTCCTCGAGCACGAAACCTTCCGGCAGGCCCTTGCCGTCGTCGTGGACGACCACGTCGAGCCACCGCGCCGAACGGTCCGCACGCAGCGTCACGGTCCCGTGCGCACCCGGTTCGAACGCGTGCTCGACGGAGTTCTGCACCAGCTCGGTCAGCACCATGACGAGTGGGGTGGCCCGGTCCGCCGGGAACACACCGAGACTGCCTTCGCGTCGCACCCGGATCTGATTGCCCACCGTCGCGACGTCGATGACGATCGGGATCAACCGGTCGACCACATCGTCCAGGTCCACTTCCTCGTCGACGGACATCGACAGCGCCTCGTGCACCAGCGCGATCGACGTCACGCGCCGCACCGCCTCCCCGAGTGCCTGCTGGGCCTCGACGTTCCCGGTGCGCCGCGCCTGCAGCCGCAGCAGGGCCGCGACCGTCTGCAGGTTGTTCTTCACCCGGTGATGGATCTCGCGGATCGTCGCATCCTTGCTCAGCAACGCGCGGTCGCGACGCTTGACCTCGGTGACGTCGCGGATCACCACCGCCGCCCCCTCGAGCCGGCCGCCCGGTGCCAGCACCAGCGCACGCAACAACACCGTCGCACCGCGCGCCTCGATCTCCATGCGCTGACCGATGCGGCCCTGCACGGCACCGCTGAGGTAGTCGGCGACGTCGCCGCTCTCGAACGGGTCGGTGACCAGCGCCCTCGTCGTCTCGATCAGGTCCTGGCCGACCAGGTCGGAGTTCAGACCCATGCGGTGGTAGGCGGACAGCGCGTTGGGGCTCGCGTACACCACGCGCCCCTCACGGTCGAGACGGATGAACCCGTCACCGGCGCGCGGGCTCGACTTGGTGTCCGAGCGGGACTCCGGCGTCGGGAACGTGCCCTCGCAGATCATCCGGTACAGCGCGTCGGCGCATTCCAGATAGGCGGTCTCGAGCGCACTCGTCGAACGACGGGACACGCGCGCCGCATCGCGGCTCAGCACCGCGATGACCTTGCCGTCCCAGCGCACCGGCACGGCCTGGCGGCGCAGCGGCACCGGGTCGTTCGGATCGACGTCCGCGACGACGATCTTGCCGCTCTCGAACGCCTTCCGGACGTACGGGTGCTCGTCCTCGGACACGATCGTCCCGACGGAGTCCTCGGGCAGCACGGTCGAGGCCGTGGTGGGCCGGCACTGGGCGACGCACACGATGTCGCTGGGTTCCGCATTGACCCACAGCAGCACGTCCGCGAACGACAGATCCGCGAGCAACTGCCATTCCCCGACGACCCGTTGGAGATGGTCCACCGCCGCACCCGGCAGGTCGGTGTGCTGGGCGAGCAGGGCACTGAGTGTGGACACCGGTTTCCCGCCGTTCAGGAGATGACTGCGATGAGATCGCCCGCCTGGATGACATCACCCACGGCGACATCGAGCGCGGTGACCGTGCCGGAGGTCTCGGCGATGACCGGGATCTCCATCTTCATCGATTCGAGGATCACGAGGGTGTCGCCCACGTCGACGACGTCCCCCTTGCTCACCACCACCTCGAAGACGGTGGAAACCATCTCGGCGCGTACGTCTTCAGCCATCGAAACCCCAATCCGTGGACGTGACGGCGGACCTGCCGACAGGCCCACCCAACCACACGTGAAACACTGTAATGAACGAGAAAGGAGTCCCGACCATGGGTAAGCGAGGCCGCAAGAAGCGCAGCCGCAAGGGTAACGCCGCCAACCACGGTAAGCGTCCCAACGCCTGAGGCGTAGGCACAGACGTCGAAGGGGCCGGAAAGCACACGCTTTCCGGCCCCTTCGATGGTTCTCGGGCGGTTCGATCGGCCTTCGGCCGTCAGCCCTCCGTCTCGGTGCGCTTCACCACGACGTTCCGGCGGATCTCGATCATCAGGCGTTCCCGCAGCCCTTCGGGAGCGTGCTCGCCCCCGCACTTGCGGCTGAGCAACGATTTGATCTTCTCCTCGATGCCGTACGCCTCGAGGCACGGGCCGCACTCGTGCAGGTGATGCTCCAGCCGCGCGCGGGACGTCTCGTCGCACTCGGAGTCGAGCAGCAGGTACACGTCCGCGATCACCGCGGAGCAGTCGATCGGTTCGAATTCGGTCGGCTCGCTCACCGAGCTCCCCCCTTCTCGTTCGCGGTGTTCGTTTCTGCTGCCGCGGCGACGGCGGCGTCGACCGCGCCGTCCCGGTTGAATCCCCGTTCACGCGCCACGTCGGCGAGCAGGCCGCGCAGCTGCTTGCGTCCGCGATGCAGGCGCGACATCACCGTGCCGATGGGCGTGCCCATGATCTCGGCGATCTCCTTGTAGGGGAATCCTTCGACGTCGGCGTAGTACACAGCCATCCGGAACTCCTCGGGAAGTTCCTGCAGCGCCTGCTTGATCGCGTCGTCCGGCAGCGCGTCGAGGGCCTCGACCTCGGCCGACCGCAGACCGGTGGACATGTGTTCGGCGGTCGCGGCGAGCTGCCAGTCGGTGATCTCGTCCGTCGGATACTGCGCCGGTTGACGCTGCTTCTTGCGGTACGAGTTGATGTAGGTGTTCGTCAGGATCCGGTACAACCACGCCTTGAGGTTGGTGCCTTCCTTGAACGACGCGAACGCCGAGAACGCCTTGATGAACGTCTCCTGGACCAGATCCTCCGCGTCCGACGGGTTGCGGGTCATCCGCAGGGCCGCGCCGTAGAGCTGGTCCAGCATCGGCAGCGCGTCACGCTCGAACCGTTCGGCCAGCTCCGCACCTGACTCTTCGACCACACCGATCCCTTCACTTGCCGTATCCGTGAAGGCTACCGGCCGCGGTGGGCACAGCACAGGCACGCGGTACTCCGATCACTGTTCGATCACTGTTCGTCGTTCACGGTCGTCCCCCGACCGGGGGCGGCCACCCCGGATCAACAACGCGTCCGGGCGAGTTGTTCCCCGTGGCCGGCGCTGTCCTGGAACGTGCGGCCCTAGAGTGTCCGGCATGGCCTCGACCTCCACGCCCGCGACGAAACTGCTGACCCGGGAGAAGGTGTCGCACCGGGTTCACGAATACGACCACGACGCCCGCGCCGCGTCGTACGGCACCGAGGCCGTCGACGTGCTGGGCGAGCGGCTCGGCGTCGAGGCCGCGCAGATCTTCAAGACGCTGGTGGTGAAGCTGTCCGACGGCAAACTCGCGGTCGCGGTGATCCCGGTGCCGGCCAAGCTCTCCCTCAAGGCCGCGGCCGGGGCACTCGGTGGCGGTAAGGCGGTGATGGCCGAACGCGCCGACGCCGAACGCGCCACCGGGTACGTGCTCGGCGGGATCTCTCCGCTCGGCCAGCGCAGCCGGTTGCGCACGGTCGTCGATTCGTCCGCGCAGAATTGGGAGCAGGTGCTGTGCAGCGCGGGCCGCCGCGGGCTGGAAATCGAACTGGCGCCCGCCGATCTGATCCGGCTGACCGGCGCGGTCGTGGCCCCGATCACCGCAGGTCCGTAGCCCTTTCCCTGCCCGATCCTCCACCCGTCGCGACGGGTCGCGATCTCTGTGATGGTTGACACACCTTCCGGAATGAATGTACATTCACTCACAATGAAGGGGCATTCATTCACATCGCGAATCACCCCGCGAACCCGAGCCGACGAGGAGTCACCATGTCCGGATTCGAAGACATCACCTACGAGGTCGAAGACCACGCCGCGATCATCACGATCAACCGCCCGGAGCGCTACAACGCCTTCCGCGGCAAGACGGTCGAAGAACTGATCAAGGCGTTCCGTTCCGCCTGGGCCGACAGCCGTGTCGCCGCGATCATCCTCACCGGCGCGGGCGAGAAGGCGTTCTGCACCGGAGGCGACGTCAAGCAGCGCGCCGAGACCGGCGACTACGGCCCCACCGAGTCCGGCATGTTCGAAATCGGCAACCTGCACAAGCTGATTCGCGACGTCCCCAAGCCCGTCATCGCGGCGGTCAACGGCATCGCCGTCGGCGGCGGTCACGTCCTGCACGTCCTGTGCGACCTGACGATCGCCTCGGAGAACGCGAAGTTCGGCCAGGCCGGCCCGCGTGTCGGTTCGTTCGACGCCGGCTTCGGCTCCGCCTTCCTCGCCCGCGTCGTCGGAGAGAAGCGCGCCCGCGAGATCTGGTACCTGTGCCGCCAGTACGACGCCGCCACCGCCGAGCGCTGGGGTCTGGTGAATTGGGTTGTCCCGCAGGACAAACTGCTCGAGGAGGCCAAGGCGATCGTCGCCGAGATCGCCGAGAAGAGCCCCACCGCGATCCGATTCCTCAAGCAGTCGTTCAACGCCGACACCGACCACCAGGCCGGGCTGAGCAATCTCGCGATGTCCGCACTCGACCTGTTCGGCAAGTCCGACGAAGGACTCGAGGGAGCCAAGGCCTTCGCGGAGAAGCGCCCCGCCGACTTCGCCAAGTACGTCAACGCCTGATCCGCCGGTCACACCCCTCGAAAGGACATTCCGCAATGGGCAACATCGCATTGGTGACCGGCGCCGGCTCCGGTATCGGCAAGGCCATCGCGCTGGCGTTCGCCGCGCAGGGCGACCGCGTGATCGCCGCCGACCTCGATCTCGCCGCCGCCGAAGCCACCGCCAAGGAGAACACCGAACTCATCACCGCTCTGCCGGTGGACATCTCGGTCCGCGCCCAGGTCGACGAACTGCGCGATCGGACCTTCGCCGAGGTAGGCGTCCCCAACGTCGTCGTCAACGCCGCCGGCTGGGACCGGACCGACCAATTCCTCAACGCGACACCGGAATTCGCGGAGAAGGTCGTAGCGATCAACTACCTCGGCCCGGTGCACGTCTGCAGCGCTTTCCTCCCCGGCATGATCGACGCGGGCAACGGGGGCCGCGTGATCAACCTCGCGTCCGACGCCGGCCGCGTCGGCAGCTCCGGCGAGTCCATCTACGCGGGCGCGAAAGGCGGCGTCATCGCCCTCACCAAGTCGCTCGCACGAGAGATGGCCCGCCACGGCATCTCCGTCAACTGCGTCTGCCCCGGCCCCACCGACACCCCGCTGTTCCAGGCGCAGGACGAGAAGCTCAAGGCAGCACTGATCAAAGCGATTCCGTTCCGCCGGCTCGCCCGGCCCGAGGAGGTCGCCGCGCCCGTCCTGTTCTTCGCATCGGAATCCGCGTCGTTCATCACCGGCCAGGTGATCAGCGTCAGCGGCGGCCTCACCATGGCCGGCTGAACCGGCAACCAGGAGGGACGGACACCATGACCGCGTCGTACAACGCCCGGGCCTACCGGGAGTACTTCGAGAACGATTTCACGTACCTCAACGGCTTCCGGCGCAACACCGGGCGGTTCGGGAACCGGATCGCCGTCAGCGATCCGGACACCGGACAGCAGTGGACCTACGCCCAGCTCGGTGAACGGGTGGACCGCATCGCGACCGGTCTCGCGGACGCAGGGGTGGTCGCCGGGGACGTCGTCGCCTACCAGCTGTTCAACGGTGTCGAATTCGCCGAGCTGTATCTCGCCACCCAGGCCGTGGGCGCGGTCGGGTCACCGGTGAACTACCGCCTCGCCGCCGGGGAGACGGCCTTCGTGCTGGACAAGAGCGCGCCGACGGTGTTCGTCTACGACACCGAACTCACCGACACGGTGCGCGAGGCGTTGCGGCTCGCGCAGCACACCCCGAAGGTGATCGTAGCGGTCGGCGACGGCGACCCCGTCGAAGCGGACGGCGCCACCGTGATCCGCTACGGTCACCTGGCCGCCGACCGCGTGGCCCTGCCGCCGCTGCACCGCACGGTGTGGGACGAGACCACCCGCCTCTACACCTCCGGCACCACCGGAATGCCGAAGGGCGTGCCGCTCAACAGCATGATCGAGGTCTTCAGCGCGCACGACGTGATCATGCACTTCCCGCTGACCCCCGAGGACCGGACGCTCAACATGACGCCGTGGTTCCACCGCGGCGGCCTGTACTCCGGCGGCCCGAACCCGGTGTTCTACGTCGGCGGTGAGGTGGTGCCGCTGCGGACGTTCGACGCGGACCGGGTGCTCGATCTCGTCGCCGAGCGCGGACTGACGTTCCTCATCGGCGCCCCCACCAACCTCGCGATGCTCGCCACCGCCCAGGAGGCACGCCCGCGCGACCTGTCCAGCCTGCGCGGCATCGTGACGATGGGCGCCCCGCTCGAACGCGAAGCGGCGCTGCGCTACCAGCAGTTGCTCAACCCCCGGATCTTCAACGGCTACGGCAGCACCGAAGGGTTCTGGAACACCTTCCTGCGGCCGGCGGACCTGCCCGACCGGGCCGGCAGTGCGGGCCGCGCCTGCACCGACGACGACGTCCGCGTGGTCCGCGTGTACGCGGACCGGCTCGCGGATCCGGACGACGTGGTCGCCAAGGACGGCGAGGACGTCGGTGAGATCATCGTCCGCTCCCCCAAGTGCGCCAACGCCTACTTCGACTCCCCCGATCAGGAGAAGGCGAAGTTCCACCGCGGATGGCTGCACATCGGCGACCTCGGCACGTGGGACGCCGACGAATTCGTCACCGTCGTCGGCCGCAAGGACGACATGCTCGTCTCCGGCGGGGAGAACGTCCACCCGGTGCAGGTCGAAGAAGCCCTCAACGCCCATCCCCAGGTGCGGGACTCGCTCGTCGTCGGCGTTCCCCACGACACGTGGGGCCGGATCGTCGTGGCCTACATCGTCGCCGAGGAACCCACCCTGACCGCCGATGCCCTCGACGCCCACTGCCGGGACCACCCGATGCTGTCGTCGTTCAAACGACCGCGCGCCTACCGCTTCGTCGAGTCGCTGCCGGTCAGCGCGACCGGCAAGAAACTCCACTACCGGGCGACCGACACCGCCGCCGGCGAGTACGCCGCCGGCCTGTTCACGACCCCCACGGCCTCGAAGATCGCCCGGTGAGCACCGCCGCACCCGGGCCAAGGACGGACACCATGAACGCACGACTGGAATACGACTCCGAACACCGGCAGTTCCGCGAGGTCGCCCGCGACTTCGTCCGGGACCGGATCACGCCGGTGCACGAGGACTGGGAACGGGCGTCGCGCCTCGACCGGTCCCTGTTCACCGACGCCGGCAAACTCGGGCTGCTCGGTTTCCCCGTCGACGAGAAGTACGGCGGCCCCGGCGTCGACGACTTCCGCTACAACGCCATCCTCATCGACGAGGTCAACCGCGCCGGGAACGCCGCCGCAGGCATCGCGTTCTCCCTGCAGAACGACGTGGTCCTGCCCTACCTCACGGACATGACCGACGACGAGCAGAAGGCCCGCTGGCTGCCCGGCGTCGTGACCGGCGAGACGGTGCTGGGCATCGCGATGACCGAGCCCGGCGCCGGCAGCGACCTGACCGGCATCCGCACCACCGCCGTCCGCGACGGCGACCACTACGTGGTCGACGGAGCCAAGACGTTCATCTCCAACGGACAGAACGGGGACCTGTTCGTCGTCGCGACCCGCACCTCCCCCGACCCGCACAACGGGCTGACGCTGCTCGTCGTCGAGGCCGACACCCCCGGGTTCTCCCGCGGACGCAACCTCGAGAAGATCGGCCTGCACGCCCAGGACACCAGCGAGCTGACCTTCACCGGCATGCGTGTGCCGGTCGCGAACCGGCTCGGCGAGGAGGGACAGGGCTTCCACCAGCTCGTGCACAACCTGCCGCAGGAACGGCTCTCGCTGTCGATCGGCGCGGTCGCCGCCGCGGAGGGGGTGTTCGCGCAGACCGTCGAGTACGTCAAGGAACGCAAGGCGTTCGGCAAGCCGGTGGCCGGCTTCCAGAACACCCGGTTCGTGCTCGCGGAACTGGCCACCGAACTGGATCTGGCCCGCACCTTCCTCGACGACTGCATCGCCGAGCACGTCGCCGGTGAGCTGTCCGCGGCCCGCGCGGCCCGGCTCAAGTGGTGGACGACCGAACTGCAGGTGCGCGTGGCGGACCGCTGCCTGCAACTGCACGGCGGCTACGGCTACATGCGCGAATACGCGGTGTCCCGCGCGTTCGTCGACGCCCGCATCCAGACGATCTACGGCGGCACCACCGAGATCATGAAGACGATCGTCGCCAAGGACCTGGGCATCTGAGACGACCGGTCATCCGAGACGCCGGGCCGAATTGCGTTCCGGAACAACACGATCCACCATCGGAAACGGAGAAGCCATGACTGTCCTCGTCGGACGCGAAGGCCACGTCGGCATCATCACCCTCGACCGTCCCGCCGTGAACGCGTTCGACGAGGAGCAGACCGCCGGATTCGCCGCGGCGGTCGCGGAACTCGGCGCCGACACCCACGTGCGGTCGCTGCTGATCCGCGGGGCGGGCCGGCACTTCTGCGGTGGAGCCGACATCGCGATGATGGACTCCTGGCGGACCGCCCCCGATCGCCGCGAACGTCTCGCCCGTTTCGCCGAGAGCCTCCAGGACGCCCTGGAGACGCTGGCGGAGCTGCCGAAACCGTCGATCGCGGCGATCACCGGCGCCGCGACCGGCGGCGGCCTCGAACTGGCGCTGGCCTGCGACTTCCGCATCGCCGGCACGTCCTCCCGGATCGGCCTGCCCGAGGTCGGGCTCGGGCTGCTGCCCGGCGCCGGCGGAACCCAGCGGCTGACCCGGATCGCCGGGCCCGCCGTCGCCACCCGGCTCGTCCTCGGCGCCGAACTCGTCGACGGAGCGGAGGCGCACCGGCTCGGGATCGTGCACTGGGTTGTCGACGGCGGTGTCGAGGAGGCTGCGATGCGGCACGCGCAGCGGCTCGCGGCACTGCCTCCGGCCGCCTACGGCGCGGCCAAGCGCTGCATCGCCGCCGCACGCGGCACCGACGGTTTCGCCACCGAGATCGACGAGATCGGGCGGCTCATCGAGACCGACGAGACGGCCCGGCTGCTCGAACGGTTCGTGACCGCCGCACGCTGACCGGGCACATCCGCCCGATCGGTACTGTGAATCCACCCATCGGCGACGAGGAGCACCCACCATGACCACCCGAGACGACGCGCTGAACGTCGACGAGGCCGTGCGCGCCGTGCGCGCCCACTCGCGTCGCAAGCAGGTGCTCGAGGCCGCGGTGCGCCTGATGGAACAGACCGGATTCCACCAGATGTCGATGCAGGCCCTCGCCGACGAGGCGGGAGTCAGCGTCGGCCTGATCTACAAGTACTTCGGCGGCAAGGAGGACGTGCTCCTCGCGACCGTCACCTCGATCCTCGACGCCTTCCGCGACCAGCTGGAACCGGCGATGGACGCCGCCGGCGACGACCCGGTCGAGCGGTTGGCGGCGGGCATGCGGCGCTATCTCGAGGTCGTCGACACCAACCTCGACGCGGTGGTCCTGACCTACCGGGAGAGCCGCACGCTCGACAAGACAGGCCGGGAACGTATCAAGGAACTCGAGGTCGCCACTGCGGCACCGCTGCGCGCCACCCTCGAAACCGGCATCGCGTCCGGGGAGTTCAGCCCGGTCGACGTCGACCTCATCGTCTTCGACTTCATGCTCCTCGCCCACGGGTGGGCGCTGAAGCAGTGGCACTTCGGCCGGCACTACACACTCGACGAGTACACGACCCTCCAGATCCGGTTCGTGCTGAACTCGATCGTGCCCGCCGACCGTCGCGAGCGGTACCCGCACCTGCTCCGACTGGCCTAGCGTCTACAAGAGAGCCATCTGCTCGCCGCTCCCGTCGTCGGGCACGAGCAGCTCGGGACCGTTGTTGCGCACGCTGTTGACCTTCGGGGAGACCCGGCGGACGGTGATCGCCGAGACCGCCTCGAGGCTCGGACGGATCAGGTCCGGATGCCCCAGGCTGTCCGGATCCAGCCAGGCGTCCCACCGGTCCGGCGGCAGGATCAGCGGCATCCGCTCGTGGACGTTGCGCAACTGCGCGACCGAGTCGGCGGTGAGGATCGTGGTGCTGACCAGCGGCGCCGCGTCGGGAACCTTCGGGTCGCGCCACACCGCCCACAGGCCCGCCATGCAGATCCGCGAACCGTCCTCCGGGGACATGTAGTACGGCACCTTCGCGGTCTTCCCGTCCGGTGTCGGTTCGACCTGCCACTCGTACCAGCCGTTCATCGGCACCAGGCAGCGCTTGTACCGCAGCGACTGCGCGAACGACGGCTTCGTGGCCACCGACTCGGAGCGGGCATTGAACAGCGGCGCGCTTCTGCCGATCTCCTTCGCGAACGGCGGCACGAGACCCCACCGCATGCGACGGATCCGCCGCGTCACCGGCTCGTCCGGATTCTCGCGATCGTGCCGGGCGACGACGGTGAGCACCCGGGTCGTCGGGGCGACGTTGAAATTGACGGCGTCGAAGTCGGTGGTGCTGTCGCTATTACCGTCTCCTCCCCCGACCGTCTCGTCGATCGCGTCGAGTTCCGCCGCGAGGGTCGCCGGGTCCGCCGTCGTCGCATACCTGCCGCACATAGGGCGAGTCTGACAGCCGGCTCCGACGACCACTTCCCCGCGTCGGACGCGCCGGGTGCACACCCGGCTGCGACGATGGGAGAAGATGGTCGGGTGAGTCTGTGGAGAGCCCCCCGAGCCGAGTCCCCCGTCGACGCGATCGTGACACTGCCCGGATCCAAGTCGATCACCAACCGCGCGCTGATCCTCGCCGCCCTCGCCGACGGTCCCTCGACGATCACAGGGGCCCTGCGCAGCCGCGACACCGACCTGATGATCGCTGCCCTGGGCGGACTGGGTACGACGATCACCGAGCGTGACGGCGGCACCACCCTCGACGTCGTTCCCGGCGACCTGCACGGCGGCGAGGTCGCCTGCGGGCTCGCCGGCACCGTCATGCGGTTCGTGCCGCCGCTCGCGGCACTCGCCGACGGGGACGTCTTCTTCGACGGCGACGAGCAGGCCAAGACCCGGCCGATGGGAACCGTCCTGGACGCCCTGCGTTCCCTCGGCGCCGACATCGACGGCGAGCGGCTGCCGTTCACCGTGCACGGCGCCGGCGCACTGCGCGGCGGAACCGTCACCATCGACGCGTCCGGGTCCTCGCAGTTCGTCAGCGGCCTGCTGCTGTCGGCCGCCCGCTACGACGAGGGCGTCACCGTCCGGCACAGCGGCGAGCCGGTGCCGTCGATGCCGCACATCGACATGACCGTCGAGATGCTGCGCGCCGCCGGTGTCGACGTCGACACCGCCGACGCGAACACATGGCGTGTGGCGCCGGGCCCGATCCGGGCGATCGACGTCGAGGTCGAACCGGACCTGTCGAACGCGACGCCCTTCCTCGCCGCCGCGGCCGTCACCGGCGGCACGGTGTCGGTCCCGATGTGGCCGAAGTCGACCACGCAGGCCGGCGACGCGATCCGCGAGATTCTCGAGCGGATGGGCGCGACCGTCACCTGGTCGGACGGCACCCTGACGGTGCGCGGCCCCGAGCGGCTCACCGGCATCGACATCGACCTGCACGACGTCGGGGAACTCGCCCCGACCGTCGCCGCCCTCGCCGCTCTCGCGACGACCCCGTCGCAGCTGCGCGGCATCGCGCACCTGCGCGGCCACGAGACCGACCGGCTCGCGGCGCTGGTGACCGAGATCGCCCGGCTCGGCGGATCGGCGACCGAAACCGAGGACGGACTGCGTATCGAACCGGCCACCCTGCACGGCGGCCAGTGGCAGTCCTACGCCGATCACCGCATGGCCACCGCCGGGGCGATCATCGGTCTCGTCGTCGACGACGTCGACGTCCACGACATCGGCACGACCTCCAAGACGCTGCCCGGATTCGAGTCGCTGTGGGCGGCGATGTTGACGGGAGCGCGCTCCTGAACCGGCGGCGCCGCCAGTACGACGAGTCCGACGTCCGGGTCCGCCCGGGCAAGGGCTCGCGGCCGCGCACCAAGGATCGACCCGCCCACCTCGACGCCGTCGAGGGCATGGTCGTCTCCGTCGACCGCGGTCGCTGGGGCGTGGTGCTCGGCGGCGACCCGAAGCGCCCGATCGTGGCGATGCGCGCCCGCGAACTCGGCCGCACCCCGATCGTGGTCGGTGATCTCGTCGGCGTCGTCGGCGACCTGTCGGGCCGTCCTGACACGCTCGCGCGGATCGTGCGGGTCCACGACCGCGAGACGGTGCTGCGACGCACCGCCGACGACACCGATCCGTTCGAGCGGATCGTCGTCGCGAACGCGCAGCGGCTGCTCATCGTCGTCGCGCTCGCCGATCCGCCGCCGCGGACCGGTCTGGTCGAACGTGCGCTGGTCGCGGCCTATGCCGGCGGACTGACCCCCGTGCTGGGCCTGACGAAGTCCGATCTCGCCGACCCCGCCGAGTTCACCGCCCAGTTCGCCGATCTGGACCTGCCGGTGATGCTCGTCGGCAAGGACGACGACCTGACCGAGCTGACCGAGCTGATCACCGATTCGGTGACGGCGCTGATCGGGCACTCCGGCGTGGGCAAGTCGACGCTGGTCAACCGGCTGGTGCCGGACGCGGCCCGCGCGACCGGCGAGGTCTCCGGCGTCGGCAAGGGCCGGCACACCTCGACCCAATCGGTCGCTCTGCCGTTGCCCGGCGGCGGCTGGGTCGTCGACACCCCCGGCATCCGCTCGTTCGGGCTCGCGCACATCTCCGCGGAGAATGTCGTCGCCGCGTTCTCCGACCTGGCCGAGGCAGTGGAGGACTGCCCGCGCGGGTGCACCCACCTCGGCCCCCCGGCCGACCCGGAGTGCGCGCTCGACAACCTCGAGGGCAAGTCGTTGCGCCGCGCCCAGGCCGTGCGGGGACTGCTCACGGCGCTCACCGAGAACGAAGCCTGGTGACGCGGATCGGCCCCCGGCTCCGAAAAGGAGCCGGGGGCCGATCTGTAGCAACAGAGTCGCTCAGCGCATCCCCAGGACGCGACGGACGAATCCGCGCTTGCGGGTTTTCTCGATCGCGGTGGCCAGTCCGACCCGGCGACCGGTGAGCGGATCGATCTCGGACTTGCCGCCGAAACCGCGTTCCGATGCCGTCTCGGGAGCGGCGTCCCGGGTGTCCTTGAGGTACTTGTCGGGCAGCGACAGCTTCGCGATGGTGCGCCACGACTTCCAGTACTGCACCGCGAGCGGACCCGTGGTGTACGGAAGGTCGTACTTCTCGCACAGCGCCTTCACCCGGAGCGAGATCTCGTGGTATCGGTTGGACGGCAGGTCCGGGAAGATGTGGTGCTCGATCTGGTAGCTGAGGTTGCCGGTCATGAAGTCCATGACGCGGCCACCGGAGATGTTGGCCGAACCGAGCATCTGCCGCAGGTACCACTCGGCGCGCGTTTCGTTCTCGACGTCGGCCTTGGTGAACTTCTCGGCACCGTCCGGGAAGTGCCCGCAGAAGATCACGGCGTTGGTCCAGATGTTGCGCACGAAGTTCGCGGTCGCATTCGCGGTGAGCGTCGACTTCCAGGCCTTGCCGGTCAGCGCCGGGTGCACCACGTAGTCCTTGAGCGTCTGCTTGCCGAGCTTGACGAGCACCTCGCTACCGAGTTCCTTGGTGCGCTCGCGGTCGTCGCGACCCTGGATGACCTTGCCGAGCTCGAGCAGCTGGATCGCGATGCCGTACTGGAACAGCGACGCGAGGATCGCGTTGTAGGCGACGTTGCCGAGGTAGAACGGCTTCCAGCGCTGGTCGCGGGTCACGCGCAGCAGCCCGTATCCCACGTCGTCGTCCATGCCGAGGATGTTCGTGTACTTGTGGTGCAGGTAGTTGTGGGTCTGCTTCCAGTGCGCCGACGGATCGACGTTGTCCCACTCCCAGTTCGCCGAATGCACCTCGGGGTCGTTCATCCAGTCCCACTGCCCGTGCATCACGTTGTGCCCGAGCTCCATGTTCTCGATGATCTTCGAGAGCGAGAGCATGGCGGTGCCCAGGACCCACAGCGAGCGCTTGCGGGAACCGAAGAGCACTGCGCGCCCGCCGACTTCGAGTCCACGCTGGAGCCGGATCGTGTTGCGCACGTAGCGGGCGTCCCGCTCGCCGCGCGCCTCCTCGATGTCGCGGCGGATGGCGTCGAGTTCGCGGCCGATGGCCTCGACGTCGGCCTCCGTCAGGTGCGCATACTCTTTGATGTCCGAAATGGCCATGCGGCTACCCTACCGTAGGTTACGGCTCCGTAGGTTAGCCGGATCCGCGCTGTGAGGGGAATCACAATCAAGATCGTTTCGCGCGGCGAGCCGCGAGTTTCGCCTCCGCCTGGGCGCGCAACGCCGTCAGCAGACCCCGGCGCCGGCCCGTCACCGGATCCACCGCGAGCTCTGCGGCCCAGGCGCCCTGCACCCGCGAGAACTTGCGCTCGGACGAGGTCTCCGGGGCGTCGTCCGACGTGGCGCGCAGGAACCGGTCCGGCAACGCGAGCTTGTGGATGGTCCGCAACGCGAGCAGATACTGCCGGCCGAGCGAACCGGTCGTGTACGGAAGGTCGTATTTCGCGCACAGCGCGCGCACCCGGGCCGCGATCTCCGGATACCGATTGCTCGGCAGATCCGGGAACAGATGGTGCTCGATCTGGTAGCTCAGGTTCCCCGTCAGGAATCCCATCACCGGACCGCCGGAGATGTTCGCGCTGCCGAGCAGCTGCCGCAGATACCACTGCGCGTGCGTCTCGTTCTCGAACTGGTCGACGGTGAACTTCTCGGCCCCGTCCGGGAAGTGCCCGCAGAAGATCACCGCGTACGCCCACAGGTTCCGGACCAGGTTCGCGGTGAGATTCGCGGACAGCGTGCTGCGCCAGGCCGGGCCCGTCAACGCGGGGAACAACACCACGTCCTTGACGACCTGACGGGCCGCCTTGCGCGCAAAGTCCTTGTTGGGCTGCGAATTCCACTGCATGTGCGGAACCCCGTCGGCCTCCTTCTGCGCCGACAGGTCGTGCAGGGCGATGCCCCACTCGAAGGTCGCGGCGAGGATCACGTTCGCGATCGGCTGGAGCAGGTTGCGCGGCCGCCACGCCTCGTCGCGGGTCATCCGCAGGATCCCGAATCCCACGTCCTCGTCCATGCCGACGATGTTCGTGTACGTGTGGTGCGCGTAGTTGTGGGCACGCTTCCAGTGCGCCGACGGCCCCGTCTGATCCCACTCCCACGACGTGGAGTGGATCTCCGGGTCGTTCATCCAGTCCCACTGCCCGTGCATCACGTTGTGCCCGAGCTCCATGTTCTCGATGATCTTCGCGAGCGAGAGCATCCCGGCACCCAGCACCCACAACGGACGTCGGCGGGAGCCGAACAGCACCGCCCGCCCACCGAGCTCGAGCACCCGCTGCAGCCGGATCGTGTTGCGGATGTAGCGGGCGTCCCGCACCCCGCGCGAGTCCTCGACGTCACGGCGGATCGCGTCGAACTCACGACCCAGCGCTTCGATGTCCGAATCGCTGAGGTGCGCGAACGCGCGGATGTCGGTGATGGCCACTCAGGGTCCTTGCTGTGGAACGGGCGGTGGGCGTCAGGCGTCGAGAGTGCAGTCCCCGGCAGCCGCGGAAATGCAGGTCTGGACACGCTCACCCTCGGCGTGTTCCTGGCCGGACCGCAGATCGACGATGTGCCCCTTCTCGAGCGGGACCACACAAGTCTGACAGATCCCCATCCGGCATCCGAACGGCATCAGTGCGCCGACGCTCTCACCGGCCTCGAGCAATGTGGTCGCGCCGTCGACGGTGACGGTCTTGCCCGACTTCGCGAAGGTCACGGTGCCGCCGGAACCGGAGGTGTCGGCGCGGGTGACCGCGAACCGCTCGAGGTGCAGACGATCCTCGATGCCGGCCTTCTTCCAGAATGCCTCGATGTCGTCGAGCATCTGCTGCGGTCCGCACGCCCAGGTCTGACGCTCACGCCAGTCGGGGCAGGCCTCGTCGAGCCGGTCCAGGGTGAACTTCCCCTGCGAGCGGGTGAGCTGGACGTGCGACCGGAACCGGTCGTGCGTGGCGTCGAACTTCTCGAGCTCGGCACGGAACATCACGTCGTCCGCGGTCGGCGCCGAGTGCACGTGCACGACGTCGGGCAGCTCGACGGCGCGGTCGACCGCGCGACGGTCGAGCGTGCGCAGCATCGACATGATCGGGGTGATCCCACTGCCGGCGGTGAGCATCAGGATCCGCTCCGGCGGCGGGTCGGGCAGCACGAAGTCGCCCTTCGGTGCCGCGAGCCGCACGATCGTGCCCGCGGGCACGCCGGTGACGAGGTGGCTCGACAGGAAGCCTTCCGGCATCGCCTTGACCGCGATCGAGATGAGTTTGTCGTTCCAGGTGGGCGACGACGTCAGCGAGTAGGACCGCCAGTGCCACCGGCCGTCGATGTGCAGGCCGATGCCGATGTACTGACCCGGGTTGTAGCCGAAGTCGAATCCCCAGCCGGGCTTGATGACGAGGGTTGCCGAATCCGTCGTCTCCGGACGCACCTCGACGATGCGGCCACGCAGCTCACGTGCGGACCACAGCGGGTTGACCAGGTGCAGATAGTCGTCGGGCAGCAGCGGGGTCGTGAATCGCGCGACCGCGCCTCGTACGAGATTCGACACGGATCGCTCGGACGCCGAGACGTGCGCCGCGGGACGCTCGATCCACTCCTTCAAACCCATCGACCACTTCTCCTCACCCGGTATGCCTACGGTGCCGTAGGTTACCAGAAAGCTACGGTGGCGTAGGTTACGGACAAGTGGTCGACAAACAGCTGGAACGGTTCCGGAACTAGAGCAGTTCCAGAAGGAACGGCAACTCCTGCGTCGCATACCAGGCGAGCTGGTGATCCTCCGCGTCGCCGAGCACGAACTCGGCTTCCTCGTCACCCATGTCCGCGGCGTCGATGACCTCGACGGCCCGCGCCACGTCCGCTTCGGCTCCTTCGAGGTCGACGTGCACCGACGCCACCGACTTCAGCGTGACGGGCGCGGCGAGGCGGACGAC
Source organism: Rhodococcus sp. NPDC003382 (assembly GCF_053589135.1). Lineage (NCBI taxonomy): Bacteria > Bacillati > Actinomycetota > Actinomycetes > Mycobacteriales > Nocardiaceae > Rhodococcus > Rhodococcus sp. NPDC003382. Next base: position 39,689 of record NZ_JBSFRH010000005.1, read on the forward strand.
CGCATCGTCGAGATCCGGACGCGGGGTGGCCTCCTCGACGTCCGCGGCCACCACCACCCGACGCACCGGCAGATCCTTCGCCGACTCGTCGGTGGCCGATTCGTCGTCCACCCGTGCCGCCAGGAGCCGCAGCGAGGCCCGGGCGGCCTCCGCCATGGCGACCTCGGCGAGTTCGTCGTCGTCCCCGGACGTGTAGGCCTCGCGCAGCGCGGCCGTCACCGCGAACGCCGTGCGGTTCACCGCTTCGACCTCGCCGTCGGCCACCAGCCGCTGCAGCATGTCGATCGTGGCCGGCACGTAGACCCGCGTCTTGCCCTTACCTACTGGCATCCAACAACTCCTCGAGTGCTTCCTGGAGCAGCGACGTCAGGACCCCCACATCGGGCATCGCATCGCGGTCCGCGTTCAAACCGTAGTAGACGGACCCGTCGTAGGACGTCAGCGCAATGCTCAACGCCTGGTTCTTCAGCAGCGGCGACACCGGGTACATCTCCAGGACCGGTATGCCGGCCAGGTAGAGCGGGTGCTGCGGGCCGGGTGCGTTGGTGATCATCAGATTGAACATGCGCTGCGAGAAGCCGCTGGCCACCCGCACCCCCACCGCGTGCATGGTGGCCGGTGCGAAACCGGACAACCGGATCATGGCCTGCGCCGCGATGCGGCGGCGCTGCCGCGCGTAGGCCTCACCGGCGTGCGCGATGTGCGACAACCGCACCACCGCGTTCGGCTCCCCCACCGGCAGGTCGACGAGGAAGGTCGACACCTCCCCCTGCGGGTGCACCTGGATCGTCTCGGCACCGTCGGCGTCGTCGGCGTCCGCCGGATCCTGCGTGTACACCGACATCGGCACCATCGCGCGCACCACCGACGCCTCGGTCACCGGTTCGCCGCGCGAGAGCAGCCAATAGCGCAACGCCCCGGAGATCACCGCGAGCACGACGTCGTTGATGGTGCAGCCGTACCGGGAATGGATCTTGCGGTACAACTCCAGATCGGACCGCACCACCGCGAACCGGCGGCTGCGCGAGATCGATTCGTTGAGCGGGCTCTCCGGCGCCGACTGTGCGGCGGTCCGCGCCAGGCGCCCGACCACGTCGACGGCCTCGGTCGCCGTGGCGGCGAGGTTGCCCACGGCCGAACGCAGCAGCGCGATGCCCTCTCCCGGTCGCGCGACCAGGTCGGCGAGCGCACCGACCACGAGCGCGGTGTCCGACGGTTCCTGCTCCGGCATCCACAGCTCTTCGGGCACCTGCCGGGGTTCGACATCGGAATCGAAGAGAACCTGCCCGATGTCCAGCGCGTCCTCACCGTCGACGAGCGCCGAATGCGACTTCGTGAACAGCGCACACCGGTTTCCCTCGAGCCCCTCGACGAGGTACATCTCCCACAGCGGGCGGGTCCGGTCCAGCGGACGCGATATCAGCCGGGCCAGCAGATCGTGCAACTGGTCGTCCGATCCGGGGCGGGGCAGCGCCGAACGGCGCACGTGGTAGGCGATGTCGAAGTCGCGGTCGTCCACCCACACCGGCCGCGCCAGTCCCAGCGCCACCTCCCGCACCTTCTGCCGATACCGCGGTACCTCCGAGATACGGCGTTCCACGAGCTGCAGCAGCGTCTCGAAGTCCAAGCCGCCCTCCGGTTCGGAGAGGATCGCCAGCGACCCGATGTGCATCGGCGTGTTCGTCGTCTCCAGGAAGTAGAACGATGCGTCCTGCGCGGTCATGCGGGTCGTCATCTGCGAGTGTCCCCCTCACCCCGGTCCGTGACCGTGTCCCCTGCCGCCGAGGTCTCAGGCGCCGAGGTCACGGGCGCCTCGTCGGCGCTCAGCTCGAAGAGTACGGTCAGTTCTGCCACAACGGCATCCGGACACTCGTGGTGCACTCCCACCATCCCCGTGGCGGCCGCTGCGCGCACGTTCACGACGAGATCGTCGACGAAGACGCACTGCGCCGGTTCCAGTCCCAGTCGCTGCGCCACGAGCAGATAACTCCGCGGGTCGGGTTTGGCCACGCCCACGTCACCGGAGAGCACCACCTCGTCGACGAAGCGCCCACCGCCGAGCTCGCGCAGCCGGTCCGCTCCGGGCCCACCCGGGTCGTTGCTGAGGATCGCCGTCCGCACACCTCGTCCGCGCAGCGCGGCCACCACGCCTGCGAGCGCACGCCCGTCCGTGCCGGGTCCCGCGAGCACCCCACCGAAATCCAAGACCAATCCCCGCACGTATCCACCCTAGAGTTCGTGCGCCGGTCTCTGCGACAGGAGCGTCCCGGCGGGCACGGAGTGTCTCGACGGGCGCGCGCGCCGTAGCTGTGGCACGATGACCGCGGCTCCGTCCTCTCCCGGGGTCGACCCGTGCACCGTCGCGGGTCGCGACCGTCACGCACGTCACCAGGGAGATGCATGTCCGAAAACCCCGGGATCCGCCACGTCCTGCGGATCCCTCCGTACGAGCCACCCGCCCGGCACAACTGCGATCGGCCCCGCCGGTACGCGACGCGGCGCACCACCACGCACGACGGCAGATCACCCCGCCCGGCCCGGTCGGGGCCGGCCACTCCTCCGCAAACAGCGGCAATCGATCCGACGGCGAGCGCATTCGCCGAACGCGCGGTGCGGCTGGTGCTCGAAGTTCTCGACCGGCGGCGGCCGGAGACGCAACTGGAGACGGTGCTCGATCCCGTCCTGCGCGACGCGATGGCGCCCGCACGGTCGGCGTCCCCGGGTGCGGGCAGTGCGACGTTGCTGCGCACCCGCTTGCGTGCCGTCGACGCCGATACCGCGGAACTGTTCGGTTCCTACACGCGTGGCCATCGCGTTCTCGCGCTGGCCGGTCGCATCAGCCGGGTCGCGCCATCGCGCCGGGCCCCGCACGGCTGGCTCATCACCTCGCTGTGGCTGGGCTGATCCGGCGCGACGACCGACGGCCGACGATCGGCGTTCAGCGGCGGCGGGAACCGCCCTTGGCGTCCTTGCGGGCGGCCGCGCGACGCTCCTTGCGGCTGCCGGCCTGCGCTGCCGCGGCGGCCCCGCCGGTGCGGCTGACCTGCGCGCTGCCGTCCTCGGCGGGACCCGAGTAGGTCAGGCGCTGCTGCCGGCCCCCGTCGTCGAGGCCTTTCGCACGCAGCGGGGCCGGGGCGGGAGCAGGTGCCGGAGCCGGGGTCGGCTTGGTCAGCGACGGCGCGTTCTGCGCGGCCGTGGCGGCGGAGGCCGCCGTCACGCTGACCCCGCCCGCTGCCGGTGCCTGCGGCTGCGCCGCTTCGACCTGCAGGTTGAACAGGAACCCGACCGACTCCTCCTTGAGCGCGTCGAGCATGCCGGTGAACATGTCGAAGCCCTCGCGCTGGTACTCCACCAGCGGGTCGCGCTGCGCCATCGCGCGCAGCCCGATGCCTTCCTTGAGGTAGTCCATCTCGTAGAGGTGCTCGCGCCACTTGCGGTCGAGCACCGACAGCAGGACACGACGCTCGAGTTCGCGCATCGCGCCCTCACCCGCGATGCTCTCGATCTCGGCCTCACGCCGCGCGTACGCCTTCTCCGCGTCCTCGAGCAGGATCTCCCGCAGCTCGTCACGGCCGAGGTCCTCGTTCGCCGCGACCAGTTCCTTGTAGTCGACCCCGACGGGGTAGAGCGTCCGGAGGGCGGTCCACAACTGCTCGAGATCCCAGTCCTCGACGTAGCCCTCGGAGGTGGCGCCGTCGACGTAGGCGGTGACCACGTCGCGGATCATCGACTCGATCTGACCCTCGAGGTTCTCTCCGCGCAGGATCCGGCGGCGCTCGTCGTAGATGACGGTGCGCTGCTGGTTCATCACCTCGTCGTACTTGAGGACGTTCTTGCGGATCTCGAAGTTCTGCTGCTCGACCTGCGTCTGGGCGCTCTTGATGGCCTTCGAGACCATCTTCGCCTCGATCGGCACGTCGTCGGGCAGGTTGAGCCGCGTCATGATCGATTCGAGCGCGGCGCCGTTGAAGCGGCGCATCAGCTCGTCACCGAGCGAGAGGTAGAACCGGGACTCGCCGGGATCGCCCTGACGTCCGGAACGGCCGCGGAGCTGGTTGTCGATACGCCGGGACTCGTGCCGTTCGGTGCCGAGCACGTACAGGCCGCCTGCCGCCTTGACCTTCTCGGCGTCCGCCTTGACCTCGGCCTTGATCTTCTCGAGGGTGTCGTCCCACGCGGCCTCGTATTCCTCGGGCGTGTGCACGGGATCCAGGCCGCCGCGACGCAGCGCGATGTCGGCGAGAATGTCCGGGTTGCCGCCGAGCACGATGTCGGTACCGCGACCGGCCATGTTCGTCGCGACGGTCACCGCACCGGAGCGTCCGGCCTCGGCGATGATCTGCGCTTCCTGCTCGTGGAACTTCGCGTTGAGCACGCTGTGGACGACGCCGCGCTTGGTCAGCTGCCGCGACAGGTACTCCGAACGCTCGACGCTGGTGGTACCGATGAGGACCGGCTGGCCCTTCTGGTGCCGCTCGACCACGTCGTCGACGACGGCGGCGAACTTCGCTTCCTCCGTCTTGTAGATCAGGTCGCCCTGGTCGACGCGGATCATCTCCCGGTTCGTCGGGATGGGGATGACGCCGAGGCCGTAGATCTGGTGCAGCTCGGCTGCCTCGGTCTCGGCGGTACCGGTCATACCCGAGAGCTTGTCGTAGAGACGGAAGTAGTTCTGCAGCGTGATCGTGGCGAGGGTCTGGTTCTCGGCCTTGATCTCGACCTTCTCCTTCGCCTCGATCGCCTGGTGCATGCCCTCGTTGTAGCGGCGGCCCGTCAGCACGCGGCCGGTGAACTCGTCGACGATGACGACCTCGCCGTCGCGGACGATGTAGTCCTTGTCCTTGGTGTAGAGCTCCTTGGCCTTGATGGCGTTGTTGAGGTAGCTCACCAGCGGCGAGTTCGCGGCCTCGTACAGGTTGTCGATGCCGAGCTGGTCCTCGACGAACTCGACGCCCGCCTCGTGAACACCGACGGTCCGCTTGCGGATGTCGATCTCGTAGTGGGTCTCCGGTTGAAGCATCTGCGCGATCCGCGCGAACTCGGAGTACCACTTGCTCGACGCGTCCGCGGGGCCGGAGATGATCAGCGGCGTCCGGGCCTCGTCGATGAGGATGGAGTCGACCTCGTCGACGACCGCGAAGTTGTGCCCGCGCTGGACCAGGTCGTCGAGCGAGTGCGTCATGTTGTCGCGCAGGTAGTCGAAGCCGAACTCGTTGTTCGTGCCGTACGTGATGTCCGCGGCGTAGGCGGCACGGCGCTGCGCGGGGGTGAGCCCCGACAGGATCACGTCGGTGCTCAGGCCGAGGGAGCGGTGCACGCGGCCCATCCACTCGGAGTCGCGCTTGGCGAGGTAGTCGTTCACGGTCACGACGTGCACACCGTCGCCGGACAGGGCGTTGAGGTAGGCCGGCAGCACACAGGTGAGGGTCTTGCCCTCACCTGTCTTCATCTCGGCGATGTTGCCGAAGTGCAGCGCCGCGCCACCCATGATCTGCACCGTGTAGTGCTTCTGTCCGAGAACTCGCCAGGAGGCCTCACGGGCCACCGCAAACGCCTCCGGCAGCAGGTCGTCGAGGGTTTCCCCGTCCGCGTACCGCTTGCGGAACTCGTCCGTCTTGGCGCGCAGTTCCGCGTCGGTGAGCGCCTCGAACTCCGGCGACAGGGATTCGACGTGCTCGGCGATGTGCTTCAGTCGCTTGACCATGCGACCTTCACCGATCCGGAGCAGCTTCGTCAGCGACAGCACTGGGTGTTCGTCCTCAATCTCGGGTTCGTGCACGGACAAGAAAATCCGGCCGAGGGCCTCGTCGGTCCCCGGCCGGATTCCATGGTAGGCGTTCGGCCGGAGCGGTTGCGATTGCGACCGCTCCGACCGGGCATTCAGACCAGGCTGATCAGGCCGTAGTCGAACGCGTGCCGACGGTAGACGACCGACGGCCTGTCCGTTTCCTTGTCGTGGAACAGGTAGAAGTCGTGGCCGACCAGTTCCATCTCGTACAGGGCGTCGTCGACGGTCATCGGCTCGGCCTTGTGCTCCTTCGTCCGGACGATCCGGCCGGGACCGGACTTGTCTTCCGCTTCGAATTCCTGCGCCAGATCCCGCGAGATGCCGAGCGAATCGTCCTGAGCGAGCGCCGCGGTGGCGGCGGCAACGGAAACGGGAGTCTTGTCACCGTAGGAGACCTTGCGACGCTCCTTGGTACGCCGCAGACGGGATTCGAGTTTGTCGGTAACCGACTCGAAGGCCGCGTAGAAGCTGTCGGCGGACGCCTCGGCACGGACGACCGGGCCCTTTCCACGGGCGGTGATCTCGACGCGCTGACAACTCTTCATCTGACGGCGGTTGCGCTCGTGCTGCAGTTCGACATCGAACAGGAAAATGGTCGGATCGAATCGCTCCAATCGGGCGAGTTTCTCGGACACGTAGATCCGGAAGTGGTCCGGAACCTCGACGTTGCGTCCCTTGACGACGATGTCAGCCTTGGGACCGGCGGCTTCGCCATCGAGACCTGCAGCGGAAACCTTGGACTTCGAAGGGGTCGTCACTCGTACCTCCCGAGTACGGCCGGTGCAGCCCGCGCACCGGCATGTTCGATGAGCGCATCAGCGCTCCGCCCGGAACCGGCGGATCGAACGTTTCCACCCGTCTACCAGTGTTTTCCGGGTCTGAGGGCGACGGTAGTACGTAACCTCCGCGAGTGCCACCGTTCCGCTGAATTTCACTCGCGCACACTTACGCGGCAGCAATCACAAGCACTCCCAGTGGACAGAAGCCGGCTGCCGTGAGCACTCGCACGGACTCCGCCGCGGTCGTGCCGGTGGTCGTCACGTCGTCCACGACGAGCACCGGGAACCCCCGCGGCACGCCGCTTCCCCGGCGCAGCCGCACCCGCCCGGCGAGGTTCCGGTGCCGCTGCGCGGCGGACAGTCCCACGGAGTCCCGGACCCCCCGAGCGGTCTCGAGGATCGGCATCACACGCAACGCGCGATCGTGCGCCGCAGCGGCGCGCACGGCCCGCGTGACCGGGTCGCCGCCCCGGGCTCGCGCCGCCCGCGCCCGGGTCGGCGCGGGCACCACGCCCAACGGTCCGGCCGGAAGCTCACCCCACCGGCGCAGCCGCACGATCGCCGTCCCCAGTGCCACCCCCAGCGGCTCCGCGAGGTCGCGACGACCCTGCTCCTTCGCGGCGATCACCGCGCGCCGGTGGACCCCTCGGTACGACCCGAGCGCCCAGACGGGAACACCCGGATCGACACGCGGCCGCACGGTCGCGGGCGCATCGGCGAGGTCGCGGGCGCAGTGACGGCACCATCGGACGCCGGGCCGGCCGCAGCCGCCGCATTCCACCGGCAGCACGAGATCCAACAGGGCCTGCAACATGCGCCGCACTGTGCCCTACGGCACCGACAGGCACTGTGCCCTACGGCACCGACAGGCACTGTGCCCTACGGCACCGACAGGCGCAGTGCCCTACGGCACCGACAGACGCTCAGCCGGGCAGCACCGGAATCGCGGTCAGTCCCGCCAGGCCCGGAACCTCACGCCAGTAGCGGTCGCCGGCGGGATCACTGTTGTTGAGCTGGAACACCGCGCGTGAATCGGCCACGAACTCGGTGGTCGTCGACGCCTCGACGGCACCCACCGGCGGGGTCAGATTACGGCTGGGCAGCGCGTCCATCCGGGAACCGTCCACGGCGACCTGGACGACGGGGATGTCGGACGCCGCCCGTGCCACGACCACCGTGTCCGAGGTGCTCCAGTCGAGGGAGAGAGCGGGACTACCGAGCCCGATGGCGATCTCGCGCGGAGAGGTCAGCGCGAACTCGCCGTTCGGGTACTGCACCACGATCGCCGTGTACACCCGGCCGTCGACGATGAGCGCCGCGCGGACACCGTCCCTCGACAGACGCAACTCGGTGATCCGGTCGCCCAACTCCAGGATGGCGCCCGCCTCGACCGGAACCACCGTCACCCGTCCGGTACCGGGTTCCCGGATCGCCCGCACGACGGAGGTGCCGCCCACGACCGCCCACACGGAGTTGTCGTCGATCGACCACGACGGTCTGCTGATCGAGCTGCCTTCCGCCGCATGCACCGCTGCCCCGTCCCCGTACCCGCCGATCATCAGCTCGGCGGCGGGTTCCGGCTCCGGCCGTCCGGTTCCGAGGACACCGGCCACGAGCTGTCCGTCGTGCGAGATCGCGACGGACTGCAGTCCGGTGGTGCTCCCGAAGAAGCCGGGCACGGGTGTGACACCCGTCTCGGCCACGGCGACCAGCCCACCGCCCCGCACAGCGTGCAGGCCGATGGTCGCGCTCGAGGTGGCGAGCGGATTCGTCGACGCCACGTCCGCGGTGGTCCAGCCGTTCGGGAACCGTTCGTCGAGCGGTTGCCCGTCCGCGAGCAACACGTACGGACCGGAGATCTCGGCGTTCGCCAGCGTCCAGATCACCTGGGCCGCGAGAAGCTCCCGGTCCTGCTTGGCCAGCCCGGTCGCGCCCTGGAAGTCCACCCGGATGCCGCCGAGTCCGACACCGACCTGCGCGGTGCGGCCGTCCGCCTTGGTGATGGGACCGATGACGTCGACGTCGTGGAGGAGGTTGCGCACGGCCGGCTCCAGCGACGGCTTCGGGCCCTCCACCAGCAGCTCGATGAGCTGGGAGGCGGTCTGCTCCTGGGTGCCGGCGATCCAGCGGGGATCGGGCACGACCGTCTGCCCGGAGGGGTCGACGAAGAACAGCGAGCGTCGCTGGTAGGTGTTGAGGAACTGCGGCCGGTCCATCACGACGCCGGGCGGCAGATCGTCGATCCGCCATTCGCCGTCGGACCGCACGAGGGTGACCTTCTCCTCGAAGGGACCCTGGTCCGCGCGGTAGACGCCGCCCTCCTCGAGGAAACCGACGCGGGTCGCCCGGATCACGTAGGTGGCACGGTCGCCGCTGCGCGATTCCGGCAGCACGTCGACCTTCTCGACGATCGTGGCGCTGGCCGCGTCGTCCCAGCGACTCGTCATCTCGGGGGTGAGGTACTGGCGCGCCGCCTGGTGCCTGTTGGTGGGGTCCGTGCTCGCGAGGAGGAAGTCGCGCAGCAGCAGATCCGGCTCGCGGCCGGGCGCGGGCGCGGCGACCTCCGTGGTCGCGGGGGGACGGACGATGGTGCCGATCGCCTGCGGGGACGACGAATCCGGCAGGCTCGCACAGCCGGAGACCCCGAGCAGGAGCGCCAGCAGCAGAACCGGCCCGGCGACGCGCCGCGACAGCGAACCGCTCACGGGGTCGCTCCCTCGGGCGGGACGGATTCGACGACCGTCGGCGCTGCGGCGTCGGCGGCGGGGGGCGTCTTGCCCTGCACCGCGTGCGCGTTCGTCGGGACGAGCGGCAGTGGACTGCGTCCCACCTTGCGTCCGCGCTCGCGCGGCAGCGTCAGCCGGAAGCACGCACCCTTGCCCGGTTCGCCCCAGGCCTCGAGCTTGCCCTTGTGCAGGTTCGCGTCCTCCACGCTGATCGCCAGTCCCAGACCTGTGCCGCCGGACCGTCGCACCCGGGACGGATCGGAGCGCCAGAACCGGTTGAACACGAGTTTCTCCTCCCCCGGCCGCAGGCCGATGCCCTGGTCGCGGACGACGAACGCCGCCGCGGCGTCGTCGGCGCGCAGCCGCAGCAGGATCGGCTTGCCCTCACCGTGATCGATCGCGTTGGCGAGCAGGTTCCGCAGGATGCGTTCGACGCGCCGGGGATCGACCTCTGCCATGACCGGCTCGTTCGGCAGATCCACGATGAGTTCGGTTCCGGTCTCGCGGGCCAGGTGCCGGACCGTGGACACCGCTGCCCGCGCGCACATCCGCAGATCGAGCTGCTCGGCGGCGAGTTCGGCGACACCGGCGTCGTGCCGGCTGATCTCGAGCAGGTCGCCGAGCAGGCTCTCGAACCGGTCGAGTTCGGCGACCAGCAGTTCGGAGGCGCGTTTCAGCGACGGGTCGAGTTCGTCGCTGCCGTCGTGGATCAGGTCCGCCGCCATCCGCACGGTCGTCAGCGGGGTCCGCAGTTCGTGGCTGACGTCCGAGGTGAACCGCTTCTGCAGGTTGCCGTACTCCTCGAGCTGGGTGATCTGCCGCGACAGGCTCTCGGCCATCTCGTTGAACGACATCGCCAGCCGGGCCATGTCGTCCTCGCCGCGCACCGGCATGCGTTCCTTGAGGCGGCCGTCGGCGAAGCGCACCGCGATCCGCGACGCGGATCGGATGGGCAGCACCACCTGACGGGCGACGATCATCGAGATGGCGGCGAGCAGCACCAGCAGGACCAGCGCACCGACGAGCAGGGTGCCGCGCACGAGCGCGAGGGTGCTCTCCTCCCCTGCCAGCGGGAACACCAGATACAGCTCGAGCGTGCCGATGTTCGACGACGTCGGGCTGCCGACGATCAGCGCCGGGCCGGAGTAGCCGTCGGGATCGTCGACGGTCGCGAACTGGTAGGCGATCTGGCCGTTCTGCACGAAGGCGCGCAGGTTCTGCGGGATCTGATCGGCGGGGCCGCTCGACGTCGGTGCGCGCGGCCCGTCGCCGGGAACGATGAGCACCGGATCGAAGGTACCCGCGACACCGGTGTCCTGACCGGCGTCGCTGCCACGGTTCGTGAGCGTGGCCCGGGCGCTGTCGAGCCGGACGCTGAGCGATCCGGTGTCGTCGGCGCCGGCCAGCTGGCCTTCGACGAGCGCCCGGGAGCGCTCCATCTCCTCGGTGGCCGCGTTGATCTTCACTTCGAGCAGACGATCGGTGATCTGGCTGGTCAGCACCACGCCGAGCACCAGCATCACGACCAGCGACAGTGTCAGGGTGGACACCACGACCCGCAGCTGGAGCGACCGGCGCCACGTGTGGGTGAGCCAGCTGCTCAGCGAACGGGACCACCTCAGCAGCGGCAGAGTCCTACGAGTGATCCGCCGCCGCAGTCGGTAAGCACGGATCACGGCGGTCCGGCCTTGTAGCCGACGCCGCGCACCGTCAGCACGACCTCGGGATTCTCGGGATCCTTCTCGACCTTCGCGCGCAGCCGCTGCACGTGCACGTTGACGAGGCGCGTGTCCGCGGCGTGGCGGTAACCCCAGACCTGTTCGAGCAGCACCTCACGAGTGAACACCTGCCGCGGTTTGCGGGCCAGTGCCACCAGCAGGTCGAACTCGAGGGGGGGTGAGAGAGATGAGTTCCTCGCCGCGGCTGACCTTGTGCGCCGGGACGTCGATGGTGATCTCACCGATCGACAGCATTTCGGCGGGTTCCTGCTCGGTCCGACGCAACCGTGCCCGCACGCGGGCGACGAGTTCCTTCGGCTTGAACGGCTTGACGATGTAGTCGTCGGCGCCCGATTCGAGCCCGAGCACAACATCGACCGTGTCCGACTTGGCCGTGAGCATGACGATCGGCACACCCGAATCGGCCCGCAGCACGCGGCACACGTCGATGCCGTTCATGCCGGGCAGCATCAGGTCGAGCAGAACGAGGTCGGGCCGGATCTCGCGCACAGCACCGAGTGCCTGTGTGCCGTCCCCGACCACAAAAGGTTCGAAACCTTCGCCCCGCAGGACGATCGTGAGCATCTCGGCCAGCGCGGTGTCGTCGTCGACGACGAGAATCCTCGGCTTCATACCGTCTATCGTGTCACTCCTTCACCGTGCTGAAGCTGATTTGAGATCTGCGCGGCGAGTTGTACCGGATCGGTGTCGGGTCCGGCGACCATCCACGGCGACATCCAGTTCTGTTGCACCAACTGGTCGTACACCTCACCGGTACGGATCTGGAGGTCCCCGTCGCGTTCGTACGCGTCCCGGTCGCGGGTCGCGTCGGCGGTGGCGCGGTCCCGCGCCCGCTGTGCCGCGAGCTCGACGGGAACCTTCAGCAACAACTGCAGATCGGGCACCGGCAATCCGAACCGGTCGAACTCGATCTCGCGCACCCACTCGGCCGCCGGCCCCGAAGCTCCCTCGTGCCTGCGGGCCGCGGTGTACGCGACGTTCGACGCCACGTAACGATCCAGCAGCACGATGTCGTTGTCGGCCAGGAGTTTCCGCAACTCGTCGGCCGCGTCGCGACGGTCGAGCGCCCACAGCAGGGCCATCGCCTCGACGCTCGACGCCGTGTCCCCGTGACGGCCCCGCAGGGCCTCGGCGCCGAGATCGGCGTGCACGGACTGCCCGTAGCGCGGAAACGCGAGCGTGGCGACGCGGGCACCCGCGGCCCGCCAGGACTCGACGAGACCGGCGGACAGTGTCCGCTTACCGGCCCCGTCGAGTCCCTCGACGACGATGAGAACGCCCATGCTGCTTCGGTTCCCGACCCCGATCAGTAGCGGTAGTGCTCGGGCTTGTACGGGCCCTCGACGTCGACACCGATGTACTCGGCCTGCTCCTTCGTCAGCTTGGTGAGCTTGCCACCGAGCGCCTCGACGTGGATCCGCGCGACCTTCTCGTCGAGGTGCTTGGGCAGGCGGTACACCTCGTTGTCGTATTCGTCCGGCTTGGTCCACAACTCGATCTGAGCGATGACCTGGTTCGCGAACGAGTTGCTCATCACGAACGACGGGTGGCCGGTCGCGTTGCCGAGGTTGAGCAGGCGACCCTCGGACAGCACGATGATCGAATGGCCGTCGGGGAAGACGAATTCGTCGACCTGCGGCTTGATGTTGATCCGCGTGACGTCGGCGGCACGCTCGAGGCCCGCCATGTCGATCTCGTTGTCGAAGTGACCGATGTTGCCCAGGATCGCCTGGTGCTTCATCTGCTTCATGTGATCGAACGTGATGATGTCCTTGTTGCCGGTCGAGGTGATCACGATGTCGGCCTTGCCGACGAAGTCCTCGACGGTGACGACGTCGAAGCCGTCCATCATCGCCTGCAGCGCGTTGATCGGGTCGATCTCGGTGACCGACACGCGCGCGCCCTGGCCGCGAAGGGCCTCCGCGCAGCCCTTGCCGACGTCACCGTAGCCGCAGACCAGCGCGGTCTTGCCGCCGATGAGGACGTCGGTGCCGCGGTTGATGCCGTCGAGCAGGGAGTGGCGGGTGCCGTACTTGTTGTCGAACTTGCTCTTGGTGACCGAGTCGTTGACGTTGATCGCCGGGAACACGAGCTCACCGGCGGCGGCGAGCTGGTACAGGCGCAGCACGCCGGTGGTGGTCTCCTCGGTGACACCGCGCACCGACTGGGCGACCGTGGTCCACTTCTTCGAATCCGCAGCCAGCGACTCGCGCAGGAGCTGCAGGAAGACCTGGTACTCGGTGGAGTCGTGCTCCTCGTCGGTCGGCGGCACGACGCCGGCCTTCTCGAACTGGGCGCCCTTGAGAACGAGCATCGTGGCGTCGCCGCCGTCGTCGAGGATCATGTTCGCGGGCTCGCCGGGCCACGTGAGCATCTGCTCGGCCGCCCACCAGTACTCCTCGAGCGTCTCACCCTTCCACGCGAACACCGAGACGCCCTTGGGCTCCTCGACCGTGCCGTGCGGGCCGACGACGACCGCGGCCGCCGCGTGGTCCTGGGTGGAGAAGATGTTGCAGGACGCCCAGCGCACCTCGGCACCGAGCGCGACGAGGGTCTCGATGAGCACGGCGGTCTGCACGGTCATGTGCAGCGAACCCGAAATGCGCGCGCCCTTCAGCGGCAGCACCTCGGCGTACTCGCGGCGCAGCGCCATGAGGCCGGGCATCTCGTGCTCGGCCAGCCGGATCTCCTTGCGCCCGAATTCGGCGAGGGACAGGTCGGCGACCTTGAAGTCGATGCCGTTCAGCCGGTCGGCCACGAGCTTGTTGTCGGACACGTGTGAGCGCCTCTCCTGTTGACAGTCGTTTTGTCGAACAGGCTATACAACCACGCCGCGGAGTGCCGCTGTCGTACCCGCCGGTATCCGTGCGGGGACGGTCACTGTCCGCCGGTGACGCGGTCCAGGAACGGACCGACCAGATACGCCATGTCCGCGGCGACGTCCCGGTCGGACTCCGGCGGCATCGCGATGTAGCTCATGGCGATGCGCACGATCGCCCGCGCCAGGATCGTCGCGTCGGTCTCCGAGGCCTGTACCCAGCTGCGCCGGAACGTCTCGACGAGGCGGCCCGACGCCCGGTCGATCAGCGGTGCCGATTCGGTGGTGATCAGTCGCAGCAGGTCCGGTTTGGCGTCCCCGCGCAGCAGCGATTGCACGAGCGGATCGGAACTGCTGTCCGCGAAGAACGCGGCGAAACCGACCGCCAACGCCCGCCGGGCGTCGCCGACGTTCGAGTAGACCGCATCGTCGACGGCGTCGACGAACTGATCGGCCAGTCGCAGCGCGTACGCCTGGGCCAGCCCCTGACGGGACGCGAACTCGTTGTAGAGCGTCTGACGGCTCACCCCGGCGCGGCGCGCGACGTCGGTCATCGTGATCGAGGACCAGTCCCGCACGGTCAGCAGGTCCCTCATCGCATCGAGCACGGAGTTGCGCAACAGCATCCGGCTGGCCTCGTGGAACTGCACACGCCGCCTTCCGTCAGGGGGCGCGACATCGGAGTCGTCTGCGGACGCTGGCTCGTGCACGATCGACATGCGCCGACGTTGCCACGCTGCGACACGCCGCGTCAACGCCGTGGGTGGCGTGCAGCGTGTGGCAGGGACCACAACCGGGCGCCGCGGTGACGGCTACAGGGCGGATCTGTCGCCGAGACAGGCCCGGAACACCTGGGTCCCGGCGGTCAGCGCCTCGACGGTCAGTTCGGGATCGGCCGCCGAGATCCACACCGAATGGCCGGGTGTCAGGTCGAGGCCGGCACCGCCGCAGTCCAGGTGCGCCGCGCCGGCGGTGCACAACAGGATCTGCGGGCCGCACGGCGCGAGCGACACCTTCGTGTGCGGCTCGGGTTCCAGACGCGACAGCGCGAACTCCGGCGCCGGGGTGCGGTAGCAGACCTCGGCCTCACCCACGGGGACGGCTTCGAGGATCGGCACGTCCGGGGACCGGAAGTCCAGAACCCTGAGCAACTCCGGCACGTCCACGTGCTTGGGGGTCAGTCCCCCGCGCAGCACGTTGTCGGAGTTCGCCATGATCTCGACCCCCATGCCGCTCAGATAGGCGTGCAGGTTGCCGGCGTCGAGGTACAGGCCCTGTCCCGGTTCGAGGGTGATGCGGTTGAGCAGCAGCGACGCGAGCACCCCGGCGTCGCCGGGATAGAACTCGGCCAGCTGGAGGGCCGTCCGCACCTCCTCCGCGAACACCCGCGGGCGCCCGTTGGTCGCCAGGTAGGTCACGCAGCCGTCGAGCACGCGCGGCAACAGCGACGTCAGCACCGGCTGGGGCAACGTGATCCACGTGGTGAACAGGGCACGCAGCCCGCCCGAGTCGGGCTGACCGGCCAGCAGACCCACGTACGGATCGAGTTCCGGCACACCGAGCGCCTCGAGCAGCTCCACGGTGCGTGCCGCGTCCCGGAATCCGGCGAGCGCCTCGAAGCGCGTGAGCGCGACCACGAGCTCCGGTTTGTGATTCGGATCCCGGTAGTTGCGGATCGGGGAATCGAGGGGCACCCCCAGCTCCTGCTCGCGGGCGTAGCCCTGCGCCGCCTGCTCCGCGCTCGGATGCGCCTGCAGCGACAGCGGCTCCTCCGCCGCGAGCAGCTTGAGCAGGAACGGCAGGCGGGCGCCGAACCGGTCGACGGTCCCGGATCCGAGCTGCCCGTGCGGGTCGGACTCGACGACGTCGAGCAGCGACACCGGGGCCTCCCCGTCCTCCGAGAGCACCTTGGCCGGATCTGCCGGATGGGCTCCGAGCCACAGCTCCGCTTCCGGGTGATCGGACGGCACCGGGCGCCCGCACAACTCTGCGATCGCGGTGCGCGAGCCCCAGGCATAGGAACGCAGCGCACCTTCGAGTCGCCGCACTACCGGCCCCCGGCCAAACGCAGGTAGGCGGCGGCCATCTCGATCCGGGCCGCGAGCACCAAGGCCTGTTCCAACACGGGCGGCACTGCCCGCGACTCCGTTTCCCCCACTACAGACACCAATTCCATATCCGGTAATGCAGCTGCGCGACGCTGCGCAGCCCGTCGATCGTCGTCCGTGCTGAGCACGAATACCCGCACGGGAGCCTCCGGAATCGGCCCGTCGAGCTGCTCGTCGTGGAAGAACGGGTCGTACGGTTCACCGGTCCCGGTGGCCGTGGCCACCAAGCGATCCCGCGCAGCGAGCGTATCCGGCAGCGACGCGGCCGCGGCGATCATCCCGGCCCCGAGCAGCAGCATCTCCGCGCCGTGGCGGGCGAGGGAGGTGGTCGCGGGGGAATCCCCGGCCAGCGCGACCCGACGCGACTGCATGCGCACCGCGAGCGACTTCGCCGGATTGTGGAACACCTCGTTGGACGGATGGTTGCGGGCTGCCTCGTTGTCCACCGCATCGGCGAGTTCGGCGAGGTCCGGCACGTGCGAGCGCACCTTGGTCGCGGCCATCGCCGTCAGGACCGCGCAGAACACCGCGACGTGGCGGGCCAGCGCGTAGGCGGACGGCAGGTGGATGCGCGGCGGCAGCAGCAGGGCCCGCCCGGCGACCGCGGCCCGGATCGGGCCCTCGTCGGGTGCGCCCACGACCACTTCGGCGCGGCGCTGCAGCCCGGCGGCCACGGATTCGACGAGGGTCGGGTCGCCCGCGTCGTCACCGGCGACCACCACCACATCGAGCGGTCCCACCCAGGTCGGGGTGGTCGGTGCGACGACCAGCGGCACGGTCGCGTGCGCGGCCAGCATCGCGACGACCAGTTCGGCGGCCCGCGCCGAGCGGGCGTCCCCGCCGACGAGGACGACGCTGCGCGGGTGCAGGTCGTGCAACCGGTCCAGGGCCTGTTCGTCGACCGCGGATGCCGTCGCTCGGATCTGCGCGCCGCCGAGCGCCGACATGCGCAGGATGCCGTCGATGTCGGCCGCGATCAGAGCGCTCGAGTCATCGAAGTCGAACAGCGGCGAGGGAGCCGTCATCACTGCGCCACCTTCCTTCAGCCGATTCGAACCGGCCCGACGCAGCAGCCCGGGCACACCCGATTATCCCCGTCACGAACATTTCCGCCACGAACGCGCGCCGTCACGAACGCACGATGGCCAGAATTTCCGTCGCCAGCGAGTCGACCTCTTCCGCCGTGCGCGCCTCCACGTTGAGGCGCAGCAGCGGTTCGGTGTTCGAGGCACGCAGGTTGAACCATGCGTTGCCGGGCAGATTCACGGTGACCCCGTCGAGCCGGTCCACCGACTCGGCGCGGTCCGCGAACGCGCTGAGCACCGCCTCGGTCCGTGCCGCGGCGTCGTCGACGGTCGAGTTCAGCTCACCGGACGCGGCATACCGCTCGTAGGAGCTCATCAGTTCGGAGAGCGGGAGGTCCTGCCCGCCCAGCGCGGCCAGCACGTGCAGGGCCGCGAGCATCCCGGAATCGGCGCCCCAGAAATCGCGGAAGTAGTAGTGCGCAGAATGCTCCCCGCCGAAGACCGCACCGGTCTCGGCCATCTGCTGCTTGATGAACGAGTGACCCACCCGGGTGCGGACCGGCTCGCCACCGAGTTCGGTGACGAGTTCGGGCACGACCCGCGAGGTGATCAGGTTGTGGATGATCGTCGCGCCGGGTTCCTTCGCGAGCTCGCGGGCTGCGACGAGTGCGGTGACCGCGGAGGGGGTGACCGGCTCGCCACGCTCGTCGACGACGAAGCAGCGGTCGGCGTCCCCGTCGAACGCCAGACCGACGTCCGCGCCGGACTCGCGCACCAGCTGCTGGAGGTCGACGAGGTTCGCCGGATCGAGGGGGTTCGCCTCGTGGTTCGGGAAGGTGCCGTCGAGTTCGAAGTACAGCGGCACGAGTTCGACGGGGAGCACATCGAACACCGCGGGCACCGTGTGCCCGCCCATGCCGTTCCCGGCGTCCACGGCGACCTTCAGGGGCCGCATCTCGCTCAGATCCACCAGGCCGCGGACGAACGAGGCGTACTCGTCGAGGACGTCCTGCTCCGTGATCGTGCCCGGCGCGCCGTCGTGGGCGGGTACCCCGGCAACGAGTTCGGCGGTGATGGTGGCGAGACCGGTTTCCTGGCCGACGGGCTTCGCGCCGGCACGGCACAGCTTGATGCCGTTGTAGCGGGCCGGGTTGTGGCTGGCGGTGAACATGGCGCCGGGGGCGTCGAGGAGCCCGGAGGCGAAGTACAGCTGGTCGGTCGAGGCGAGCCCGATGTGCACGACGTCGAGCCCTTGAGCGGTGACGCCCTCGGCGAACGCGCGGGACAACTCGGGCGAGGATTCGCGCATGTCGTGACCGATGACGATCCGCGTCGCCGGGTTCCCGCCGTCGCGCACGAGCCGGGCGAAGGACGCACCGACCTCGCGGACGAAATCCGCGTCGATCTGGTCACCCACCACGCCCCGCACGTCGTATGCCTTGACGACGGCGGCCACGGATTCGGCAGATCTCGCCACTGTTATCGCTCCTGATCGTCGTACACGCACGCCACCCTCCGCAGCGCGGCAGCGATCAGCCTAGTGGAGTACTCGGAACTGCCGTGCCCAGCGCTCAGGACGTGGGGTCCGGCAGCACACGCAGGTGTCCGCGACGGCCGGTGCGGGTCGTCGGCTGCGCGACCTGCCGCGGGGCGGCGTCGGACTCGTCGGAGTCGCCGTGACCGTGGCCGCGATCGCCCAGACCGGCCTCCCGCACCGCCTCGGCGAGCGCGGTCAGATCGTCCTCGTCGGGTGTGCCCGACGAGAACGCACCTTCGTACCGGACCAGTTCCCAGCCCTTCGGCGCGGTGATCCTCGAGCCGTGCGATTCGCACAGATCCCACGAGTGCGGCTCGGCCACCGTGGCCAGCGGTCCCACGACCGCCGTGGAATCCGAGTACACGTAGGTCAGCGTCGCAACAGCAGGGTTCTTGCACCCAGGCCGGCAGCATCGACGCAGTGTTCTCACGGATGGGAGCGTAGCGCGCCCGTCGCGTCGCGACTATCCGGACACACCGGAACGGCACAATTCGAGTCGCGTGTCGTAGTGTCGCCTACATGTCTCGCGTTCGCCGGCCCCGTCCCGTGACGTCCCGATCCGTCGCGCGTCGCGGACGCGGAATCCGCGGGCCGATGTTCCCCCACGACCTTCCGGTGTGGAAGTCGCGGGCCGAGAAATTCGACCTGCTCGTGCTCGGTGCGTTCGCCCCGATCGACGCGCAGTGGCACGACCGCCTCACGAAGCTCGACATCGCGGTCGACGAGGTCCCGAAGATCCGTGCGCTGGATCCGGACTCGGTGAACTGGCCGGACGAGGTCGTCGCGGACGGTCCGGTGCCGCTGTCGCGGCTCGTCCCGGCCGGCATCGATCGTCGGGGCGCGGCCACGCGGGCACGCATCGTCCTGTTCCGCCGGCCCCTCGAATTGCGCGCAAAGGATCCCGACGACCTGACCGATCTGGTCCACGACGTGCTCGTGCACCAGGTCGCAACGTATCTGGGAGTCGAACCGGAGGTCGTCGATCCCGAACTCGGGGATCTCGGCGAAGACTGAACCGGGTGATTCCGGCGAGGACCGCTCGTCGGTGGCGGCTGCTTCGGGAAAGAGTGAGGGCCGGGTACTCGACCCCCATCGAGTACCCGACCCTCACCCCCAAACAGACCGGCATTCCACCTTGTCCGAACTCCCCGTACCGGACCGGTCCCGATCTCAGACGATGCCCCGCTTGAGGCGCCGCCTTTCCCTCTCCGAGAGACCACCCCAGATGCCGAACCGCTCATCGTGGGCCAGGGCGTACTCGAGGCATTCGTCCTTCACCTCGCACCCCATGCAGATCCGCTTGGCCTCCCTCGTCGATCCACCCTTTTCGGGGAAGAACGCCTCCGGATCGGTCTGCGCACACAGCGCACGGTCCTGCCACTGTTCCTCGACGTCCGACGGATCGGAAAGTCCTGCAATCAGACTCAGCACCGACGACGTCGGCTCTCCGTCGTGCCCGCCTTCGGCACAGATGCCCTCGACTGCAGTCTCGATCCGAGTGTCCTCGAACCATTCGCGCTCGTCGGCCATACACGCCTCCTAACCTGCAGCGCTGCATCCTTCACATTCGGGGATCTACCCCGGGCCATTCCGCGAAGGCCGGTCGTATATGCATATTCCGCATACGATCCCGCGTTTCGAAATGTCGGAATGACACGTATGTGATTACACACGTTGGGCGTGTCGCGGTCAAGCCGAACGGACGTATTCGCTACCATCGAGCACTTCGGAGTAGGCCGCGTCACGCTCGGGGCAATTCACCCGGTGACATCCGGCACAATTCACCCTGTCGCATTCCTCACATTTCACCCCATCGGGCGGTGCCTCACCAGTCACGAAACGGACCCCCTAGGCTTGTGCTGTGAACGTGACAGTTTTGGTCGGAGGCGTCGGCGGGGCCCGGTTCCTCACCGGCTTGCGCCGCCTGCTCGGCATCGAACCCGGGCGAGACCTCGCCGTGGACGCCCCGCACCGCATCACCGCGGTCGTCAACGTCGGTGACGACGTCTGGATGCACGGGCTGCGAATCTGTCCCGACCTCGACACATGCATGTACACGCTCGGCGGTGGCATCGACCCCGAACGGGGCTGGGGCCGCACCGACGAAACGTGGAACGCCAAGGAAGAGCTCGCCGCATACGGCGCGAATCCCGACTGGTTCGGTCTTGGTGACCGGGACCTGGCGACCCACCTCATCCGCACCCAGATGCTGCGCACCGGATATCCGCTCTCCGCGGTCACCGAAGCGCTGTGCACCCGATGGAAGCCCGGGGTGACGCTGCTCCCGGTGTCGGACGACCGCAGCGAAACCCACGTCGTGATCACCGACCCCGCCGACGGCGAACGCCGCGCGATCCACTTCGAGGAATGGTGGGTGCGGCACCGCGCGGCGGTCGAGACCCATTCCTTCGCGCACATCGGCGCCGACGAAGCGAAACCTGCACCGGGAGTGCTGGAATCGATCGAATCGGCGGACGCGGTGATCCTCGCTCCCTCCAACCCGGTGGTGAGCATCGGCGCGATCCTCGCCATCCCCGGCATCCGAGGCGCCCTGCGCACCACCTCCGCGAAGGTCGTCGGCCTGTCCCCGGTCGTCGGCGGGAAGCCGTTGCGCGGCATGGCCGATGCGTGCCTCGACGTGATCGGCATCGAATCGACCGCGGAAGCCGTCGGCCGCCACTACGGAGCGCGCAGCGGCACCGGCATCCTCGACGGCTGGCTCGTCCACGAGACCGACACCGCCGACGTTCCCGGGGTCGCCGTCCGCAGCGTTCCCCTGCTCATGACCGACCCCGCAGCGACCGCCGAGATGGCGCGCGCCGCACTCGAACTCGCCGGAGTCAGCCTGTGATGTCCCCCGACGCGACCGCCAGCACCGACGTGCGTGACCACGCACCCGGCCGGCCGATCGAGATCATCCCGGTCACCGGACTGCCCGAGTTCCGGCCCGGCGACGATCTCGCCGAGGCGATCGCCGCCGCCGCGCCGTGGCTCGTCGACGGCGACATCCTCGTCGTCACCAGCAAGATCGTCTCCAAGGCCGAGGGACGCATCGTCGAGTCCCCCACCGACCCGGACGCGCGCGATGCGCTGCGGCGGCGGCTGGTCACCCAGGAGGCGGTCCGCGTGCTGGCCCGCAAGGGACGCACGCTCATCACCGAGAACCGGCTCGGCATCGTCCAGGCCGCATCCGGAATCGACGGTTCCAACGTCGACTCCGGCGAACTCGCGCTGCTCCCCGAGGACCCCGATGCCAGCGCCGCCGGACTGCGTGAGCGCTTGCGCTCGTTGCTCGGGGTGACCGTCGCCGTCGTCGTCACCGACACGATGGGTCGCGCCTGGCGCGTCGGCCAGACCGACGCCGCGATCGGCGCCGCGGGCCTGCCGGTCCTGCACGGCTACGCCGGCTCGCACGATTCGCAGGGCAACGAACTGTTCGTCACCTCCGTCGCCCTCGCCGACGAACTCGCCGCCGCCGGCGATCTCGTCAAGGGCAAGCTCGGTGGGGTTCCGGTGGCGGTCGTGCGCGGTCTCGACACCGTCGACGACGGTTCCACGGCCCAGGACCTGATCCGCCGCGGCGAGGAGGACCTGTTCCGGCTCGGTGCCGACGAGGCCCTCGAGCAGGGCCGTCGCGAGGCGTTACTGCTGCGACGGTCCGTGCGGACCTTCTCGGCCGAACCGGTCGATCCGGAGGATCTGCGCGACGCGGTCGCCGATGCGCTCACCGCCCCCGCCCCGCACCACACGCGTCCCGTGAGGTTCGTGTGGGTGCGCACCGAGCAGGTGCGCCGCCGGCTGCTCGACCGGATGCGCGACCGCTGGGCCGACGACCTGGCGGCGGACGGCCTGGACGCCGCCGCGATCGAACGCCGGCTGGCCCGCGGTGCGATTCTCTACGACGCCCCCGAGGTGCTCGTCCCGTTCTGGGTGCCCGACGGCGCGCACACCTATCCCGACGCGCGCCGGACCGCGGCCGAGGCCACCATGTTCACGGTCGCGGCCGGTGCCGCCGTGCAGGGGCTGCTCGTCGCGCTCGCCGTGCGCGGGCTCGGCAGCTGCTGGATCGGCTCGACGATCTTCGCGCCCGACGTGGTGCGCGAGGAACTGGGTCTGCCCGCCGACTGGTCGCCGCTCGGCGCGATCGCCGTCGGGCATCCGCTCACCGCACCCGAGCCGCGCGAACCCGCATCCGCCGACGCCGCGCTGCTGGAGCTGTAGCGATGTCGGCGCGTTCGCTGCACGAGTCCGCCACCGAACGGCTCCTGGCCTGGGACACCGATTCCGCCGACGCCGAATCGCTGCGGCACACGATGCTCGCGTTCCTCGGCTCGGCGCCGGACGGCTGCCTGCGCGCCCACGCGCCGGGACACATCACGGCGTCGTCGCTGGTGCTCGACGCGGAGCATCGCAACGTGCTGCTCACCCTGCATCCGAAGGTGGGCCGGTGGATCCAGCTCGGCGGGCACTGCGAGGAATCCGACGACACCGTCGTCGACGCGGCACTGCGCGAGGCGACCGAGGAATCGGGCATCGAGGGCCTCGTCATCGATCCGGACCTGCTGTCGGCGCACACCCACCCGATCACGTGCTCGCTCGGGATTCCCACCCGGCATCTCGACCTGCGGTTCCTGGTGACGGCACCGCCCGGCGCGGTGCCGACGCGCAGTGCCGAATCCACGGATCTGCGGTGGTGGCCCGTCGACGCGCTGCCCGACGACGCCGAGCGCGACACGATCGAGCACCTGGTCGCGCTGGCGGCGGCGCGCTCAGCCGAACGAGCCGTGCCGGCCGGAACCGGCGGCGAACCGGGCGGCGCCGGCCACGGCACCGTCGGCCAGTGAGGTCGTCCCCCGGCGGAATTCGTTGAGCATCGCCTGATCCTCGCTCAGGCCCGCCTGTTCGAGCACCGACAGCCGATCCTGCCGCAGGCACGTCTGCGGGAATCCGGCGATCTCGGTGGCCAGTTCGACGGCCGCGTCCAGCGCGGTCCCGGCCGGAACCGTGCGGTTGACCAGTCCCATGCTCAGCGCCTCGTCGGCGGCGACCGGGCGGCCGGTCAGGACGAGGTCCATCGCGCGGCTCTCCCCGATCAGCCGCGGCAGCCGGACGGTGCCGCCGTCGATGAGCGGCACACCCCATCGGCGGCAGAACACGCCGAGGACCGCGTCGTCGTCGGCGACGCGAAGGTCCGCCCACAGCGCCAGCTCCAGGCCGCCGGCGACGGCGTGCCCGGAGATCGCCGCGATCACCGGTTTGGACAGCCGCATCCGGCTCACGCCCATCGGTCCGTCCCCGTCGGGCGCGACGCGGTTGCCGTCGCCCGTGCTGATCGCCTTGAGATCCGCCCCGGCACAGAATGTTCCGCCCTCGCCGTGGAGGACGGCGACCGCCGCGTCGGGATCCGCGTCGAACGCCCGGAACGCCGCGGCGAGCGCGTCGGCGGTGGGTCTGTCCACGGCGTTGCGCACGTGCGGGCGGTTCAGTCCGATCGTGGTGACCGGGCCGACTTTTCGGACGACGACCGTGTCGGGAGTCATCCCCGGAGCCTACTCACGCGACCGGCGAGCCACCCCGGTTCGCGGTCTCGACGGGCGTGAGCGTCGGCCGTTTGGGGGTGATCCCGTCACCGGAGGAGGTGCCGCGGACGCGGCGCCCGACCCAGGGAACCAGGAAGTCCCGCATCCACCGCAGGTCCTCGCGTCGCTGGTCGGCGGGCGCGGGCTCCGGGATCCGTTCGAGGACGACCGGCTCGATGCCGTGCTCGACGCCGAGCGCGTCGAGCACCCGTGCGGCCATGTTGCGGTGGCCGAGCGGGGACATGTGCAGGCGGTCGAAATCCCACATGCGGTAGTCCCGGTACTCGCCGAAACGCCAGTAGTCGACGAGCGTCGTACCCCGCCGGTCCGCGATCTCACGGACGAGTTCGTTGTAGGTCGCGATCCGGCCGCGCAGGTGCCGGAACACCGGCGCCCATCCGACGTCGTAGGCGGTCCACATCACGACGGTCGCGCCGGTCGCGGCGAGGCGGCCGATCGCGTCGTCGTACTCGGCGGCCATCGCGTCCAGGTCCAGCTTCGGCCGCATGACATCGTTGCCGCCGGCATAGATGGTGACCAGGTCCGGGTTCAGGGCGACGGCCGCGTCGACCTGCTCGGCGAGGATCTGCCGCATGAGCCTGCCACGCACGGCGAGATTCGCGTACGCGAAATCCGTTCCGGCAGAGGCAAGTTCGTCGGCTACCCGATCGGCCCATCCGCGTACCCCGTTGGGACGCGACGGGTCCGGGTCACCCACTCCTTCGGTGAACGAATCCCCCAGGGCCACATAGCGTTCGAATTTCACAGGTCACCACCCACGCAGTCGGTCGAAGGTATCTCGTGCGGTCAGACGTCGGTACTGAACCGGATGCCGCCGTCGGGGATGGTCACGCCCGGCCACACCCGCGCGCCGCGAAGCAGTTCGCAGCGGGCGCCGATGTCCGCGCCGTCACCGATCACGCCGTCGCGGATCAGCGCACGCGGTCCGACCCGCACGCCGAATCCGATGATGGACCGCTCGATCACCGCGCCGGCCTCGACCTTCGCACCGTCGAAGATCACCGCACCGTCCAGTCGCGCCCCGGCGCCGATCTCGGCGCCGCGGCCGACGACGGTTCCGCCGATCAGCAGCGCACCGGGAGCGATCGACGCCCCCGGGTGCACGAGCGACTCGCCGCGCTGCCCCGGCAGGGCCGGCGACGGCGCGATGCCGCGGACCAGGTCCGCCGATCCGCGCACGAAGTCCTCCGGGGTCCCCATGTCACGCCAGTACGCGGCGTCGACGTGCCCGAACACGCGCTTGCCCTCGGTGAGCAGCGCCGGGAACACCTCGCGCTCCACCGAGACGGGACGACCCTCGGGGATGGACTCGATGATCTCCCGCTTGAACACGTAGCAGCCCGCGTTGATCTGATCGGTCGGCGGATCCTGCGTCTTCTCGAGGAACGCGGTGACCCGGCCGTCGGCGTCGGTCGGCACGCAACCGAACGCCCGGGGGTCCCCGACCCGCACCAGGTGCAGGGTCACGTCCGCGTCGGTCCGGGTGTGCGTGTCGAGGATCGCCCCGAGATCGGTGCCGCCGAGGACGTCACCGTTGAACACCATGACGTTGTCGGCGCGCAGCTTGGGCAGCACGTTGCGGATACCGCCGCCGGTGCCGAGCGGTTCGGTCTCGGTGACGTACTCGATCTCGAGACCGAGATCGGAGCCGTCGGCGAAGTGCTCCTCGAAGACCTCCGCCTTGAACGAGGTGCCGAGCACGACGTGCTTGATCCCGGCCTCCCGGATGCGGGCCAGCAGGTGGGTCAGGAACGGCACACCCGCGGTGGGCAGCATCGGCTTCGGCGCCGACAGCGTCAGTGGCCGCAGGCGGGTGCCCTGGCCGCCGACCAGGATGACCGCATCGGTGTGCGGTGCGGCGTCACTCGTCATCTCGTCTCCCCTGATCCACTCTGCCGGCCGTCCGTCACGGTGCCGGAATTCTCTCGATCGCGTTCGCGGACCGCTGCCGCGACCGCCACTCTGGAACGCACCGCGAGGCCGGCGCGCAGCGCCCATCGCAGCGGGGCCTGCCACAGGTGCGGGTGCCGGTCCGCCTGGAACCGGTAGGCACTGTCGTGGTGGGCGGGCAGCATCAGCTCGGGATGGCGTCCCGCGGCGTGCCCCTTGGCGTGGGTGACCTCGGCGTCCGGGATGTAGACGTTGAGCCAGCCGGCACGGCCGAGCCGGTCTCCGAGGTCGACGTCCTCCATGTACATGAAGTAGCGCGAATCGAAACCGTCGACCGCGTCGAACGCCGCGCGCCGCAGCAACAGGCACGATCCGGACAACCAGCCCACCGCCCGTTCGGCGACCGCCTCGTTGTCCTGGCGGTAGCGCAGGGTCCACGGGTTCGACGGCCACACCGTGCCGAGCAGGGCGTGCCCGGCGCCGGAGACCAGGGTGGGCACGCTGCGCGCCGACGGATAGATGCTGCCGTCCGGTTCGCGGATGAGCGGGCCCAGCGCACCGGCCCGCGGCCAGCGCTGCGCGGCCTCGAGCAGACGGTCCAGCGATCCCGGTCCCCACCGCACGTCCGGATTGGCGACGACGACGAACTCGGCCGACGGATCGACCTCGGCGACAGCGCGGTTCACGGCGCCGCCGTAGCCGATGTTCCCGCCGGTGTGCAGCAGCCGCACGTTCGGGTGCGCGGCCTCGGCGGCCTCCGGCGCCCCGTCGGTGGACCCGTTGTCCGCCATGATCACCTGGGTCGGCAGTTCCGTCGCACCCGTCAGCGTCGCCAGGAAATGCTCCAGGTGCTCGCCGGGCGAGTAGGTCACCGTCACCACGGCCAGCTTCGCACTCACGCGGGCAACCTTAGCGGCCGCGTCCGAGTGCTCCGAATCACGCAGTCCGTCCTCGGACACCGCCTCCGGCCGGTGCGTGTCCGGCCCGGCCTCCACGGCCTCGCGCGTCACCCACGGACCTCCGTCGTGCTCAGCGCGGCGTGCAGCGCCTCGCGCCACGGGCGCAACGGCGTCAGGCCCGCCGCGGCCCACGCACTGCCGTCGAGCACCGAATACGCCGGGCGCGGGGCGGGCCGGACGAACTCGGCACTGCTGCACGGCCGCACCCGCTCGGGGTCCGCGCCGATCTCCGCGAACACGGCCCGGGCCAGATCGAACCAGGTCGCCTCCCCCGCGTTGGTGGCGTGCAGCACCCCGCCGGGCACCGGATCCGGACCGCCCGCGCGAGCGGCCAGTTCGAGCAGCGCGTCCGCGAGGTCGCGGGCGAACGTCGGAGATCCGCGCTGGTCGTCGACCACCGAGACGGTGTCGCGTTCGTGTTCGAGGCGTCGCATCGTGGCGACGAAGTCCCCGTCGTCGCCGGTGTACACCCACGCGGTGCGCACGACGTGCGCGGACGGCAGCGCGGCGAGGACGCCACGTTCCCCGGCGAGCTTCGTCCGCCCGTACGCGGTGCGGGGGCCGGTCGGCGCGTCCACCCGGTACGGCTCGGTTGCGTCGCCCGCGAAGACGTAGTCGGTGGAGACGTGGACGAGGTGGGCGCCCGCACGGGCGCACGCGGCGGCGAGCACCGCCGGACCGTCACCGTTCACCGCCGCGGCCCGGTCCTCGTCCGTCTCGGCAGCGTCGACCGCGGTGTAGGCGGCGCAGTTGACGACCACGTCCCCGGGCCGGACGGCGTCGGCGACGCTGCGCGGATCCGTGATGTCGAGCTCGTCGGAACCGTATCCGCGGACCGCCGTACCCGCGGCCGTGCCGCGCGCGAGCAGCTGCCGGCCGAGCTGACCGCGGGCACCGGTGATCAGAACTGTGTTCACGGCCAAAGTCTGGCACGCCGGAGAGGCTCCCGACGATGCGCCGGTGCCCGCAGTAGCCTTGGTTCCGCGCCGCCCCCACCCCGGCGTACGCCATCCGAGCCACCCGACAGGAGGACCTGCACGTGCCGCCAGAGCCGCCCACCCGCAGCGATCGGGAGAGGCCGGCGCCACGCAGGACCAGGCAGCAGACCGCGCCCGTGCAGCGTGGCCCGAGCATCGCCGCGCGGGTGTTCGAAGGTCGTCCGCTGCGCATCGCGATGGCGATGCTGGCGGCGTTGACACTGGTGGTGACCGGTTTCGCATGGCGGAGCATCGACTCCCTGCGGGCCTCGCTCGCGACGATCGGCGGTCTCGGACTCGGCGGTGGCAAGGACGGCGCCCTCGACATCCTGCTGGTCGGCACCGACAGCCGCACCGACGCGCACGGCAACGCGCTGTCGCAGCGCGAACTCGACGCGCTGCGGGCCGGCGAGGAGGTCGCCAACAACACCGACACGATCATCCTGATCCGGGTGCCCAACGACGGCAGTTCCGCGACGGCCGTCTCCATCCCCCGCGATGCGTACGTCGAGGTGCCGGGGATCGGCATGTCGAAGATCAACGCGGCGTACGGGGCGACGAAGGAACTCGAGCGCATCCGGCTCGTCGAGGACGGCGAATCGGACGCGACCGCGGAGAAGGACTCCTCCCGGGCCGGTCGCGAGGCCCTGATCGACACGGTGGCGAACCTGACCGGCGTCACCGTCGACCACTACGCGGAGGTCGGCCTGCTCGGATTCGTGCTGCTCACCGACGCGGTGGGCGGCGTGGACGTCTGCCTCAACAATGCGGTCGACGAGCCGCTGTCGGGCGCACGGTTCGCCGCCGGCAAGCAGACCCTGCAGGGAGCCGACGCGCTGAGCTTCGTGCGGCAACGCCACGATCTGCCGCGCGGCGACCTCGACCGCATCGTGCGACAGCAGGTGTTCATGGCGTCGCTGGTGCAGAAGGTGCTCAGCGCGAAGACGCTGAGCAATCCGTCGAAGCTGAGCCAGCTCACCGCGGCGGTGCAGCGGTCGGTGGTGCTCGACGACGACTGGGACATCCTCGATCTGGCGACACAGATGCAGGACCTGTCGGGCGGAGCGGTGCAGTTCTCCACCATTCCCGTCGAGGACATCAACGCCATGACCGACTACGGCGAGTCGGTCGTGCAGGTCGATCCGGCCGCGGTGAGGGCGTTCGTGGCGTCCCTCAGCGGTGTCGAGACCGCAGAGGCCACCGAGGTCGCCGCGACCACCGCGGTCGCACCCGACATCGACCGCTCCTCGGTGACGGTCGACGTCGCGAACGCCGGGGACGTCGCCGGTCTCGCCTCCACCGTGTCGGCCGCCCTGACCGCGGAGGGTTTCACCGAGGGTGAGGTCGGCAACTACGGGGTCGTCGGGAGCGGCGATCCGGTGGACACGTCGACGGTGTTCGCGGCCGACCCCGATTCCGACGAGGCGAAGGCCGTGGCCGCCGTGCTCGGTGGTCTCGACGTCGCCGCCGACCGGTCGCTGCCGAAGGGGCAGGTCACGGTCGTGCTGGCAGCCGGCTACGACGGCCCCGGTTCCGGTGCGTCCCGGTCGACCACCAGCACGGCCGCGTCGGAGCTGACGCCGGCCGGCGGCACCGCCACACCCGCCCCGCCCGCCGACCCGATCGACGCCGGCAACGGAACCCGCTGCGTCAACTGACCACCCGACGAAAGAGATTTCCGTGACCACCCTGACCGACGCCCTGCTCGACCCGATCCTGGCCGCCGACCCGGCAGGTCCGCGCATCACCTGGTACGACGATGCGACCGGCGCCCGCATCGAGTTGTCGGCGGTCACGCTCGCGAACTGGGCGGCGAAGACCGCCAACATGATTCGCGACGAATTCGGGCTGCTGCCCGGCGGCCGGGTCGTGGTGCTGCTGCCCGCGCACTGGCAGACGGCAGCGGTGCTCCTCGGTGCGTGGTGGGCGGGCGCCGACGTCGTGTTGGACGCCGATCCCGATGCCGAACTGGCGCTGGTCACCGCGGACCGGCTCGACGACGTCGCCGATGTCGCCGAGGTCGCGGCGCTGTCCCTCGACGCGTTCGGGATGCCGGTGCCGAACCTGCCGGTCGGGGTGACCGACTACGCCACGCACGTGCGCATGCACGGCGATCAATTCCGGTCGTCCGGCGACGCCGGGGCCGCGCTCGACGGACGGTCGTCTGCCGAAATTCTTTCCGCTGCACGCGAATCCGCATCGTCGTCCGGGATCGGCAGCGGCGACCGGGTGCTGTCGGGTCGCGAATGGTCCACCGCCGACGACCTGATCTCGGGGCTGCTCGCGGTCCTCGCGGCCGGCGCGTCGCTGGTGCAGGTGAGCAACCCCGACGCCGACGCCACTGAACGGCGGGTCGCAACGGAGAAGATCACCGTCCGGCTCGACTGAACGGTCGCCCCACCCGCGCGCTCCCTCTCCCCCGGGTTTCCGAGCGAATGTATCGCTCGTCTCCTTCGATCGAGTGAATGTACCGCTCGCTCAGGGCGTTCAGGGTCGCTCGGGGCGCTCAGGGAAGGTAGCCGCCGTCGGCGAGGCCGGCTTCGACCTCGAATCGGTTGCGCGGACCCGGGTTCCGCATCTCCTCGACGAGATATCGCACCGCGAATCCCACCCCGAACCGTGCCCACTGGTCGGCATGGACCGCCTCGTGGCGCAGCAACCGGTCCGACGGCCACCGGCTCGTGAGGAAGACTCCACCGATCGTGGTACCGCCGCGGGCGAATCCGAACCGCAGACCTGTGCACACGTAGAGACCGGACCGCTCGTCGAATCCGATCGTCGCGCCGCACAACCGCGCCCAGCACAGCGCCAGCACCGTCACGATCCGCGCGGACGGCACGCCCCGCGACGCCCGCGTCATCCTGCCCGTTCCTGCCACGCCGGGAGCGTAACCGGTCAGGACCCGTCACCTCGCGCCCGGACGATCGCGGTCGCGGTGAGTGCGACGGTCCGGTCCTCGTCCCGCGCGAGCCGGTCGAGAACGTCGCGGGCTGCGCGGCCGGGGATCTCGGCGAGCGCCTGCGCCAGACGCAGCCGAGCGGCACCGTCGGCGGCGTCACCCAATCGGTGTTCGAGCGCGGACACGACGTCCTCGGCCGCGATCGGACCGCCGGCCAGTGTCCCGAGTGTCTCGGCGGCTTCGACGTCGCGCCGGCCCTCGACGACGAGATCGACGAGCCCCGGGAGCGCGTCGGCGCTGCCGCGGGACCCCAGCGCCAGGGCGGCGCGACCGCGGATCGTGGTGTCGGGATCGTCGAGTGCGCGACGCAGCAGCCTCGCCGCGTCCGCGTCCGGCACCGCGGCGATCGCCGTGATCGCGCGCCGTCGCACCTCGACGTCCGGCAAATCCAGGCCGGCTTCCAGTTCGGGCAGGCCGTGCCCGTCGGCGCGGACGAGCGCCCACTGCAGCGCCCCGGCGACGTTCGGATCGTCCTCGGCGAGCAGGGCTTCGACCAGCGCGGCAACAGGTACCGGTGCCGACTCGTCCTGTGTCAGGACGGCTCGCTGCCGGTGACCTCCCGAGTCCGATTCGAGCGCGTGCAGCAACGACACGACCTGCAGCACGTCGCTCCAGTCCGCGGGAGCGGAGGCGTCGACCCGCAGCAACCGGGCGAGCAGTTCCTCTTCGGCGCGGATCCGGGCGCGGGTGTGCCCGATGAGGTCCGCGACCAGGGTGGCCGGTGCGAAGCCCGGCTCGTCGAGTGCCCGCTTGGCGTCGGTGAGCGACAACCCGAGGGTGCGCAGGCATTCGACGTGGAACAGCCGCCGGATGTCGTCCGCGGAGTACTCGCGGTACCCACCGGTCGTGCGACCGGTGGGTACCACCAGCCCGAGCGTGTCGTAGTGACGCAGCATGCGGACGCTGACACCGGAGCGTCGTGAGACTTCCCCGATCAGCACTGCGCGACCTCCCCCGTCACGACTTCGGCCATCAGGATCCCTCCGGTCCGGTCACCGCCACCCGCTTCGCCGTTTCCGGATCAACGGTCACCCGC
Source organism: Rhodococcus sp. NPDC003382 (assembly GCF_053589135.1). Taxonomy (NCBI): domain Bacteria; kingdom Bacillati; phylum Actinomycetota; class Actinomycetes; order Mycobacteriales; family Nocardiaceae; genus Rhodococcus; species Rhodococcus sp. NPDC003382. Next base: position 71,630 of record NZ_JBSFRH010000005.1, read on the forward strand.
TTCGCGGCTTCCGGATCAACGGTCACCCGCTTCGCGGCTTCCGGATCAACGGTCACCCGCTTCGCGGCTTCCACGGACAACGCGAATGCACTGTCGGGGTCACGATAGAGCGCTTCGGTGGCGGCGGCATGCGCGCGGATCTTCGCATCCGGACTTGCCTTCGCCGCGTCCAGCACCGGGAGCATCGGCTCGCCCAGCCCGACCAGTGCCCGGGACAGGCTGCGCTGCAGCTCCCGGTCACCCCGCCCGAGCGCGGCCCCGAGGTCGGCGGCAAGCTCGCCCTCGACGCCGGCCGGTACGAGCGCCAGGGCCGCACGCCACGCGCTGCGTGCGACGTCGTCGTCCCGGTCGTGCAGCCGCGCCGACACATCGGGCCAGGCCCGCCCGTCCCCGATCTTCGACAGCGTGTGCAAGGCCTGACTGCAGGCCTGCGCATTCCCGGATCGCACCTCGTCGAGCAGCCTCGGCACGGTGACGTCGGCGGGCATCCGGCACAGTGCCCAGGTGAGCATGTCGCGGACGTAGAAGTCCGGTTCCACGGCACACCGGCCCACCAGGATCTCCACCAGGTGCGGCTCGGGATCGGTCCCGGCGCGCAGCGCCGCCCTCAGCCGCGTCGACGGGGCCGCATCGGACAGTGCCTCCACCAGCTGCGCCTCCACCTGCGCGGAATCGGTTCGGCCGTAACGGGTTGTGTTCACGACAACCACCTCCTTCCGCGACCAGTGGAAGCCCTGACACCGTGTGAGGGTCAAGTGGTGTGAGGGTCAAGCACCGAGCGCAGCGACCGGTGGGACGCGGCTCGCGCGCAGTGCCGGAATGAGCGACGCGATCACCCCGGCAAGACCACCGGCGACGACGATCCCGGCGAGTTGCAGCCACGGCACACCGCCGAAGCCGATCTTGCCGGGTCCGATGACCGATGCCGTGCCCGCCGTGCCGAGAAGCAGCCCGAGCGTCACGCCGAGCGCGGACGCGACCGCCGCGACGAGCAGCGCTTCGCGCATCAGCAGGCTCCGCACCCCGGACCGGGACAACCCGATCGCCCGGAGCATCGCGGTTTCGCGTCGGCGTTCGAGCACCGACAGCGCCATGGTGTTGCCGACCCCGATCAGCGCGATCACCACCGCGACGGACAGCAGGCCGCCGACGATCAGCAGCATCGTGTCGAGCACCTTCTCGATCATGCGGCGCATGGCCACCACACCGGCGACCTCACCGCCGGGGACGACCGTCGCCGCGACGCGGGTCACCTCGTCGGTGACGGCGACGAGTGCGTCGTCGGTCATGCCGTCGTCGAAGCGCAGCCACACGGAGTCGGCCGGTACCGGGCCGGCGACCTCCCGCAGGTCGGCGAGGTCGATCAGGGAGGGTTCGCCGGCGGACGTCGCCGTGACCGACAACTCGCGGGCTCCGCTCGGGCCGGTGACGGTGACGGTGCTGCCGTCGGCGGCAGCGAGGCTGTCGGCGAGCGACTGCTCGAGCACGATCGTGCCCGGCTCCGGCAGGCGGACGTCGGCACGGACCGTCGTTGCGGCAGTGGTCGTGTCGACACCCGTCACGGCAACCTCGGTTCCGGCGACGGTAATCTTCGCGGCGGCGGTCTCGGTGGCGGCACGCACCCCCTCGACGCCGGTGAACAGCTCTGCCGCACCGGAGGGAACCCCGTCCGACGGTGCCTCGACGATGGCGTCGACCGGGAAGTTGTCGTCGACGATTCCGGGTGCCCCGGCCTTGAGCGTGCCGGTGCCGACCACGATCGTCGACGTCAGGGTGATGCCGATGAGCAGTGCGGTCGCGGTGGCCGCGGTGCGTCGCGGGTTGCGGACGGCGTTGCCCGCGGCGAGGGCGGCGACGGGACCGCCGAACCGGCCCGTGGCCCGCCCGACCGCGCCGACCGCGACAGGAACGAGTCGCCGAGACGCGAGGACCACCCCGACGAACACCAGCACCCCGCCGGGACAGGCGATCATCACGTTCGCGCCGGCGACGCCGACGACGAGCAGCGCCGCACCCGAGACGAGGGCGAGCGCCGCGCAGACACGGCGCATCCGCGAGTCCGCCACGGGTTCGGGTTGCGTCTCGATCGGGTGCAACGCGGCCAGCGCCGGGATCCGCGTGGCCCGGCGGGCCGGGCCGCTCGCCGCGACCACCGTGACGACGGTGCCGAGCACGATGCCGGCCACGACGGTGATCGGGCCGATCGCGATCGAGGTCAGCGGGATCGGCACGTCCGCGGCCCGTGCCAGCGCGACCACCAGCGCCGCGAGACCGCATCCGGCGAGCACACCCAACGTGGCGGAGACGAGACCCACGACGAGGGCTTCGCCGCGCACACTGCGCCGCACCTGTTTCGCCGACACTCCCACGCATCGCATGAGTGCGAGTTCGCGGGTGCGGGCTGCGAGCAGGACCGCGAAGGTGTTGGCGATGACGAGACCGGCGACGACGACCGCGATCGCGACGAAACACAGCAGCACGTCGCGCAGCACCGAGATGTTGCCGACGTTTGCTCCGGCGACCTCGGTGGCACGGTCGGCGCCGGAGACGACATGCACACCGGGCAGGGCCGCGGCCAGCGCGTCGACGAGGCCGTCCCCGTCGCCGGCGACCCGCAGTTCCACCTCCGCGTCGGCGCCCGCCCAGGAGCGCACCTGCGCGGTCTCGCCGAACACGAGCCCGGAGTCCATGGCCTGCGGTGTGCCGTCGAGGTCGACGGTGCCGACGACCGTGACGAGGTCGGGCGCAGCGTCGGAGGCGGCAGCGTCGGAGGCGATGACGGTGAGCGCTTCGCCCAGCGCGTATCGCGATCCCGAACCGACGACCACCTCGCCGGGACCGCCGGGCCAGCGACCGTCGGCGAGCCGCTGCCAGCGCAACGAATCGTCCGGGGCCAGGCTGGTCACCCTGGCCGATTCGGGAATTCCCTCGGCCCCCACGATCCGGACGTATCCCGTCACGTCCAGCACCGCCGCGCGCACACCGGGTACCGCGGCGGCGGCCGCCGCCGTGTGCTCCGGAGCGACGTCCGGCTCGGAACCTCGCGCATGGTCGAGGACCGCTGCGGCTGCAACCCCTTCGTATTGGGCGGCAGTCGCTTTCGTGATCGAGGTGTTCACGGTGTCGCCGAGCACGAGGGTGCCGACGGCGAACGCGACGGACACGATCACGGCGAGGGCGGACGCGATGTAGCGGCCGCGGTGGGCGCGAGCCTGGGCCAGAACGAGATGCATCATCGCGCCACCACACCGACCGCGCCGAGGCCACGCATCGCGTCGAGCACGGAATCCGCTGTGGGATCCGCTATTTCACCGGCGAGTCGTCCGTCGGCGAGGAGCACCACCCGGTCCGAGTACGACGCAGCGACCGGATCGTGGGTGACCATGACGACGGTCTGGCCGGTCTCGCGCACGCTCGACCGCAGCAGCGCGAGCACCTCGGCGCCGGCCTGCGAATCCAGGTTCCCGGTCGGTTCGTCCGCGAAGATCACGTCGGGCTGCGGCAGCAGGGCTCGCGCGACGGCGACGCGCTGCTGCTGTCCCCCGGACATCTCGTGGGGCAGGTGATCGAGACGGTCCGTCAGGCCGAGGCGTCCGACGACCTCGTCGAACCACTGTGGTGCGGGCCGGGTTCCGGCCAGGCGCATCGGCAGCAGGATGTTGTCGCGGGCGGTGAGCACGGGCAGCAGGTTGAACGCCTGGAACACGAAACCGATACGGTCGCGGCGCAATCCGGTGAGCACCGCGTCCGATGCCGTGCTGATCTCGACCGCCGCGCTGTTCTCGGCTGCCGCGCCGCTCCCGGCTCCGCCGTGCAACACCACCCGACCGCCGTCGACGCCGTCGAGTCCTGCCAGCACATGCATGAGCGTGGACTTGCCGGACCCCGACGGGCCCATGATCGCGGTGAACCGGCCGCGCTCGAACTCGACCGAAACACCGTCCAGGGCACGGACTTCGGCGTCGCCGTGACCGTAGACACGGACCACGTCGTGCGCCGAGCAGGCGGGCGCGAAAGCTCTGATGGAAGTCATGCTCCGACAGTAGGAATCACCGCGATCCCGACGCATCGGCGCGACACCCGATCCTGCGGCGCCGAGCGTCATACCGGGGTATGACGCGCCGCTGCCACCGGCGATACCGGGGTCCTACTGCGCGGTGTGCAGCAGCTCGTCCGGACGCACCAGCCCCGCGCGGAAGGCGAACAGCACGGCCTGCACCCGGTCACGCGAACCGGTCTTGGCGAGCACCCGGCCGACATGGGTCTTGACGGTCGCCGCGGACAACACGAACCGTTCCGCGATCTCGCCGTTGCTCAAACCGTGGGCCATCGCGGTGAGCACCTCGACCTCGCGCGGGGTGAGATCGTCCGGAAGGTCCACGTACGTGTCCTTCGTCGCGGCGGTCTGTTCGAGCATGGGCGACACGTGCCGGAGCAGACGCCGGGTCGCGCGCGGGGCCATGACCGCGTCACCGCGATGCACGGTGCGCACCGCGTCGAGCAGATCCTCCGGCGGCGCGTCCTTGAGCAGGAATCCGCTCGCACCGGCCGCGATGGCCTGAACGACGTAGTCGTCGTTGTCGAAGGTGGTGAGCACCACCACCTTCGGTGCCTCGGGGTCGGCGAGCAGGGTGCGGGTCGCCGAGATCCCGTCGACCCGCGGCATCTGCACATCCATGAGCACGACGTCCGCGCGGACGCGCCCGAGTTCGATCAGCGCGGCCGCGCCGTCGGACGCTTCGGCGACGACGACGATGTCCGGCTGGGATTCGAGCACCATGCGCAGGCCGGCGCGAACGAGCTGCTGGTCGTCGACGAGTGCGACGCGGATGGGTGCGGTGGGTTCGGTCGGTGCGGCGGGTTCGGTCATCGCTGCCACCCTATGCGGGGAGCTCGGCGCGCACACGATAGCCACCCCCGTCGCGTGGTCCCGCGACGGCACGTCCACCGTGTAGGCGGGCGCGTTCCTCGACCCCGGTCAGACCCTGCCCACCGGGCGGCGACTGCACGAGGGCGGCGGCACCACGCCCGTCGTCGACGACCTCCACGACCAGCACGTCCGGCCGCCAGTCCAGCCTGACGTCGGCGTGCGCGTGGGGCCCTGCATGCTTGAGCACGTTCGTCAGCGACTCCTGCACGATCCGGTAGACCGACAACTGCGTTCCGACCGGAAGGTCGCGGGCCTGCCCGGCGACGGTGTACGTCACGTCCAGGCCGCTACCGCGCATCTGACCGACGAGCGCGTCGAGGTCGTCGAGACCGGGGGTCGCGGTGAACTCGCGGGGCGTGTCCTCGCGCAGCACCGACAGCAGCGACCGCATGTCGGACAGGGCGCGGCGCCCGGTTTCGGCGATCGTGGTGAGCGCACCGGCCGCCGCCTCGGGATCGGCTGCGGCCGCGTACCGGCCGCCGTCGGCCTGCGCGATCATCGCGGTGAGCGAGTGCGCGACGATGTCGTGCATCTCCCGCGCGATGCGGGTGCGTTCCTGCGTGGCCGCCAGTTCCGCCTCCTTGAGCCGGTCGAGTTCGAGCAGACGGTTGCGTTCGGTCAGCGACTCCATCTCGCGCAGCCGCAGTCCCCGCATCCGGCCGAACGCCCAGATGCCGGCGAGGAGCACCGCGACGAACACCGCCGCCGCGACCGTCTCGAAGAGGGTGCGGCCCTCGTACTGCCCCATGTACTTCACCCCGGCCGCCGCACCGCCGATCGCCGCCGCGGCGAGCGCACCGTTCGCGGCCCAGCGCGGCGCGTAGGCGGCGAGCGCGTACACCGAGGCCGGCACAGCGATCGGGACGATCACGGACATCTGCGGCAGCACCAGCAGGTGCGCGTACGCCGCCGCCGCGACCAGCCCCCCGGACAACACCGGTCGGGTGCGCCGCCACGCCAGCGGACCGGTCAGCGCGAGCGCCACCAGCACCCCGCGCGCACCCTCGTGCCCGGTCACCGCTCCGGCGACGCCGGCCATCGCCAGCAGGACGGCGACGACCCCGTCGATCGTCGCGACGTGGGCACGGCTCCACCGGCTCCATCGCTCGATCAACGGGGTCGTCTGCACGGAACCGCCGGGTTCAGCCGAGCAGCTTCTGCCGCAGCGCGTCGTCCTTCTCGAGCACCATCTGCTCGAGGCCGGCCTGGAAGCGTTCCATCTGCTCACGCAGCGCCGGATCGGAGGCGCCGAGGATGCGGGCGGCGAGCAGGCCGGCGTTGCGGGCTCCGCCGATCGACACGGTCGCGACGGGAACACCGGCAGGCATCTGCACGATCGACAGCAGCGAATCCATGCCGTCGAGGTACTTGAGCGGCACCGGGACACCGATCACGGGCAGCGCCGTCGCGGAGGCCACCATGCCCGGCAGGTGCGCGGCGCCACCGGCACCCGCGATGATCACCTTGATGCCGCGACCGGCCGCCGACTTCGCGTAGTCGAGCATGCGCTGCGGGGTGCGGTGCGCCGAGACGACCCCGACCTCGAATCGGATCCCGAACTCGGCCAGCGCCTCCGCTGCGGCCTCCATCGTCGGCCAATCCGAGTCGCTGCCCATGATCAGGCCGACCTGTGCGCCCTGCGCCACGTCACTCACCCTGCTCTCCCGTGTGTTCGTTCCAACCGTCGGTCCATACGCCGTGCGAGAGCCAGTGCGCGGCCCGTTCGGCACGCTCGCGGACCGCCGCCACGTACTGCGGATCGGTGATGGATCCGGACGGGTCGCCGAGCACGTTGACGTGCCCGATCTTGCGGTCCTTGCGTTCACCCTTGCCGTACAGGTGCACACGCACGTCGGGCATCCGCGCGAACAGATGGTGCAGGCGCTCGTCCATGCTCATCTCCGGCGCCTCTGGCGCGCCGAGCACGTTCGCCATCACCGTGACCGGGGCGAGCGGCGTGGTGTCGCCGAGCGGATAGTCCAGGACCGCGCGCAGGTGCTGCTCGAACTGTCCGGTGCGGGCACCGTCCATACCCCAGTGGCCCGAGTTGTGCGGACGCATCGCCAGTTCGTTGACGACGAGTTCGCCGCCCTCCGTCTCGAACAGTTCGACGGCCATCACGCCCACGACGCCGAGTTCCCCGGCGATGCGCAACGCGAGCTGCTCGGCCGCCGTCTCCACGTCCTCCGGCAGGTCCGGGGCGGGTGCGATGACGACCGCGCACTGCCCGTCGCGCTGCACCGTCTCGACGACCGGCCACGACGCGCCCTGCCCGAACGGGGACCGGGCGACCATCGCGGACAGCTCGCGGCGCCACGACACCTTCTCCTCGGCCAGCAACGGCACCCCGGCGGCGAGCCGATCCTCGACGACGGCCTCGAGTTCCTGCTGATCGTCGAGGATCCACACGCCACGGCCGTCGTACCCGCCGCGGGCAGCCTTGAGCACATAGGGCCAGCCCAGCTTCTCGCGCGCGGCCTTCGCATCGGCGACGGACCGGATGACCGCGAACTTCGGCATCGGGACGCCCAGGTCACCGAGCCGCTCACGCATGGCGATCTTGTCCTGCGCGTAGATCAGGGCCTGCGGCGGCGGGAGCACGTTGACGCCCTCGGCCTGCAGCACCTTCAGGTGCTCGGTGGGAACGCCCTCGTGGTCGAAGGTCAGGGCGTGTGCGCCGATCGCGGCGCTGCGCAGTGCCTCGAGATCGTTGTGGCTGCCGAGCACCACGTCGGGGCTGACGCGGGCGGCGGGTTCGTCCGCGCTGCCCGCCAGGACCCGCAGGGTCTGGCCGAGGGCGATCGCGGCCTGATGGGTCATCCGGGCGAGCTGGCCGCCGCCGATCATCGTCACGACGGGCATTCCGCCGGTCAGCGCGCGGGGGGTGTCGGATCTGGGGGGCGAATCAGGTCTACCGGTCACGACTGTCCATGGTGTCACATCGGAAGACCGGCACTGCTGCACCGTGCGCGTGCACGCTGTCACAGCGTGTGAGGCGCCCGACACATTCCTGTGCTAATACTGAAAATTTCATCCGGATGCGAAAGTCTGCGATCCGGTTTCGTAGACTTGTCCGAGTGTCTTTCGTCGATGTCGCCATGAACCGCGTTCCCCAGCCGCTGCGAGGCCTGCTCCTGCGGCACAGCGAGCTGGTCAAGTTCGCCATCGTCGGCGGCACGACCTTCGTCATCGACTCGGGCATCTTCTACACCCTCAAGCTGACAGTGCTGGAGGAGAAGCCGGTGACGGCCAAGATCATCGCCGGCATCATCGCGGTGATCTGCTCCTACATCTTCAACCGCGAATGGTCGTTCAAGAACCGCGGTGGCCGTGAACGTGCCCACGAGGCGTTCCTGTTCTTCTTCGTCAGCGGCATCGGTGTCGTACTCAGCTTCATCCCGCTGTGGATCTCGAGCTACGTGTTCGGGCTGCGGGTACCCGAGGTGAGCCTGACGGTCGAGAACATCGCCGACTTCATCAGCGCCTACATCATCGGGAACCTGCTGCAGATGGCGTTCCGCTTCTACTGCTTCAAGCGGTTCGTCTTCCCCGAGGAAACCGGCCCCGACGCCGAACTCGGCGAGCTCGCCGAGGAACAGATCGGACGCTGACCCACCCGCTGCTGCCGGCACACCGGTTCAGCGAGGCTCCCGACTCGCATCCGAGGTCCCGTGCCCGCGGTCCCGGGACGTGCCGAGGAACAACGCGAACAGCGCCGGCCTCCGCCGTTGCAGTTCGAGCCGGCCGCCGTCGGCGGAGACCAGCGCGCGGGCGAGCGCCAGCCCCACCCCCGTCGATCCGCTACCGGAGAACCCGCGATCGAAGATGTGCGGGGCGAGTTCGTCGCTGACACCCTCCCCCTCGTCGGTCACTTCCACACACACCGTGTCGTCGCCCGCCCGCCGCACCGAGACCGTGCAGGTCCCGCCGCCGTGGACCAGCGCGTTGTCGACCAGCACGGCCACGGCCTCACGCAGGCGCGAGCCGGTCACGGTCGAGCGCAACGCCGGGTTGCCCCGCAACACCAGATCGCGTCCGGCCTCCCGGAACGGTCCGCGCCAATCCGCGATGACCCCCGACATCTCCCCCACCACCGACACCTCGGTGCGCAGGGCGGAGCCGCTGTCGCGGGACTGTCGCACCAGATCGTCGATCGCGGCGGTGAGCCGGTCCACCTGGGCCATGGCGGCCTCGGCTTCCTCCACGACCGCAGGATCGGAGTGCGTGGACAGTTCGTCGAGCCGCAACCGCACCGCGGTCAACCGCGAACGCAGCTGGTGCGACACGTCACCGACGAGCATGTGCTCGCGCTGCAGGCGCCCCGCGATCTCCACCGCGGCGGCATCGAGCACGTCGGAAACCCGATCGAGCTCCGGGATACGGTGCCGTCGCGGATCCGGCCGGAAGTCGCCCTGGGTCAGTCGCGCCGCGCGTGCGGCGACGTCGCGCAGCGGATCGGACAGGCGCCGCGCGGTGACGACGGCGACGATCGCGCCGGCTACCACGGTCAACAAGACGATCGTGGCCACGGCCGCCAGGACCTGCCGTTGCACGGTGCGCACGCCCGCCGACGGCGCCTCCAGCCGCAACGACCCGGATGTGCCCAGCGACAGGGACTCCAGGATCGGCGCCGAGACTGCCGGAGCGCCGATGTCGAGACGGGCAGCGGCGTCCTCCGGGGTCGGATAGACGATCACCAGGCGGCCGCCGTCGGGCACGAGCAGACGCATCGAACTCGTGTCGAGGCCGCCGGCGATCACCCCCTCCGCGCCTTCCTGGGCGATGATCTCGGAGGCCATCAGCTCCAGCCGTCCCTGCAGATCCCGGCGCATGGTGTCCTCGACGAACAGGTACGCGGTGTAGGCGAGCGGAAGGCCGAGCAACAGCGCGACGAGCAGCACCACGGCGAGAACCGCGATGAGAATGCGACGACGCACGAGCGGCCCCGGCTAGTCGGTGTTCACTCGGAAACCGACACCGCGGACGGTCGCGATGCGGCGTTCCCCGGCCGGCCCCTCGTCGCCGATCTTCCGGCGCAGCCACGACATGTGCATGTCCAGAGTCTTGGAACCACGCAGGTCGACGTCTCCCCACACCTCCTGGAGGATCGCGTCCCGCGAGACGACCTGCCCGGCGTGTTCGAGCAACACCCGCAGCAGCTCGTACTCCTTGTTGGCGAGGACGACCTCGGAACCGTCGACGAGCACGCGCCGCGCGGCGCGTTCGAGCCGGATCCCGGCGACCTCGACCACGTCGTCGGTGTCACCGCCGCCCCGGCGGCGCAGCAACGCCCGCACACGCGCCATCAGTTCGGCGAGGCGGAACGGTTTGCCGACGTAGTCGTCGGCGCCCGCGTCGAGACCGACGACGAAATCGACCTCGTCGGTGCGAGCGGTGAGCATGAGTACGGCCAGGTCGGAGCGGTTGGTCCGGATCTGCCGGCACACCTCGAGACCGTCCATACCGGGCAGTCCGAGGTCGAGGATCAGCAGCTCGTACCGGCCGGACAGGGCCTCTTCCAGTGCGGCGGGGCCTTCCTGGGCGATCGTCACCTCGTACCCCTCGCGACCGAGGGCTCGCGAGAGGGGCGCGGCGATGGCTTCGTCGTCTTCGGCGAGCAGGACAGCGGTCACGGAACCAGGGTACGGATCCGCCGGGGGCGCTGTCCGAATTACCACGCTTTGCGGCCGGTGCCCCCACCCGAGTCGTCACGTCCCCGGTCGTCACCGCCCCGATCGTCGCGGTACTCGCCGGTCCCGTAACCGCCCCTGTCGGCGCTGCTGTCGAACGCCTGCCGGTAGAGCAGCGTGTGCACGGTCTGCACGTCGGGGATGTCGTCGAATTCGAGCGGATCGTCGGCCGCGGAGACGATCACCAGGGTGCCGGTACGCAGCATGCGGTCCACGATGCCGTGCCGGAACTGCACGTTGCTGATGCGACCCATCGGAATGTCGATGCCGGTGTGGGTGATCACGCCCTGCCGCACGAGGACCCGCCGATCGGTGACGATGAAGTGCGTCGTGAGCCACCGCACGAGGGGCGCGACACAACGCCAGCCGACGAGAACGACCCACAACACCAGGACCGCGACGGTCAGGACACCGGCCGCGGCGCCTTCGAGGCGCGTACCGGCGACACCGAGCAGGAAGCCCGCGACCGCGGTGGTCAGCAGGAAGATCGCGGTGGGGACGATGAGCATCTTCCAATGCGGATGCCGGTGCAGCAGCAGCTCTTCGTCGACGGCGAGTGCGTCCTCGGGGTAGCCCATGCCGCCGAGGATCGCACGTCGTGCGACCGGAGGTCAGCCCACGGGTCGCAGATGGGTGATGTCGCCCGCCGCGATCGCCACCGGGTCGCCGTCGCGGTCGGGACGGACGACGATCCGACCCTGCTCGTCGATGTCGACGGCGACGCCGTGCAGTTCGGTGTCGCCGGGCAGGACCGCCCGCACCCGCTGTCCGACGGTGCTGCACCGTTCGCGGTAGGCGTCGGCGAGTGCCGCGGTGTCCCAGTCGTGGTCGTGCCACCGGCGCATCCGCTCGGCCAGGTTGGTCAGCAGCACCTGCGCGAGGCGGGTGCGGTCGAGGTCGGTGGCTCCCGCCAGCATCAGCGACGTCGCGGTCGGCACCGGCAGTTCCTCCTCGGCCAGCGAGACGTTGAGGCCGATGCCGACGACGACCGCGGGGACGGGTGCGGTCGCGGCGATCTCGACGAGGATTCCGGCGACCTTGCGGCCGTCGACGAGCACGTCGTTGGGCCATTTCAGTTCGGCGGGCACGCCGGTGACCGAACGGACGGTGTCGACGGTCGCAATTCCGGCGAGCAGCGGCAGCCAGCCGAGGTCGGCGAGGTCCACCCCGGGCAGGGTGACGAGTACGGAGGCGATCACCTGCGCGTTCGGAGTGCCCTCGAACCGGCGCGAGTGCCGTCCGCGGCCGCCGGACTGGAATTCGGCGAGCAGCGCGCGCGGCGCGTCGCCTTCACCTGCGACGGCGAGCAGATCGGCGTTGGTCGATCCGGTTTCCTCGACGACGTCGAGCCGCCGGTAGAACGCGGCGGGTCCGGTGGCCGTGACCAGGGCGTCGCGCAGGTGCTCGACGTCGAGTGGGGCGCGCAGCGCGGCCGGATCTGTCGAGGCGGGACGAGGGGATTGCGGGTCCGGGGACATGCTCACAGCCTAGGGCCGGATGGCGCCGCGCCGGTGCTGCGAAAACGTACTGGCCGGTAGCTTCAGTTCAATGATTCAACACAACCGGGAGTCGATTCGGAGCCCTAGTATGACGCTCGCTAAGCTGACTGGCCATGACCACTGTCCAGGAGCCGTCCGCGCCCGAGGCGGCGAGTACGCCCGATATCCACACCACCGCCGGCAAGCTGGCAGACCTGCGCAATCGTCAGGCCCAGGCCCACGCCCCGAGCGGTGAGGCTGCCATCGAGAAGGTCCACGCGAAGGGCAAGCTCACCGCCCGCGAGCGTATCCACGCTCTGCTCGACGAGGGCTCGTTCGTCGAACTCGACGCCCTCGCACGGCACCGCAGCACCAACTTCGGCCTGGCCGACAACCGTCCCGTCGGCGACGGTGTCGTCACCGGCTACGGCACCATCGACGGTCGCGACGTGTGCGTGTTCTCCCAGGACGCGACGGTCTTCGGCGGCAGCCTCGGTGAGGTCTACGGCGAGAAGATCGTCAAGGTCATGGACCTGGCCCTGCGCACGGGCCGTCCCCTGATCGGCATCAACGAGGGCGCCGGCGCCCGCATCCAGGAAGGCGTCGTCTCGCTCGGCCTGTACGGCGAGATCTTCCACCGCAACGTGCAGGCCTCCGGCGTGATCCCGCAGATCTCGCTGATCATGGGTCCCGCCGCCGGTGGTCACGTGTACTCCCCCGCCCTGACCGACTTCGTGGTGATGGTCGACCAGACCAGCCAGATGTTCGTCACCGGTCCCGACGTCATCAAGACCGTCACCGGCGAGGACGTCACCATGGAGGACCTCGGTGGCGCGCACACCCACATGGTCAAGTCGGGTGTCGCCCACTACGTCGCCGACGGCGAACAGGACGCCCTCGACTACGTCAAGGACCTGCTGTCCTACCTGCCGTCGAACAACCAGGCCGCGGCTCCGCGCCTGGCCCCGACCGACCCGATCCTCGGGTCCATCGAGGACTCGCTCACCGACGAGGACCTCGAGCTCGACACGATCATCCCGGACTCGGCGAACCAGCCGTACGACATGCACGAGATCATTCGTCGGCTGCTCGACGACGACGAGTTCCTCGAGGTGCAGGCCGAGCGCGCCGCCAACGTCATCGTCGGTTTCGGCCGCATCGACGGCCGCAGCGTCGGCATCGTCGCGAACCAGCCCACCCAGTTCGCCGGCTGCCTCGACATCGACGCCTCCGAGAAGGCGGCCCGGTTCGTGCGGACCTGCGACGCGTTCAACGTGCCGATCATCACCCTGGTCGACGTCCCGGGCTTCCTGCCGGGTACCGAGCAGGAATACAACGGCATCATCCGCCGCGGCGCCAAGCTGCTGTACGCGTACGGTGAGGCCACCGTCGGCAAGATCACCGTCATCACCCGCAAGGCCTACGGCGGCGCGTACGACGTCATGGGTTCCAAGCACATGGGTGCCGACGTGAACCTGGCGTGGCCGACCGCGCAGATCGCCGTCATGGGTGCCTCCGGCGCCGTCGGCTTCGTCTACCGCAAGCGCCTTCTCGAAGCCGCCAAGAACGGCGAGGACGTCGATGCGCTGCGCCTCGAACTGCAGAACGAGTACGAGGACACCCTGGTGAACCCGTACGTCGCGGCCGAGCGCGGATACGTCGACGCGGTCATCCCGCCGTCGCACACCCGCGGCCAGATCGTGTCCGCATTGCGACTGCTCGAGCGCAAGATGGTTTCGCTTCCGCCGAAGAAGCATGGGAACATTCCGCTGTGACCGCCGTGACGGAGGAAAAGATCATCACCGACATCGACTCGACCGAAGCATCCGACGCCCCTCTCGAGGACGTCGTGGTCGAAGCTGCCGGTGAGAACTCGGCACCGGAGCCCGTGACTGCCGAGGCGGTCGTCGAGACCGCGGCTGCCCTGCGCATCGTGAAGGGCAACCCGACCGACGAGGACATCGCCGCGCTCGTGTGCGTGCTCGCCGCGGCTTCCTCGGGCGCCGAATCCGAAGGCGACGGCCGACCCGCGGAGACGTGGGGCGACCCGACCCGGATGCATCGCCAGTGGGCGCCGTTCTCGCCGTATTCGTACCCGAACCTCGGCTGAGATGACCCGATTGGTGCTCGCGTCGGCGTCGCCGGCACGGCTGTCCGTGCTGCGCGCCGCCGGCGTGGAACCGCTCGTGCTGGTGTCGGGGGTCGACGAGGACGCGATCGTCGCGTCGCTCGGCCCCGACACCGCGCCCGAGGTCGTGGTCACCGAACTCGCCCGCGCCAAGGCCGCCGACGTGGTGCCCCGGCTGAGCGGTGACGGCGTGGACGACGCAGTGGTCGTCGGGTGCGATTCGATGCTGCACATCGACGGACGGTTGCAGGGCAAGCCCGGCACCGCCGAGGTCGCGCGGGCCCGCTGGCGCTCGATGGCCGGCCGCAGCGCCGACCTGCTCACCGGACACAGCCTGCTGCGGGTCCGCGACGGTGAGATCGTCGCGGAAGCCTCCGCGCACAGCGGCACGACCGTCTATTTCGGCACCCCCACCGACGACGAACTCGAGGCCTACCTCGCGAGCGGCGAACCCCTCCAGGTCGCGGGTGCCTTCACCCTCGACAGCCTCGGTGGCTGGTTCATCGAGCGTCTCGAAGGCGACCCGTCGTCGGTCATCGGCATCGGCCTGCCGCTCGTTCGGCGGCTCCTCGGCGAGGTCGGAGTTTCCGTCGCCGACCTCTGGTCCACGTCCGCGAAGTCGACGGGAACCGTCACCCGATAGCGAAGGGCCGCCGGACCCCGCGTTCCAACGACCGCGCCATCCCCTCGGCCTTGTTCTTGGCCCGCTCGGCGTGAACTCCTGCGAACAGCTCGTCGACCGTCCCGACCCACAGTTCGAGCCACCGTTCGAACCGTGCCGGGGTGAGACCGTGGTGCGCGTGCAGCGCCCGGTGCACCGGCAGGAAGTTGCCCTCGTACCGCGTTGTGCGGAAGAGGATCTGTTCCCAGAAGTCACCGACGACGAGCAGGTGCTCGTCGAGACCGACGATCGCGAGCACCTCGAACACCGGCGCGAGCGTCGGATCGGTGAGGGCGCGTTCGTAGAACCTGCGGACGAGCCGGTCGATGTCGGCGCGATCGGACACGTCGAAGACCGGGGCGCCACTGGAAATCACATCCACCGAACCTACCGCCTAGTATTGACGGCGCACCTGCCACCACTGCCTCAGGAGCCCTCTGTGCCCGTCGAGCCCGACGCCAATCCCTCATTCGCCGCATACGCCGACCCCACTCGCCTGGTGTCGACGGAATGGCTGTCCGCCCACCTCGGACATCCCGAGGTGAAGGTCGTCGAATCCGACGAGGACGTGCTGCTCTACGACGTCGGCCACATTCCCGGCGCCGTGAAGATCGACTGGCATCTGGACCTGAACGATCCGGTCACCCGCGACTACATCGACGGTGTCGCGTTCGCCGACCTGATGAACCGCAAGGGCATTCGCCGCACCGACACCGTCGTGATCTACGGCGACAAGTCGAACTGGTGGGCCGCCTACGCGCTGTGGGTCTTCACGCTGTTCGGCCACGAGGACGTGCGCCTGCTCGACGGCGGCCGCGACGCGTGGATCTCCGAGAACCGCGACACAACCTTCGACGTCCCGTCCACCACCACGACCGGATACCCGGTGGTTGCGCGCAACGACGCCCCGATCCGGGCCTTCAAGGACGAGGTGCTCGCAGCCCTCGGCACGTCTCCGCTGGTGGACGTGCGCTCGCCGCAGGAGTACACCGGCGAGCGCACCCACATGCCGGACTACCCGGAGGAAGGTGCCCTGCGCGGCGGCCACATCCCCACCGCGGTGTCCATCCCGTGGGCGAAGGCCGCGGCGCCGGACGGCCGGTTCCGTTCCCGCGCCGAACTCGACGAGATCTACGCGGACATCCCCCGCGACGCGGATGTGATCGCCTACTGCCGCATCGGCGAGCGGTCCAGCCACACGTGGTTCGTGCTCACACACCTGCTCGGCTACCAGAACGTCCGCAACTACGACGGTTCGTGGACGGAGTGGGGCAACGCGGTGCGCGTGCCGATCGTCAAGGGCGAAGAGCCCGGGGAAGCGCCCGCCCGATGAGCCTGCCCTCCGCGCTCGCCGAGATCGTCGACGACTTCGCCGCCGTCACCGGTCAGGACAAGCTGCAGCTGCTCCTCGAGTTCAGCCGGGAGCTTCCGCCCCTCCCGGCCGAACTCGAGGAAGCCGCGATGGAACCGGTGCCCGAGTGCCAGTCGCCGTTGTTCCTGTCCGTCGACTCGTCGGAGCGTGATCGGGTGCGGCTGCATTTCAGTGCTCCGCCGGAGGCGCCGACCACGCGGGGGTTCGCATCGATCCTGCATCAGGGCCTCGACGGGCTCAGCGCACAGGAGATCCTCGATGTGCCGGACGACTTCTACTCGGCGCTCGGACTGGCCGATGTGGTGAGTCCGCTGCGGCTGCGCGGCATGAGCGCGATGCTCGCCCGGATCAAGCGGCATCTTCGGGCCTGACCTCGCCGGAGGCGCTGTCCCGACCTCGCCGGGGGTGGCTGTGCAGTCTCGGCTACCGGCCGGTAACGTTGCGGGGTTCGATCTTGCTCGTAGTGTGTAGGGGCTATCCGGTTACATCGTCTATCGGATTGACGCCTACACTCTCCGTGACGGCAATAACCTAACGATCGATCAACAGGAGGCTCCGTGCCCAGTCATGCCAGCGCGCACATCACGAAAGTGCTCGTCGCCAACCGCGGCGAGATCGCTGTGCGGGTCATCCGAGCTGCCAAGGACGCCGGTTACGGCAGCGTAGCCGTCTACGCCGAGCCCGACGCCGACGCGCAGTTCGTGAAGCTCGCCGACGAGGCGTTCGCGCTCGGCGGCCAGACGTCGGCCGAGTCCTACCTGGTCTTCGACAAGATCCTCGACGCCGCGAAGAAGTCGGGCGCCGACGCGATCCACCCCGGCTACGGCTTCCTGTCCGAGAACGCCGACTTCGCCCAGGCCGTGATCGATGCCGGCCTGATCTGGATCGGCCCCTCGCCGCAGTCCATCCGCGACCTCGGCGACAAGGTCACCGCCCGCCACATCGCCGAGCGCGCCAACGCGCCGATGGCCGCGGGCACCAAGGACCCGGTCAAGAACGCCGACGAGGTCGTCGAGTTCGCCAAGCAGTACGGCGTGCCGGTCGCGATCAAGGCGGCCTTCGGTGGCGGCGGTCGCGGCATGAAGGTCGCGCAGACCATCGAGGAGATCCCCGAGCTGTTCGAGTCGGCCACCCGCGAGGCGATCGCCGCCTTCGGCCGCGGCGAGTGCTTCGTCGAGCAGTACCTGGACAAGGCCCGCCACGTCGAGGCGCAGGTCATCGCCGACCAGCACGGCAACGTCGTCGTCGCCGGCACCCGCGACTGCTCGCTGCAGCGCCGCTTCCAGAAGCTCGTCGAGGAGGCGCCCGCGCCGTTCCTGACCGACGAGCAGCGCAAGCGCATCCACGAGTCCGCCAAGGCCATCTGCCGCGAGGCCGGTTACTACGGCGCCGGCACCGTCGAGTACCTGGTGCAGGGCGACACGGTGTCGTTCCTCGAGGTCAACACCCGCCTGCAGGTCGAGCACCCGGTCACCGAAGAGACCGCCGGCATCGACCTCGTGCGTCAGCAGTTCCGCATCGCCAACGGCGAAGAACTCGAGATCAAGGAAGACCCGACGCCGCGCGGCCACTCCTTCGAGTTCCGCATCAACGGTGAGGACGCCGGTCGCGGCTTCCTCCCCGCCCCCGGCCCGATCGCCGTCTACAAGGAGCCCTCGGGCCCGGGCGTGCGCGTCGACTCCGGCGTCGTGCAGGGTGACGTCATCGGCGGCCAGTTCGACTCGATGCTCGCCAAGCTGATCGTCACCGGCGAGACCCGCGAGCAGGCGCTGCAGCGCGCTCGCCGCGCCCTCGCCGAGTTCGAGGTCGACGGCCTCGCCACGGTCATCCCGTTCCACCGGCACATCGTCGAGAACCCGGCCTTCGTGGGTGACGGCGAGAAGTTCGACGTCTACACCAAGTGGATCGAAACCGAGTGGGAGAACACCATCGAGCCCTACGCGGGTGCCGGTGCCGTCGACGACGAGGACGAGGCTCTGCCGCGTCAGAACGTCGTCGTCGAGGTCGGTGGCCGTCGCGTCGAGGTGTCGCTGCCCGGCCAGTTCTCGCTCGGCGGTGGCGGCGGCGCGGCCGGTGCCATCCGCAAGAAGCCGAAGGCCCGCAAGCGTGGCGGCGCCCACGGCGGCAAGGCGTCCGGCGACGCCGTGACCGCGCCGATGCAGGGCACCGTCGTCAAGGTCGCGGTCACCGAGGGCCAGGAGGTCGCCGAGGGCGATCTGATCGCCGTCCTCGAGGCCATGAAGATGGAGAACCCCGTCACCGCGCACAAGGCCGGCGTCGTGACCGGCCTGGCCGTCGAGCCGGGTGCTGCCATCACTCAGGGAACGGTGCTCGCCGAGCTCAAGTGATGTTCTGACCAACGGGGCGTGCCCCGGGCGGATCCGACGATCCGCCCGGGGCACGCCCCGTTTCGGCTCTCGAATCGGCTGCGCCCCCGTTCGAACACATGTACTATTCGAACATGAGTTCGACAGCAGAGGTTCATACGGTGGAGCGCCCCACCGTGGACGAACTCTGCGCACTCGACGTCGACCGCCTCTCCGACGAGAACATCGCCTCGACACTCCGCACCGTCGAACGCCTCCGCCGCCGACTCGACGGCCTCGACGCGCGACTGGTCGCCCAGGTCGAACAGCGCGGACTCGAGAACGCCGTGAAGCTGTCCACGCCCCAGAAATACCTGGTCGAACTCCTGCACCTGTCCCGCGCCGACGCGGTTCGGCGCGTCAAGAACGCCCGCCTCCTCGCACCCCGCACGACTCCCAGCGGCACCGCCCTCGCCCCGATCCTGCAGGTCACGGCCGCTGCCGTTGCCGACGGTGACGCGTCCGCCGCGCACGTCGATGCCATCCGCAAGGTGACCGAGAAGATTCCGGGGCGGTTCGGGAACGACGTCGTCGAGACCGTCGACCGCATCCTCGGCACCCTCGCCCGGACCGCGACCCCCGACGACATCACCACCGCCGGCATCGACCTGCTCGCCCGACTGGACCCCGACGGCAACCCACCG
The DNA here is from genome assembly GCF_053589135.1 of Rhodococcus sp. NPDC003382. Lineage (NCBI taxonomy): Bacteria > Bacillati > Actinomycetota > Actinomycetes > Mycobacteriales > Nocardiaceae > Rhodococcus > Rhodococcus sp. NPDC003382. Next base: position 90,899 of record NZ_JBSFRH010000005.1, read on the forward strand.
GACGACCGCGACCGCAAGGCTCGCCGCTCCCTGCGACTCGCACCGCAATCGGCCGATCTGATGTCCCGCCTGCACGGCGACCTGCATCCGGCCACCCGAGCCAAACTCGACGCCATCCTCGCCACCTGGGCCCGACCGGGCATGAACAACCCCGACGACCCCGACTCACCTGCCGGCAGCATCGACCGGCCCGACCTCGACCCCGCCGTTCTCGATCGGGCGGCCCGCCGCGACCGGCGCACTCCCGACCAACGCCTCCACGACGCCTTCGACGCACTCTGCACCCACGCACTGGCCTCCGGCGCTCTCGGCCGACACCGCGGCCTGCCGGTCACCGTCGTCGTCACCATGACCCTGCACCAACTCGAACGGGCCACCGGCCTCGCCACCACCGCCACCGGCGGGGTCGTGCCCGTCACCGATGCCCTCGCCATGGCCGAGCACGCCCATCCGGTCCTTGCACTTTTCGACCACGCCGGCGCTCCCCTGCATTTCGGACGGTCCAGACGCCTCGCCACCGCCGACCAGCGCCTGTTGCTCACCGCATGGCAACGCGGCTGTACCCGGCCCGGTTGCGATGCTCCCGCCTCGCACTGCGCCGTTCACCACCTGACCGAATGGCAACACGGCGGCGGCACCGACATCGACAACCTCGCGCTGGTATGCGACGCCGACCACGCACGCGTCACCGACTCCGGGTGGCGCACCACCGCCGATCCCCACGGCCACCGCCCTCTGTGGACCGCACCGCACCTCCTCGATCCCACCCGCACACCCCGGCGCAACCATCGCCATCACCCCCACGAGCTCGTCACCCACGCGATCCTGAACGCGTCCCCGCCCCGTCGCAGGCGCGGCCCGGCAGCACCGACGCGTTGCCGGGATCGGAACGGCTCCGACTCGGCGGAGGATCATCACCCACGAACGGAGCGCAGTTCGTAGCGTTCCGGGGCAGATTTCCGCGAACGCTCGAGACTAGGGTGGATATATGGCCGAGCCGCACGAGATACGCATCGGCACCGCCGAACGCGAGCAGGCGCAGCGTCTGCTCGGAGAACACTTCGCTGCCGGACGGCTCACCCTCACAGAGTTCGAGGAACGGTCCGGACGCATCGAAGCGGCGACGACACGCGGCGAGCTGGTGGCCCCGTTCTCCGATCTGCCCCTCATCGAACCGGCACGACGGCAACGGCGCGGACGGGGACTGGTTCTCGGCCTGCTGCCGCTGGCCCTGTTCGCGGTGTTCGTCGTGGCGGACCGGTTCGGCATCGGTCTGTGGCTGCCCGCGGTCGCAGCAGTTGCCGCCGCGGGGACGGCGATGTTCGTCGGCCGGTCCCGTCCCGAAGACCCGGCACCCGGGTCCGCGCGTCTCCTGCCCGCACGCCTTCTCGACGAGACCACTCCGGCTCCCCCCTACAACCGCGAAACCCGTCCCCGCACAGCCCCTTCGGGCGCCGCGGTGCTCGACGTGCTCACCCTCTTGCCGATCGGGCTGGTGGCCGCGGTGTCGATGGTGGCGATCCGCTTCCCGCTCGTCATGGTGATCTGCGCCGTCGTGCTCGTCGCGGTCGTGGTGAAGGCATATCGGATCATGACCGGAGGACCCGGCTTCGGCCCGTGAGACCGGCCACGCGGCGCCAACTTCGGGCAACTAGTCTGTGGGCATGTCCGATACACCCGAGGTTCGCATCGGCACCGCCGAACGCGAGCGTGCGCTGCAGTTGCTCGGTGAACATTTCGCAGCCGGACGACTCACCCTCGCCGAGTTCGAAGAACGCAGCGGCAAGGCCTCGGCAGCGACGACCCGCAGCGACCTCGACGCCCTGTTCACCGATCTGCCGACGGAAACGGCGAACGTCCCTGCTCCGGCAGCCGAGACTGCCCCGGCCAAGCGTGGACTGCCGGACCGGTGGCGCGACGTGGTCGCGGGCGTGACACCTGCCGTCGCGCTCGTCCTGTTCTTCCTTACTCACAGCTGGCTGTGGTTCCTGCTCATCCCCGTCGTCAGCGTCGTCCTGTATGCGGGGCTCGATCAGAACGACCGTTCGCGTGACCGCAAGCGCGACAGAAAGAATCGCAAGGACAGGGGCGACGCCTGATGGAACCGGTCGAGATCAACGCAGGCAACTGGTATCTGCTCGCCGAGGACACCGAGTCCTGGAACGCCGACACCCGGTACCGCTGGTCGGTGCGCGAGGCGACGACCGCGGAATCGGTTGCGGACGTGACACTGATGCCGGACGGGACGTTGACCGGCACCGCCCGCGACGGCGAGGACGCCGCGCTGACCGCCGCGCGCCGCGCGGTACGCGGATTCGCCGAGGCCGCACTCGGTCTGACCGTCCGGGACGCCTGACCGGTGCCCACGCTCACGTGGCGGCGCACGCTGCCTCTCGTGCTGGCGACGGTCGTGGTTACCGCGATGCTCCTGTCCCCCGGAGGCACCGCACCGGAAGGCCCGCCGCACGCCGACAAGGTCACGCACGCAGTCTTCTTCGCGACCCTCGCCTACTGCTCGCTGTATGCACGGATCCCCGTCGCCTGGACGATCGGCTGGCTCGCCGCGTACGGCGTGCTGACCGAGATCCTGCAGGAAATGGTTGCGGTGCGTCGCTCGGGGTCGGTCTGGGACTGGTGCGCCGACCTGGTCGGTGTGCTCGTCGGTCTCGCGGTGTTCACTGCGGTACGCCGTCGCACCCGAACCGCGCGCTGACGGATCGGGTTCGACGACCCCCTGCACCCGGACGAGACACTGCGCCTACGTCATTCGCCGCGTACGGTCTCCGTACGTTCCGTGTCGACCAGCCGGGTCCGCAATGCCTGGAGGGTGTCGTCGTCGAGACCGAGTCCTTCCGCGAAGTACTGCTCGATCGTCCCGTAGCGGTTGGTGACCTCGTCGAGCGACGCCTCGAGATAGTTGCGCTGCACACCGAGGAGTGGGCGCAGCACGTTCGGATCCCCGCCGAGTTCGCGGAACTTCGTGAACACCGGCTCGAACGTGGGGAGCAGCAGATCGTTGGTGCGCAGATAGTCGGCGAACACGTCGTCCTCGCCGGCGCCGGCGAACAGCAGCAGCGACGCGGCCGCCCATCCGGTCCGGTCCTTCCCCGCACTGCAGTGCACGAGTGCCGGAACCTCGCCGTGCGCGATTCCGGTCGCCAAACGTCGATAGGACGCGGCAGCGCTGGGCATGGAGACGAAGTCCCGGTAGCTGCCCAGCAGGTAGTTCTCGGCGCGACCGTCCGACAACTCCTTCGCGACAACCTCGGGGTTCGCGACGAGTTCGGGCAGTGCGGCGGCGATGGAGGCGTCCTCGCGATCGGCGAAGACGTCGAGCCCGACGTGGACGGCACCCTCGGGCAGACGGTCGGGGCGCCGTTCCATCTCGGCGGCGGTCCGCAGGTCGAAGACAGTGGTGATCTGCAGGGCGTCGAGCGTCTCACGGTCGGTGTCGGTGAGTCGGCTCAGATCGGTGGAGCGGAACACCACTCCGGTGCGGACCACGCCGCCGAACCGGCTCGCACACCCGCCGATGTCCCGCAGGTTGGCGAGCGACGGTATCGCGAACGTCGTGTCCTCGCCCGCGCCTTCTCCCACTGTTTCTGTCATGTACGACAAACTACGCGGCCGGGCGACGGACTGCGGCACAGCCCGGGTGACACCGTTACCCGGTGAGCGGACGGCAATCGGCGGTGCATCCCGGGTTCTGCGGCGGGGTCTCCGGCGTCGCCGGCCGGTGCAGCACGGCCGAGGTCGGCCGGACCCGCAGCGCGTCGCCGTCGAGGACGGCTTCACCGTCGACGATCAGCGAGTACCCGCCCGGTTCGGCGGGTGGGTGCACGAGGGACACGACCGGGTGCACACCGATGTTCGCGGTGGTGCGCCGGCCGGGTTCGCCGACGGTCAGATCGGTGCCGTTCCACACCGCCGTCACCGCGACCGCGTGCGGTCTGAAGTCGGCGCCGGTGGTCAGCAGGTAGGCGTATCCGAAGTCCGCGAGTGCCGCGTCGAGGGCGGCGAGATCGACTTTGATGCTCACGGCACCGAGCGTGCGCGGGATCGAACATCCGGTCAAGCGCAGCCGCCCCCATGTGGTGCGCTTGGGGGCGGCTCGAGACCGATGTTGTTTGCGAATTCTGCGGGAAAGTCGCAAACAACCCCGGTCTCGACCGTCCCCGCTACGGTTCGATATCCGACGCTCGCGCTTCGTCGAGTGCTTCTTCGAGGATCACCACCCTGCGGTAGAGCGCTTGGATGGCGGCCATGCACACGCCGTTGGCGTCCACGAGTGCAATCCTCCGATTCGAGTGCCCGAGCCCGAACGCAGCCGCGAAATCCTGCGCCATCGGCCCGAGATGCCGAACCGAGCTGTGGTCGAACCCGTAGGTCCACACGCTCAGCGGCAATTCGCTGAGGCGCACGAGAATTTCGTCCGCACCGACCGGTATCTGCGCCTGAAGCCCACGTCGGCGGGTCAGGGCGGAATGCATCCAGGCGATCGGGTGCCTGGTGCGTCCCGACAGTCGGGCTCGCCGCTGCCCCCGGGCGGTGGAAATCCACCGCCCGGGGAGCTCGGGTAGCCCGCCGTCGACATCCGTCCGACCGTACTGTGCCGAAGCCTTGCCGGCTCGTGCGGTGTCCATGCTGACAGCCGACAGTTCCACCAGGTTCTCCCTGCCTACTGCCCGAGGGCCTGAACATCGTGCTTGATATTTGCGTCGCTGCTGAAGATCATGAGCCACACGGTGCTGATCACATTTGCGATGAGCGCTTCCAACATTTCTTTCTCCCTTGCTCTTGCGGCGCTTCCGCTACCGCGGTCGTTCCGGTGATTCCGGCTACGACGAGAACTCTCCGCTGATGAGCGCCTCGGCGAATCCGTGCTGACCCGGCATTTCCACCCAGTGCCGGCACGGATTCCGGTTCCGTGCCTGCACGGTGGTGCCCGTAATCGGGCCGGGAGGACACTGAGAAGGTTCGGTGAGGAGATGCGATGGTGCGTCGTCGAGCAATCCCGGTCCTGATCGCCCTGGCCGCCGTTCTCGCCGCGGCCGTGGTGGCGTCCGTGGACTGGTCCCCCGCCGCGCGGCACGATCCGGCGCGTGCATTGCTCCTCGGACCGCGCGAATCGTTCGCTGCCGCGGAGGGCCCGTTCCTGCCGGTGTTCGGCACCACCGAGCTGATCCTGTTCCTGGGTGCCGGCATGGCGTTCGTGGTGTCCGGTGCCGTCGCGTGGCAGTTCCGTCCGCACGACCTGACGGGTCCGCTGATCCTGGCGGCGGGCCTGCTGTGGCTGCTCGGCGGGCTGCGTCGCTCCAGCAATCCGGTTCTGTTCACGATCGGGGTCGTGGCGACGAACCTGTATCTGCCGCTGTTGCTGCAGGCGGTGATCGGATTCCCTACCGGCCGGCTGCACCATCGCTGGGAGAAATGGTTCATCGGCGCGACCTGGTTCCTCGCGACAGTCGGCGTGATGACGGAGTGGATGTTCGTCGATCCCCGAGCGACCGTCACGCTGGTCCCGTCGACATCCACGAATCTGCTGCTGATCCGGCACGATCCCCGGTTGGCGGACCCCATCCAACTGGTGGTCGGCGCCGGTGCACTGGTGCTGGTCGCCGTCGTCGTCGCCGTTGTGACGGTGCGCTGGCGGCGCGGAACACCGGCCTATCGAGCGGGGTTCGCGCCGCTCGCGATCGCCTACGCGATCGCCGGGCTCGTGACGGTGGCGATTCTGTCCACCGCGATCCGGGTGCCCGGCTCCCCCTACATCTGGATCCTGAATCTGCGTTATCCCGGCGCCGCGCTGTTCCCGCTGGCCGTCGCGATCGGGTTGGTGCGCTACCGGCTGGCACGGGCGGCGATCAGCGACGCGATGGTCGAGATCGGCGACGTGCCACTCGATGTCGGCTTCGTGGATGCGCTGCGGCGCGCGGTGCGCGACCCCAGCCTGGTGCTGTGGACGTACTCACCCGAGGACCGCTGCTATCTCGACGCGGACGGAATCCCGCGGGAGCTGCCTCGCCATTCCCGGACGCGGGCGGCGACGATCGTCGAGCGTGAGGGCCGGCCTGTCGGTGCGCTCGTCTACGACGCGACGTTGGAAGCGCAACCGGAGTTGCTCGCGGCCGTGCGGAGTGCCGCGATCGTCGCGTTGGATCACGAGCGTCTTCGGGACTCGTTGCGCGAACAGCTCGAGGAGGTGCGGCGGTCCCGGGAGAGGATCGTGGCGGCCGGCGACATGCAACGAAAGCGTCTCGAACGCGACCTGCACGACGGCGCGCAACAGCGCCTGGTTGCGGCGTCGTTGCTGTTGCGCCGCGCGCAGCGCGCCGACGACGAGATGGATCTGCGCAAGTTGCTCGGTGACGGGGTCGCCGAGCTCGACAATGCCCTGGCCGAACTGCGGGAACTGGCCCGCGGCGTGTATCCGCCGGTACTGACCGAGCGTGGCCTGGTGGTGGCGCTGAAGTCGCTGGCCGAGCGGGCGCCGCTCCCCGTCCGCATGGAGGATCGGATAGGGACACGGCTGCCGCCCGCGATCGAGTTGGCCGTGTATCTGATCACCGCCGAGGCGGTCACGAATGCGGCGAAGCATTCTGGTGCGTCGGTGGTCGACATCGAACTGGACCGGGACGACGAGCGGATGACGCTGACGGTCCGTGACGACGGTTGCGGCGGAGCGAAACCGACCGCGGGCAGCGGACTCGACGGGTTGGCCGATCGTGCAGCCGCGCTCGGCGGAGATCTGGTGTTGGACAGCCCACCGGACCGGGGCACGACCATCACGGTGACCCTGCCGCTCGGCACCGTCCCGGCCACCTGACCGGACGCACGATCGACGGACGCGCGATCGGTCCAGCCGGTTCCGCTGCCGGACCGGATGGCGTTCAATGGATTCTGGGTCCTCCTCAGGGAGTGCGGGCAGTGGACGAACAGGATGAACTCGGTCCGGGCACGGTCTTCGCGGGATACACGATCGAGCGCCTGCTCGGCATCGGCGGTATGGGCCGCGTATATCTCGCTGTGCATCCGCATCTGCCACGCAAGGTCGCGTTGAAGGTGCTGCATCCGGGGCTGACGTCGGACGACTACGTCGCGTCGCGGTTCGAGCGGGAGGCAGCGCATGTCACGCGGCTCGAACATCCCAACATCGTGCAGATCTACGACCGCGGGCGCGAGCACGGGCGTTTGTGGATCACGATGCAGTACGTTCCCGGTGTCACGGCCGCGGACCTGATCGCGGCGGGACCGGTCCCGGTGGGGCGGGCCGTGCACATCATCTCCGAAACGGCGAAGGCTCTCGATTTCGCGCATCGGACGGGTGTGCTGCATCGCGATGTGAAGCCGGCGAACATTCTCATCGCCGACCCGATCGCCGAGGACGAGCCGGAGCGGGTGCTGCTCACCGATTTCGGTATCGCGAAGGCGCTCGACGAGACGGGGCGGCTGACGCGCACGGGAATGTTCGCGGCGAGCCTGCAGAACGCCGCGCCGGAACAGTTCGACACCGCGGTCGTCCTCGACCATCGGGCGGACCAGTATTCGCTGGGATGCACGTTCTACCACCTGCTCACCGGCCGGCCCCCGTACCCCGGTGAGACATTGCCGCAGCTGTGGCACGGTCACGCCCGGAGCCCGATCCCGCGTCCGAGCGAGGCTCGTCCGGATGTCCCGGTCGCACTGGACGCGGTCGTCGCACGGGTACTCGCGAAGGATCGGGCGGATCGGTACCCGTCGTGCCGCGCGTTCGCCGACGCGGCGCGGGCGGCGATCGAGACCGACGGCAGCGCCGGCGCACGAACGCAGATCTGGCGCGAACCCGACCGCGCGGAGCTGCGGCGCTCCGGGCCCCGCGAACGCCGGTCGTGTCCGCTGCGGGTGGTCCTCGCCGACGACTCGGTGCTCCTGCGGGAAGGCATCCGCAGCCTGCTCGGCGACGAGGGCCTCGAGGTGGTGGGTGAGGCCGGCGATGCGTCCGATCTGCTCGCGCTCGTCGCGCAGGCCCGTCCCGACGTCGCGGTCGTCGACATCCGGATGCCGCCGACGCACACGGTCGAGGGCATCGATGCGGCCCGGACGATCCGCTCCGAGTTCCCCGAGACGTCGGTGCTGTTGTTGTCGCAGTACGTCGAATCCGAATACGTGATGGATCTGTTGACGAACGGGGCCGGTGGGCTGGGCTATCTGCTCAAGGACCGGGTCGCCGACATCGACGAGTTCATCGACACCCTGCATCGGGTCGCCGACGGCGGGTCGGCGATCGACCCGAGTGTGGTGAGCCGGATGGTGTCCCGCCCGCACCCCGGCAGGCGGCCCATCGACGACCTGTCGACCCGCGAACGGGAGGTGCTCGCGCTCATGGCCGAGGGTCGCTCGAACCGCGCGATCGGCGCCACGCTGTTCCTCGGGGAACGGACCGTGGAGGCGCACATTCGGTCGATCTTCCTCAAGCTCGGCCTGCATCCGGAGCCGGAGGCCCACCGCCGGGTGCTCGCGGTCCTCGAACATCTCGAGGCGAACTCCTCGTGACGGGAGACAGCGTGGTCAGCTGCGGGAGAGCACCCGGTCCAGCGCCCCGACCGCTTCGTCGAGTTCGGCGGTCGTGACGACCAGCGGCGGGCGGAAACGGATTCCGCGCGAACCGGTTCCGATCATGAGGACGTGTTCGTCGGTGAACAGCCGGGACAGGACGGCGTCGCGTTCGGCCGGGGACGGCAGATCGACGGCGCACATCAGCCCGCGTCCGCGCACTTCGGTGATCTCGGGATGCCGGTCGGCGAGCTGCCGCAGTGCCGACAGCAGGTGCGCGCCGGTGAGCCGGGCCCGATCGACGAGCCGGTCCCGTTCGATCACTTCGAAGACGCGACGGGCCCGCACCATGTCGGTGAGGTTGCCGCCCCACGTGGAGTTCAGGCGGGAACTCACGGTGAAGACGTTGTCGGCGACGTCGTCGAGTCGGCGACCGGCCATGATGCCGCACACCTGCGTCTTCTTACCGAACACCACGATGTCCGGGACGACACCCATCTGCTGGTAGGCCCACATGGTGCCGGTCATACCGACCCCGGTCTGCACCTCGTCGAAGATCACCAGCGCATCGTTCTCGTGACACAGATCCGCCATGGCACGGAAGAATTCGGGGCGGAAATGGTGGTCGCCACCCTCCCCCTGGATCGGTTCGGCGATGAAGCACGCGATGTCGTGCGGGTTCTCGGCGAAGGCACGCCGGGCCTGCTCGAGCGCCCGGGATTCGGCTTCCGCGACGTCGCGACCGTCGCGCAGATAGGGCGCGTCGATGCGTGGCCAGTCGAACTTGGGATAGCGGTCGGTCTTGACGGGATCGGTGTTGGTCAGCGACATCGTGTAGCCGGTCCGGCCGTGGAACGCCTCGGTCAGGTGCAGCACCTTGCTGCCGAGGCTCGGGTCGCGGCCGTGGGCTTCGTTGAGCCTGCTGGCCCGGTCGAACGCCGCCTTGAGCGCATTCTCGACGGCGACCGCACCGCCGTCGACGAAGAACATGTGCGGCAGGGCCGGGTCGCCGAGGATCCGGGCGAAGGTCTCGACGAACCGGGCCATCGGCACCGTGTAGATGTCGGAGTTGCTGGGCTTGTTCACTGCCACCGCGGCCAGTTCGTCGACGAAGTCGGGGTCGCCGACGAGCTCGGGATGATTCATGCCGAGCGCGGACGACGCGAAGAATCCGAACATGTCGAGGTAGGTGGTGCCGTCGCGCTGGTCGACCAGGCGCAGCCCCGAGGACTTGTCGAGGTCGAGGACGAGATCGAACCCGTCGGCCAGGATGTGGCGGCCCAGTGTGTCGTGTACCCGGTTCGGCGGCAGTTCTTCGGCACCGCCCGGGTTTCGGAATGCAGTGCTCATGCCCCGAGGCTACGCCAAATCCTTTACTGCGGTGCGGGCTTGCAACCGGAGAATATCCTTGCGCAAGGGCTAACGATCGTAAAATGTTTGGAGTATGACGGTGCTGCGGGTGGCGACGTTCGCGGTCGCGCGGATCTGCTGCAGCAGCTGTTCGAGTTCCCGCGGAGAACCGACCCGCACGAGCAGGATGTAGCTCTCGTCGCCGGCCACCGAGTGACAGGATTGGATGGCGTCGATGTGCCGCAGCCGTGCGGGCGCGTCGTCCGGTTGCGAAGGGTCGAGAGGGGTGATCGCCACGAACGCCGACAGCATGAGCCCGAGCGCCTCGGGATCGACCGACGCCGTGTACCCGCGGATCACCTCCCGCGCCTCGAGCCTTCGCACTCGCGACTGCACCGCCGACACCGACAGGCCGGCCTTGTCCGCCAGCGCCGACAGCGTGGCCCGGCCGTCGGCGACGAGCTCACGCAACAACAGCCGATCGATCTCGTCCAGGTTTTCTCTCGAGGATTCCGGCACGAGCGCAGGTTATCCGAGCACGGAAGGACCGCACCCATGAATGCGCCCTCAGGGCATCCGGCCCCACCGCATCCGAGCGCAGATCTCGCCACCCGCGCCGCACAGGCCCTGCAGCGATGCGGGGCACCGAGTCCGGCGCGCGACGGCTCCCTCGTCGTGACCACCCCGATCGACGGCACCGAGCTCGCACGCCTCCACCCGCACACCGCCGCCGACCTCGACGTCGCGATCTCCGCCGCCGCCGAAGCCTTCACCGTCTGGCGGGCGGTGCCGGCGCCGCAACGGGGGCGGCTCGTGCGGCGGCTCTCGGAGCTGCTCACCGAGCACAAGGCCGATCTGGCCGAGCTGGTCACCCTCGAGGCCGGGAAGATCACCTCCGAGGCACTCGGCGAGGTGCAGGAGATGATCGACGTCTGCGACTTCGCGGTCGGACTATCGCGTCAGCTCTACGGTCGCACGATGCCGTCGGAGCGCCCCGGGCACCGGCTCATGGAGACCTGGCATCCCCTCGGTGTCGTCGGCGTGATCTCCGCGTTCAACTTTCCGGTCGCCGTGTGGTCCTGGAACACCGCGATCGCCCTGGTGTGCGGCGATCCGGTGGTGTGGAAGCCGTCGGAGACCACCCCGCTGACCGCGCTGGCCTGCGACGCGCTCCTGCGCCGCGCCGCGAGCGACGTGGGGGCACCGGATGCACTGCACCACGTGCTGCTCGGGGACGCCACCGTCGGCGAGGCACTCGTCGACGACCCCCGCGTCGCGCTGGTCAGCGCGACGGGGTCGGTGCGCATGGGCCGCATCGTCGGCCCCCGGGTCGCGGCGCGCTTCGGCCGGGTGCTGCTCGAACTCGGCGGGAACAACGGCGCGATCGTCGCTCCGTCGGCCGATCTGAACCTGACGGTGCGGGCCGTCGTGTTCGCCGCCGCCGGCACCGCCGGGCAACGCTGCACCACACTGCGCCGGCTCATCGTGCACCGGTCGGTGGCCGACGAACTGGTCCGCCGCATCGCGACCGCCTATTCGGGTCTGCGGATCGGCAACCCGTTCGACGACGGAGTCCTGGTGGGCCCCTTGATCTCCGGTCGCGCGTACGAGGCGATGTGCAAGGCGCTCGAACGTGCCGAGCTCGACGGCGGCGTGCGCGTCACCGGCGGCGAACGTGTCGAGAGTCCCGGCGAGTCGTTCTACGTCTCCCCCGCGCTCGTCCGCATGCCCGCGCAGACGGAAGTGGTTCGGGAGGAGACCTTCGCGCCGATCCTGTACGTGCTGACCTACGACGATTTCGACGAGGCGATCGCGCTGCACAACGCGGTGCCGCAGGGCTTGGCGTCGTCGATCTTCACCACCGATTCCCGTGAGGCCGAACGCTTCCTGGCCGCATCCGATTGCGGCATCGCGAATGTCAACATCGGCACGTCGGGCGCCGAGATCGGCGGCGCTTTCGGTGGCGAGAAGGAGACCGGCGGCGGCCGCGAGTCCGGATCGGACTCGTGGAAGGCGTACATGCGCCGCGCCACCAACACGATCAACTACTCCGACGAGCTGCCTCTCGCGCAGGGCGTCGAGTTCGGCTGACGGTCACGGTCCCCGCGTCCGCGCATGCCACGCCCAGGCGGCGAGCAGTGCACCTTCCATGGCCGCGTCCAGAAGGTAGGTCTTCGGGATCCGCCCGGCGGGAACGTAGACGAGGTCGACGGTGAGCAGGGTGGCGGCGGTGGCCACCCCGACCCGCCGCGCCGCGCGTGTTCCCTCGACAGTGCCCTCGGATCGCAGTTGCACCGCTCCGTTGCCCACGAGCAGACCTGCCACCGTGTACATCAGCCACCGGTCCTGTTTCGGACCGAAGATCGCTTCGAAACTGCGTCTGTGCACAAGCGGCCACAGCCCGCCGAGAAAGTTGCACCATCCGTGGACGCGCGCGAGCCCGACGCCGAGACGATCGGCTTCGGCAACGGTGGTGGTCATGATGACGGGCTACCGCTGCGGGTCCGCATCAGCGCACCCCGCACCGCGACAGCCGCCGCGCCGATGCCGAGAACCCAGGGCCCGCCCACGAGAATCGGATCCATCCACTGATGGGCCGTGTCGACGCGTCGCCGTCCGAGGCGCGAGCGGGCCCCTCCGTGCGTGAACTCGCTGCGGATTCCGGTCTCGGTGAACGGGTTGTCCGGGCGCGTGGACGCGAACGACCTCAGATGGGATTCGACGGCGTCGATCCGGTCAGCGCCGAGCAGCAGCAGCCAGTGTGCAGCGCGTCCTTCGCTGAATCGGCGGTAGGCGTACTTGCGGACGATTCCCGACAGCCCCTTCGGCGGGCAGGAGGTGCCGAATACCGGGGTCAGCAGGGCATGTTCGACCGAGCGTTCACGGGGCCACTTCTCTTCCTGCCGGTCCGGGAAGTCCCATTGCGCTCCCGTGGCTTCCGGCTCGAAACGCTCCTTCGGCACCGCCGGCCGGTCCTTCGGATCGAGGTCGACCCCCCATCCCGGAATGCGTGCGCGCAGAGCGTCCGAGTCCGGACGCGGGTGCGGGCTCGCAGTGTACGCGGCGGGTGTCGGCGGCTTCGTCATCTCGCAGTCCTTTCACGCAGCGTCCGGCACGATGACCGGCTTGATGCAGTCGTCGAGTTTCGCGGAGAAGATGTGGTAGCCGTCGGCGATGTGTTCCAGCGGGATGCGGTGCGTGACAATGTCGTTCGGCTTGATCACGCCGCTCCGGATGTGCTCGAACAGGCGCGGCCACTGGCGTTTGACCGGACACTGGTTCATCCGCAGCGTCAGCCCCTTGTTCATCGCATCCCCGAACTTCACGGCGCTGAACATCGGCCCGTAGGCACCCATCACCGAGACCGTTCCACCCTTGCGGACCGAATCGATGGCCCAGTTGAGTGCGATCGGGGATCCGCCCTGCAGCTTGAACTTGGTCGAGGTGACGTGCTGCAGAAGATTGCCGTCGGCTTCCGCGCCGACCGCGTCGATGACCACGTCTGCCCCGAGATGATCGGTGGCCTTCTTCATCTGCACGACGATGTCGTCGTACTCGGCGAAGTTGTAGGTCTCGGCGTGGGCGAAGGTACGCGCCTTCTCGAGCCGGTATTCGAGGTGGTCGATCACGATCACTCGTCCGGCGCCCATGAACCACGAACTCTTCGCGGCGTACAGACCCACCGGCCCTGCGCCGAAGACCACCACGGTGTCACCCTCGACGATGTCACCGAGCTGCGCCCCGAAGTATCCGGTCGCGAGGGCGTCGGTGCACATGAGCGCGTCCTCGTCGTCCATCCAGTCCGGGATCTTCTGCGGCCCGACGTCCGCGAACGGCACGCGCACGAACTCCGCCTGGCCGCCGTCGTATCCGCCACACGTATGCGAGTATCCGTAGATTCCCCCGACCGCCGTGGCGTTGGGATTGACGTTGTGACAGTTCGAATACAGACCGCGGGCACAGAAATAGCACGAGCCGCAGTAGATGTTGAACGGCACCATCACCCGATCCCCGGGTTGCACGTTGCGGACCGATGGCCCGACTTCGTGCACCACACCGACGAATTCGTGGCCGAACGTCATGCCCACTCGGGTGTCGGGCATCATGCCGTGATAGAGATGCAGGTCCGATCCGCAGATCGCCGCGCGCACGACCCGCACGATCGCGTCGTTCGGGTGCTCGATGCGCGGAACATCTTTTTCCTCCACCCGGACCTTGTACGGTCCGCGGTACACCATCGCTTTCAATTCGCCTCCCGGCTCTGGATTCTCGATCCCGGCTCTGCGCCGGAATCCTCCTAGGGAACCTCGGGGTGGTCGGCGAACATGGCTTCGATGCGGGCCTTGATCTCGGCCGTGCTGAAGCCTGCTCCCGTCGTCCGCGGCCGTACCGGCTCCGGTCCCTCCGCCTCGGCCGGGCCGAGGTCTTGCACATCGGTCGTAGTCATCTGTCCCGGAACTCCTTTCGCCTCTGTCGTGAACGCCTACCCGCAGCCTGCGGATGGTCAGTGTTCCCCGCGTTCGACCGCTCGACGCACCGCCTCCTCGGCCCCGTCCGTCCACGGTGCTCCATGGCCGGGCAGGACCGTGCCGGCACCGGTGGCGGCAATGGCGGTCAGCGATTCGATCGCGCGGCGGGTGTCCTTGGTGGCCGCCGAGGCGACGATCTGGGGTCCCTCACCCCCGGTGTAGGGATCGAGCGTGACGAGCGCGTCACCGCTGAACACCACACCGCGATCAGCCAGGTGCAGGACGCAGTGACCGTCGGTGTGCCCGGGTGTATGCGCGGCCACCGGTCGCCCCGGTACATCCAATACGGTTCCGGTGGACAGCTTTTCGACGTCCCGAACGCCCTTCACCGTGAGCGCGCCGGCGGCCGCCATGCGAGCGAGGATCGGAAGGGACCGGGGGTGGGTCAGCGCGTAGAGGAACCGGTTGCGTTGGGGTGTGTAGCGGTAGGGGTGTGCGGCCAGACGTTCGTCGCCGGGATGGACGAGGATCGGCACATTCCACTCCCGGCGCGCCCGGGCAGCGAACCCGACGTGGTCGAAGTGGGCGTGGGTCAGGATCAGAGCGCGGATATCGGCGGGATCGCGCCGGCAACGCGCGAGCACCTCCTCCACCATCTGCCACATGCTCGGCAGGCCCGCGTCCAGCAGGGTCACCCCGTCGTCGTCCTCGACGACGTAGCAGTTGACGTGTGCGTGGCCGATCAGATGGACGCCGTCGGCGACGCCGAGAGTGATCATGTCCGCTTCACCCCGCGACCTGCTGGGCCTTCGCGTACGCGAGATGAAGAAAGTCCGCTCCTGTCAGGACCGCGAGAGCGTCCACGCAGAGTGCGGTCGGGCGCGGCGCGAACACCCGCCCCACGGTGAGAACGGCAACCGCCCAGACGTCGAAGCAGAACGGGCAGGTCAGCAGTTCACCCAGGCTGCGCCGGGCTCCGTTCCGGTACTTCGGTGACTCCATCACCTCCGCAGGTCCGCCGTCGCCGTCGTACTCGGTGAACGGTGCGCGAAGCGGGTTGGTCACCTCGTCCTTGGTGATCGTGCGCGACAGTTTGTGGACCGCAACCGCGGCGAGAAGCAGATCGCGGGGGCTCATTCGCCG
Organism: Rhodococcus sp. NPDC003382; assembly: GCF_053589135.1. NCBI lineage: Bacteria > Bacillati > Actinomycetota > Actinomycetes > Mycobacteriales > Nocardiaceae > Rhodococcus > Rhodococcus sp. NPDC003382. The sequence continues at coordinate 106,393 of NZ_JBSFRH010000005.1, forward strand.
CGGCAGCTGCCTGCCGGTCACCACCGACAATGCAGCGATGCCTCCAACGAGAACGCCGTACAGAACCAGGACCACCAGGTGCCCGCCGAGATTCCGCTCATCCTCCGGTTCGTCGCCGCGGCTGTCGAGCTTCCATTCGGGTTCGGTAGTGAGAGTCATCGATGCTTCCTTCACAAGTCGGTCGCATCGAGGTACCCGCCCCCGCCGAAATCAATCATCCGGCGCCCACGCGTTCGCGTCAGGGCCGGGGCAACAACTCCGCGCTCAGCGGTTCGATCTCGATCACCGCGCCCTCCGCCTGACCGTAGTAGCGCGTCCGCATCCGCCACAGGCGGATGTGCCCGAGCTCCGAACGCCAGCCGCCGAGGTAGTACTTCCGGCCGAGCAACGCCAGCGCGCGCAGTGACGGGGCCCCGGGATGCACCTTCGCGCGTCCGCGGACCCGGAGGACGTGGTCCGAGCGGCCCTTCCCCTCCGCGTCGAGCAGCACGACGACCTCGGGGTTCGCCGTGGCGTTGCGGGCCGCGACGGTGTCCCGGCCGGTGGCCAGGAACAGCCGGCCTCGGTCGTACAGGAACCACAGCGGTGTCATGGCCGGACGCCCCTTCGGCGACCGGGTCGCGACCCGCGCGACGAGCGAATGCTCGAAGAACGTGGCGGCGATCGGATCGTCCGGGGTCACGACGGCTCCTCGTGCAGCTTGGCGTAGTCCCATCCGGTGGCGCGGCGCTGCTCGAAATCGAACCAGGCGAGGCCGTCGGTCGTGACATCGGTGGCCCGCACCATCCGGCCGCGCAGGTTCACCGCGCGCAGCTCGAACCAGAACGATCCGTCGTCGAGGATCAGCGTGACCCGATCGAACGCGGCATCCGCCGGGAGGGATTCCGGGTGGAGTCCGATCCGGAGCTTCTCGCCTTCGGAAACGACGCGTGCGGGCAGCGCGTCGACGCGCTCGTCGTGGTCGAACGCTACGGCCGCGCGACCGCGGGCAAGCAACTCCGCGACGAGCGGTTCGGGGTCGACTCTCTGGGTGACGCCCATGTTGTACGAGGGTAACGGGTCTATCCGCGGCGGTCGCGGGTTCGGCGCTCACGCCGGATCCGGATCGGCTCGGGCGCCTCGACGTGCTCGTTGCCGGGAAGCGGGGATTCGCCGCGCCGGGCGCGCACCTCGGACACGGTTTCGACCCCGGCGAACTCCTCGGAGCCCTGACGGGCCGGGGTTTCCTCGTAGAGCGAGAACCACGGGTATCCGCGCTTCGTGTACTCCTCTGCGGTCACGGGTTCGGTCGGCGGCTGCTCGCCGGTGAGCGCTTCCCAGCGGTCGCTGTTGACCAGCTCGATCCGGACCGCCGAGTGGTGGTCGAGATCCCACGCGTCGTGTTCCTCGACGGGCGTCGCGACACCCTGCTCGATCGCCCCTCCGGCCCCGAATCCCATCGACGACGACGGCTCGGGCGCCGCGAACGCCCGCATCGGCCGCTGCGCGTCGAACTTCTTGCGCTCCTCCCAGATCGGTCCTCGGATCGGGTACGCGACGATCCGCACTCCCCCGATCGCAACCCCGGCGGCGAGCTGTTCCTCGACCGTGTATCCGGCTCCGAGCGGTGCTGCCACGAACTGCCGGACCTTGCCCGCGGCCACCTGGAAGCCGTCGAGCCACGGTTGTTCCGGCACCTCGAAGTAGTCCTCCCGCTCGAAATCCGGTTCCTCGGACCACTTTCCACCGGTCACCGCGTCGACATCACCGACGCCGACCTTGACGAGGAAGGGGTAGCGGCCGTCGAACTTGATCCAGCACGCCTCCGACTGCCACATCGGCAGCACGAGCACGTCGTCGACGATACGCAGCGGGAATCGGCCCAGGCTCGGCGGCAGCGGATAGGTGGTGCCGTCGTCCGGGACACGCACCGTGCGATGGAAGGAGACGGAGAGTTCGGCATCGGCGTGGACCTCGGGGAATTCGAAGTACAGCCTGTCCTGATCGACACTGAGCGCCATCTCGTTCCTCCCGCTCCGGCCCGCCGTGTGTCGGCGAGCCTACGCCCGGACGGCCCCGTCGGGTGGGCTCCCGGGCCGCACCACGCGATCCCACTTCTGTGTGGCGTACGCCACACGGTGTGGTAAGACCGTGGGCATGTACCCCGGGAATTTCGTGTCCGTCACCCCTGACAAGCCGGCCATCATCCGGCCCGCGACCGGAGAGTCGCTGACCTACCGGCAACTCGACGAGAATTCGCTGCGATTCGCGAAGTACCTCCGCGACCTCGGTCTCCGACCGGGCGACCACATGGCGCTGATCTCGAACAACGACCTGCGCGTGATGGAGGTCTACTGGGCGGCCCTGCGGTCCGGTCTCTACATCACCGTCGTGAACTGGCATCTGACCGCCGCCGAAGCCGCCTACGTGGTGAACGACTGCGGCGCGAAGGTACTCGTCGTGTCCGCGGACGCGGTCGAGGCCGTCGACCTCGCACCGGACGCGTACCCGGCCGTGACCCATCGCGTCGTGTTCGGCGGCGACCTTCCCGGTTTCGACGACTACGCGCAGGCCGTCGCCCGGTTCGACACCACTCCCCTCGCCGATCAGCCCCGCGGCCAGGACATGCTGTACTCGTCCGGTACGACCGGCCGCCCCAAGGGCATCAAGCCGAAGCTGCCCGACGGGCAGGTGCAGGACATCCCCGATCCCTACACGGCCGTGTTCGCGCCGATGTACGGATTCGACGCCGAGACGGTCTACCTGTGCCCGGCGCCGCTGTATCACGCTGCGCCGCTGCGTTTCTGCGGGACCATCCAGTCGGTCGGCGGCACCGTCATCCTCATGGACCGGTTCGACGCGGAGGAGGCACTCGCCCTGATCGACCGGTACCGGGTGACCGCGAGCCAATGGGTGCCGACCATGTTCGTGCGCATGCTGAAACTCCCGGAGGAGGTTCGCGCGAAGTACGACGTGTCCAGCATGAAGGTCGCGATCCACGCTGCGGCCCCGTGCCCGCCGGAGATCAAGCGCGCGATGATCGAGTGGTGGGGCCCGGTCGTCAACGAGTACTACGCGTCCACGGAGGGTTCCGGCGCCACGTTCATCGACTCCGCTCAGGCTCTCGCGCACCCCGGTTCGGTGGGTCGCGACGGGGTCATGGGAATCGTCCACATCTGCGACGACGAGGGCGAGGAACTGCCGACCGGCTCGATCGGCACCGTGTGGTGGGAGCGCGACGAGCGCCCGTTCGAGTACCACAACGATCCTCGGAAGACCGAGGAGGCAACGCACCCCGCGCATCCGACATGGACGACGAGCGGCGACATCGGCTATCTCGACGAGGAGCGGTTCCTGTACCTGACCGACCGTGCCGCGTTCACGATCATCTCCGGCGGCGTCAACATCTACCCGCAGGAATCGGAGAACGTGCTCACCCTGCATCCGAAGGTGTTCGACGTCGCGGTGATCGGTGTGCCGAACGAGGAGATGGGTGAGGAGGTCAAGGCGGTCGTCCAGCTCGTCGACGGTGTCGAGCCGAGCCCCGAGGTCGAGCAGGAACTGCTCGACTACGTGCGGGAACGGGTGTCCCGGTTCAAGGCGCCGCGCAGCATCGACTTCTCCGACGACCTGCCGCGTACCCCCACCGGCAAACTCGTCAAGCACAAGCTGCGGGCCCGCTACCTGACCGCCACACCATGAGCGCAGGCGGCACCCAGCACACAGCCGACCTGGACGCGCTGGCCCGGCTGCTGCCCGAAGGCGCAGTGGTCACCGACCCCGACATCCTCGCCGGCTACCGGCAGGACCGGGCGATGGATCCGGACGCGTCCGTGCCGCTCGCGGTGGTTCGGGCGCGTTCGACCGCGGACGTGTCGGCGACCCTGAAATGGGCGAACACCCATCGGGTTCCGGTGGTGCCGCGCGGGGCAGGCACGAGCCTGTCCGGCGGCGCCGGCGGCCTCGCCGCCGGGATCGTGCTGAGCACCGAGAAGATGCGTGAGATCACCGTCGACCCGGTGACCCGCACCGCGGTCGTCCAGCCGGGACTGCTCAACGCGGAGGTCAAGCGAGCCGCCGCGGAGCACGGTTTGTGGTACCCACCGGACCCGTCGTCGTTCGAGATCTGCACGATCGGTGGCAACGCCGCCACCAATGCGGGCGGATTGTGTTGTGTGAAGTACGGAGTCACCACCGACTACGTGCTCGGCCTCGAGGTCGTGCTCGCCGACGGCACCGTCGTGCGGCTCGGCGGCCCGCGCCTGAAGGACGTCGCGGGACTTTCCCTGACGAAACTGTTCGTCGGGAGCGAGGGCACGCTCGGGATCATCACCGAGGTGACCTTGCGGTTGCTGCCGCCGCAGCCACCCGCGTCGACGATGGTCGCGACGTTCTCGTCGGTACAGGCCGCCGCGGACGCGGTGCTGGCGATCACCGGGAAACTGCGCCCGGCGATGCTGGAGTTCATGGACCGCGCATCCATCAATGCGGTCGAGGACGCCCTGCACATGGGCCTCGATCGCGCGACCGAGGCCATGCTCATCGCGCGGTCCGATGCGCCGGGTGCCGCTGCCGCGCAGGAGATCGCGCTGATGGTGCAGGCGTGCCGCGACGCCGGCGCGGACGAGGTGTTCGACACCGACGATCCGGAGGAGGGTGAAGCGTTCGCGGCGGCGCGGCGGATGGCCATCCCCGCTGTCGAGCGCACCGGCAGTCTTCTGCTCGAGGATGTCGGGGTTCCGTTGCCGACGCTTCCCGCGCTGGTCGGGGGTATCGCGGAGATCGCCGAGCGGAATGCGGTGACGGTCGCGGTGATCGCCCATGCCGGGGACGGGAACACCCACCCGCTCATCGTCTTCGACCCTGCCGACGAGGACATGACGGCGCGGGCGCACGCCGCGTTCGGCCAGATCATGGATCTGGCGATCGGCCTCGGCGGGACCATCACCGGCGAACACGGGGTCGGCCGGTTGAAGAAGGCGTGGCTGCCCGACCAGGTCGGCCCGGACGTCATGGATCTGACGCGGCGGGTCAAGGAAGCGTTGGACCCGAACGCGATCCTGAATCCGGGCGTTCTGTTCTGACCTGTGATCGAGTACCGTGTCGTCGTGCAAGAGGAGCCCGACGAGTGACCGGACAGACGCGATACGACGCAGCCGCCCTTCCGCTGCGCGACACCCGGTATCGGGAACTGGAGACGTACCCGGAGTTCGGGACGGTCACCGAGTGGTTGCACGATTACGTGCAGTCGTCGGTGCCCAACCCGAAGATGGGTGAACGCGAGTACTGGGCGGTGGTGTGCCTGCCCTTCACCTCCGAGGCGGACACCGCACAACGGCTGTGCAGCGTGCACGCGGGCGCGTACGAGACCGCGTGCCTGTACGTCGAGACGATGCCCGACGGACAGCGCCGGCTCGGTGGGTTCGTCACCGTCGACACCGCCGTGTTCGAAGGTGACGCCGGCACCGATGTCGGTGGTCTCGAAGCCGCCAACCCCGAGTTGCGGTTCCGGACGCAGCCGACGACGACAACCATCTGGTGGACGGACACGGGGGGCAGCAGGGAGCAGTTCGACGCTCTGCCGTGGCGGCCCGCCGCCCGGCACCTGGTCACCGAGTTGATGCGTCAGGGCAAGTGCCTCGAAGCGTCCAATCACAGCGCGCAGCTCGCCCGGTTCGCGCAGGCGGACCGACTTCCCGCGGATCCCCTGCAATCACGCACGGCGGAAAGCTGATTCGGCGGGAGGCACCCGGACCGGTCTCGCCGAGACGAGGCCGAGGGACGACCGCACCGGCGATACTCGATGGGTCGTCTCCATCCGACCGGAGGTTGCCATGGACAACGTTCCGCCTGCTGCGCATTCCGGAATCCACGTGCGGCCGACGCTGCGGAAGCAGTGCTGGGGCTTCGTCATCGGATCGGCCTGTTTCGCAATCGGATCCGCGCCCGTGCTCGCCGGTCTCCTCGGCACCTCGCGCGCCAACGGGTTCTTCTTCGTCGGAGCGTGGTTCTTCACCGCCGCGGGGTTGATCCAGCTTCTGCGCAGCGGACCCATGACCACGGAGACCGGCGGGGAGTCCCTGCTCCGGGCGGAATGGCTGTCGTCCGCCGTGCAGAGCGTGGGGACGGTGCTGTTCAACGTCAGTACCGCTGCCGCCCTGCAGGCCTACGACGTCACCGAGGAGCGGCACCTCGTGTGGCGGCCCGACGCGGCGGGGTCGGTGGCGTTCCTGATCAGCGGGGCACTCGCGCTCCGCGTGTACCAGGAAGGTGCGCGGACGTGGGTACCGCGCGGTCGCGACGGATGGGCCGTGTGGGTGAATCTGGTCGGATGCATCGCATTCGGGATCTCCGCGGCCGGTGCGTTCATCACCTCCAGCGGCGCCGAGGCCAGCGACTTCTGGGCCAACGCAGGGACATTCGTCGGTGCCCTGTGCTTCCTGGTCTCCGCGCTGCTCTCGCTGCCCCGCCGCGATCGGTCCGCTACCGAAGCGGGTTGACGGACCGCGACATCCTCGCGTGCAGCGCCCGGACCATTTCGGTGGCCAGCACCGCGTGCCCGGTCATCGTGAAGTGGATCCGGTCGGCGCTGAGCAGTTCCGGCCGCAGTCGCAGCGGGTGCTGCCACAGATCCAGCAGCACCGCGTCGTACTGGGCGGCGAGCGTGCGGACCAGGTCGTTCACCGCCATGACACCGTCGCGGAGCGCGAGCATGTCGTCGCCGACGAACGCGTCGGCCAGGGTGAGCGTGGTGACGGTGGCACCGGTGTCGTGAGCCGCCGCGAACAGCGACCCGAGATTGTCGGCGGTGCGCGCCAGGTCCGGACGGGCGGACCACAGGTCGTTGGAACCGCACGTGATGTGGATCAGATCGGGTGCGAAGTCCAGCACGGGTGACAGCTGGGTCGCGACCACCTGCCCGCTGGTGGCGCCCATGCGCCCGGTGTTGAGATACGCCAGGTCCGGATGGGTGGCGCGCAGCGCGGCCGCGACCCGATCGGCCCACGGTGAGGTCGCGTATCCGGGGCTGGGATCGCCGATGCCCTCGGCGATCGAGTCGCCCATCACGGCGTATCTCGACCAGGGGGCGTCGGCGAGGAGTGCCGCTTGCGTCGCTGCGGGCAGGCACATCGGGTCCGTCGCCTCGGTCCAGGGCGAGGCGGGGACGGTTCGGGAGATCGAGTTCGTCATGGCTGACCCTCCGGGTCTCGACTGAGGAAGGGAGTACGATCGTTCGTGCATATGACAGTACGACCGTTCGTCCACTTCGGCAAGACGTGAGAGGATGATTCGCGTGACGGAACCCGCATCGACGTCCGACCTGCGACTGCTCAAGGGCGCACGCACCCGCGCGACCATCACCCGGCACGCGGTGGACGTGGCATCGGTCGAGGGCCTCAACGGGGTGAGCATCGGACGCCTCGCGACCGACCTCGGCCTCAGCAAGAGCGGTGTCGCGACACTGTTCGGCAGCAAGGAGAACCTGCAGGTGGCCGCCGTCGACGCGGCCCGAGAGGTGTTCGTCGAACGGATCGTCCGGCCCGCCCTGCGCGAACCCGCTGGACTTCCGCGACTCCGCGCCCTGATCGACCGGTGGCTCGACTACGCGATCGAACCGGCGTTTCCGGGCGGATGCTTCCGCGCCGCCACGATCGCCGAGTTCGACAGCCGCCCCGGACCGGTCCGCGACGCACTCGCCCGCGACCGCCGCGACTGGCTGGACCTGCTGGCCGGCGAGTACCGGCACGCACGCGAGGACGGCACCGTCCCGGATCGCGACCCGGACGAGGTCGCGTTCGAGATCGATGCCGTCCTCGCGGCCACCAACACCGCACTGCGCCTTGACGATCCGCGCGCCGCCGAGACCGCTCGCTCGATCGTCGATCGGATCCTGAACGCCGATCCGGACTGAACCGGCGCTCGGGACGATCCGCGGACGCTACCGCGCGCGCTCGCTGCGCAGCGCCCGATCGTTACGCGGCTCCAGCAGCGCACCGGCCGCGATCATGATGACCGCCAGTCCGAAGTGCAGCCAGTTGTCCGCCGTGTTGAGCGGAACGAAATTCGCGGAGCTGTCCGCGTCGACCACCAGTCCGTAGATCCACAGCACCGCGTAGATCACGCCGCCGCCGACGAGGAATGCCCTGGCAGCAGGGACGGTGCGCGCCATCGCGAGCCCGGCCACACCGAAGAGCAGATGCACGATGTTGTGGAGGATCGACACGTTGAACACGCCGAGCAGCATCGCCTCGGAGTGGTGACCGGCGAAGGTCATGGTGTCGTAGTTGGTCGTGATGCCGGGAATGAACCCGAGAATCCCGACGAGGAGGAACAGTGCCCCGATCACCAGAGCGGCGGTCTGGACAGGTGTCCGCGTCATACTGCGTGTCGCGTGCTCGGCCATGACGGTTCCCTTCTTTCGAGTTCTGCCGGCCGGCAGAACCCTCGTGCCTTCCGGCCAGGAGGATCGCTGGCAGGGACCTCCGTGGCCTACCCGTGGGAACAGCCGGGCAAACCTGCCCCCTGGCGACAGCCAGGCAACCTGCACAGCTGCGACGCATGTCGGACCCCGGGTGCACCATGGACGAGTGACCGACGCCGTCCTCGACCGCTTCTCCGCGCCCACCCGCGAGTGGTTCGCGGGCGCGTTCGCGGCCCCCACTCCCGCCCAGCTCGGGGCGTGGGAGGCGATCTCGTCGGGGCTCCACACCCTCGTCGTCGCGCCGACCGGCTCCGGCAAGACCCTCTCGGCGTTCCTGTGGTCGCTCGACCGGCTGGCGGCCGAACCCCGCGACACCCGCACGACGCGGGTTCTCTACGTCTCGCCGCTGAAGGCATTGGCCGTCGACATCGAACGGAACCTGCGCTCTCCCCTTGTGGGGATCACCCAGACCGCGAAGCGCCTCGGGCTGGACCCACCCGAGATCACCGTCGGGGTGCGCTCGGGCGACACCACCCCCGCCGACCGGCGCAAGCTCGTCCAGAAGCCGCCGGACATCCTCATCACCACCCCCGAGTCGCTGTTCCTCATGCTCACCTCGGCGGCCCGCAGCACGCTCGCCGGTGTGGAGACGGTGATCGTCGACGAGGTGCACGCGGTCGCCGGAACCAAACGCGGCGCGCACCTCGCGGTCTCCCTCGAACGGCTCGACCTCCTCCTGCCGCGCCCGGCGCAACGGATCGGCCTGTCCGCGACGGTGCGTCCCCACGAGGAGGTCGGCCGGTTCCTGACCGGGCAGGCCCCGATCCGTATCGTCGCGCCCCCGGCGACCAAGACCTGGGATCTCACCGTCCGGGTGCCGGTCGAGGACATGACCGAACTCGGCGTCGCGGCGCCGGAGGCCGAGATCCCGGGCGAGGATCCGTTCCCGGCCACCCCGCAGGCCGGCTCGATCTGGCCACATGTCGAGGAACAGCTCGTCGACCTCATCACCGCCCACCGGTCGACGATCGTGTTCGCGAACTCGAGGCGTCTGGCCGAGCGACTGACGGCGCGGCTCAACGAGATTCACGCCGAACGCACCGGGGCCACCGTGGATCGGGAACCGCGCCCGCCCGCGCAGATCGGTGCCCCGACCGAGGTGAGCTACGGCGCCGAACCGCTGCTGGCCCGCGCCCACCACGGCTCGGTGAGCAAGGATCAGCGCGCGCTGATCGAGGACGATCTCAAATCGGGCCGGCTCGCGTGCGTCGTCGCGACGTCGAGCCTCGAACTCGGCATCGACATGGGCACCGTGGATCTCGTGATCCAGGTCGAGGCCCCTCCGTCGGTGGCCGGCGGACTGCAACGCGTCGGGCGCGCCGGCCACCGGGTCGGCGAGGTCTCCCGCGGTGTGCTCTTCCCCAAGCACCGCACCGACCTGATCCACTGTGCGGTCACCGTCGAACGAATGGTCGCGGGCCGCATCGAGGCCCTGCAGGTACCGGCGAACCCGCTGGACGTGCTGGCCCAGCAGACCGTGGCCGCAGCCGCGCTCGAACCACTCGACGTCGACGACTGGTTCGAGACCGTGCGCCGCACCGGATCGTTCGCGACACTCCCCCGTTCGGCCTACGAATCCACTCTGGACCTGCTGGCCGGACGGTACCCCTCGGACGAATTCGCCGAACTGCGACCGCGTCTGGTGTGGGACCGTAACGAAGGCACGCTCACGGGGCGTCCGGGAGCGCAGCGTCTCGCGGTCACCTCCGGCGGGACGATTCCCGACCGCGGTCTGTTCACCGTCTACATGGTCGGCGAAAAGGCCACGCGGGTAGGCGAACTCGACGAGGAGATGGTGTACGAGTCGCGGGTCGGCGACGTCTTCGCGCTCGGCGCGACCAGCTGGCGGATCGAGGAGATCACCTTCGACCGTGTACTGGTCTCCCCCGCCTACGGCCGACCAGGCCGGTTGCCGTTCTGGCACGGCGACGGCCAGGGCCGGCCCGCCGAACTCGGCGCAGCTCTGGGCGAATTCGTCCGCGAACTCGGACACGCCACCCCGGAGGACGCCGAAACCCGCTGCAAGGAAAGCGGGCTCGACGACAACGCCACCAGGAACCTGATCCGGTTGCTCGACGAACAACGCACCGCGACCGGGCACCTGCCCACCGACCGCACCCTCGTCGTCGAACGGTTCCGCGACGAACTCGGCGACTGGCGGCTCGTATTGCACTCACCGTTCGGGCTGCGGGTGCACGCACCCTGGGCACTCGCGGTGGGCGCACGCCTACAGGAGCGGTTCGGTGTCGAATCCAATCCGACGGCTTCCGACGACGGCATCATCGTCCGGTTGCCCGACACCGAGGACGACCCGCCCGGCGCGGAGATCTTCGTCTTCGACCGCGACGAGATCGAGGATCTGGTCACCGAACAGGTCGGCGGGTCGGCCCTGTTCGCGTCCCGGTTCCGGGAGTGCGCGGCCCGCGCCCTGTTGCTGCCGCGTCGCAACCCCGGCAAACGCGCACCGCTGTGGCAGCAGCGGCAGCGCTCGGCCCAGTTGCTGGACGTGGCACGCCGTTACCCCACGTTCCCGATCCTGCTCGAGACTGTCCGCGAATGCCTGCAGGACGTCTACGACCTGCCCGCCCTGCGGGACCTGTTCGGACGCATCGCCCGTCGGCAGATCCGCCTGGTGGACGTCGAGACCGCCACCGCGTCCCCGTTCGCGAGTTCGCTGCTGTTCGACTACGTCGGCGCATTCCTCTACGAGGGGGACAGTCCCCTCGCCGAACGCCGCGCGGCCGCCCTGTCGCTGGACTCGTCGCTGCTCGCCGAACTGCTCGGGCGCGTCGAGTTGCGGGAACTGCTCGACGCCGACGTCATCGCCGCGGCCGAACACGAACTGCAACGGCTGGTGCCGGACCGGCGCGCCCGGGACGCCGAGGGTGTCGCGGATCTGCTGCGTCTGCTCGGGCCGCTGACCCTCGCCGAACTACGGGAACGGAGCACCGCCGACCCGGCGGAATGGATCGCCGATCTGGCCGCCCGCAACCGGGTGCTGGAGGTGTCGTTCGCCGGCCACGTGTGGTGGGCGGCGATCGAGGACGCATCCCGGTTGCGCGACGCCCTCGGCGTGCCGCTGCCGATCGGCGTGCCCACGGCGTTCGTCGAACCGGTTGCCGATCCGCTCGGCGACCTCGTCGGGCGGTACGCCCGCACCCACGGACCGTTCACCACTGCCGAGGCTGCGGCGCGGTTCGGTCTCGGCGCCGCCGTGGTCCAGGACGTCCTGCGCCGCCTCGCCGACGAGAAACGCGTCACGACAGGCGAATTCCGTCCCGGTGCGACCGGATCGGAATGGTGTGACAGCGAGGTGCTGCGGCGATTGCGTCGCCGCTCCCTCGCGGCCGCGCGCCAGGAGGTGGAACCGGTCAGCACCGCGACCCTCGGACGATTCCTGCCCGCGTGGCACAACATCGGCGGCGGGCTGCGCGGCATCGACGGGGTCGCGGCCGTCGTCGACCAGCTCGCCGGGTTCCCGGTCCCGGCCAGCGCCCTGGAACCGCTCGTGCTCGCGCCCCGGGTGCGGGACTACTCCCCCGCGATGCTGGACGAGCTCACCGCGACCGGTGAGGTGCTGTGGTCGGGCGCCGGCTCGATCTCGGGCAAGGACGGCTGGGTGTGCCTGCACCCGACCGACGCGGCATCGACCACCCTGGCGCCACCCACCGACATCGAGTTGAACGACATCCACCGGGCGATCCTCGATGCGCTGGCCGGCGGCGGCGGGTTCTTCTTCCGCCAGCTCGCCGACGCGCTGGCGGCGCAGGGCCTCCAGGTCAGCGACGCGGCCGCCGCGGCGGCGCTGTGGGATCTGGTGTGGGCGGGGCACATCGGCGGCGATACCCTCGCACCTCTGCGCGCCCTGATCGGGGACACGTCCCGCGCCACCCCGGCGCACCGCGCACCCCGCCGCGCACCGCGTTCGCGCATGTACCGGGGTCGCCCGGCTCTGCCGTCGCGGACCGGACCCCCGACGGTGGGCGGGCGGTGGTCGCTGCTGCCCGAACCCGAACCGCAGTCGACTGTGCGCGCCCACGCGACCGCCGAACTCCTGCTCGAACGGTACGGCGTGGTGACGCGCGGGGTGGTGGCCGGCGAGTCCGTGCCCGGTGGATTCGCCCTGATGTACAAGGTGCTCGCGCGTTTCGAGGAATCGGGCCGGTGCCGTCGCGGCTATTTCGTCGATTCGCTCGGCGGTGCCCAGTTCTCGACGCCCGAGGTCGTGGATCGGTTGCGTTCCTATGGCGAATCCCTCGAGGGTCGCCACGCCGAGACCCCGGCGGTGACGCTCGCGGCATGCGACCCCGCCAATCCGTACGGCTCGGCGCTGCCGTGGCCGGCGCCGCGCGCCGACGACACGACCCGGCACCGTCCGGGCCGCAAGGCCGGCGGGCTGGTGGTGCTGGTCGACGGGAGGCTGGTGCTGTTCGTCGAGCGCGGGGGCCGCACCCTCCTGACTTTCGACGACGATCCCGGCGTGCTGCGCGTGGCGTGCGCGTCGCTCGCGGCCACCGTCAAGCGAGGCAGCGTCGACAAGATCGTGGTGGAGAAGGTCGACGGGCGTTCGATCCACGGACACGATTTCGCGGCGCTGCTGTCCGAGGCGGGATTCTCGGCGACACCGCGCGGCTATCGGTTGCGGGCCTGACATGCCCGAGGGCGACACCGTGTTCCGGACCGCGGCGCGGCTGCACGCGGCGCTGACGGGAAAGACGTTGACGCGCTCCGACTTCCGGGTTCCGCGCTACGCCACCGTGGATCTGTCCGGCGCGGAGGTGACCGGCACCGTCGCGTACGGTAAGCACATCCTGACGCGGTTGCCCGAGCACACGGTGCACACGCACCTGATGATGGACGGCGAATGGCAGATCTACGCCCGCGGCGCCCGCTGGCGCAAACCCGGTTTCCGTGCGCGCCTGGTTCTCGAGACCGCCGATGTGCAGGCGGTGGGTTTCGACCTCGGGATCGTCGAGGTCCTTCCTCGCGACCGCGAGTCCGATGCCATCGGGCATCTGGGCCCGGATCTGCTCGGCCCGTCGTGGGATCCGGCTCCGGCAGCCGCCAATCTCGCACGCGATCCTGCTCGGCCCATCGGACTGGCGTTGCTCGATCAGCGGGTCCTCGCCGGTGTCGGGAACGTGTACCGCAGCGAACTGTGTTTCCTGCGCGGGGTGCATCCCGCAGTGCCCGTCGCCGACGCCGGCGACGTCGCCGCGTGGGTGGATCTGGCACACAGGCTGCTCGTCGCCAACCGCGACCGCGCCGTGCGCATCACGACCGGCGACCGCCGTCCGGGCCGGAACCTGTGGGTGTACGGGCGGGCCGGACGACCGTGCCTCCGCTGCGGCGGCACGGTCGTGTCCGGCACGCTGGGCGCCGCGAACGACCCGGAGCGGATCTTCTACCACTGCCCGCGCTGTCAGCGAGGCACGGATCGGTGATCGCGCACCTCAGTGATTGCGCAAGGCCTCGATCAGCTCATCCTTGCGCTTCGACGAGTATCCGGTGAGCCCGATCTCCTTGGCGCGCTTCTTCAGTTCCGCGACGGTCCAGTCCTCGTACGAACCGGACTTGCCGCCCTTGTGCCCCACCGACGACCGTCCGCGCGAGGCGGCGGCATTCGCGATTCGCGCGGCCTTCTCCTTCGAAGCACCGTCGTCACGAAGCTCCTCGTAGAGTTTCTCGTCCTTGATCGAGGGGTTCGGCATCGCATTCTCCCTTCGTCGGGTGAGGGATACCCATCCTGGAGGCCGTGCAACCGTGTCCCCCAGGTGCAGGATCAACCGCGTCCGGCGCGCTCGACGAGTTCGACGCAGTGCTGCACGAGCGTTTCTCGGGGCACGACGATCGTGCCTTCGAGGTAGCCCATGAACAGGCTGGTCAGCGCACCGACCAGCCCGACCGCGACCATGTGCCGTTTCTCCGGGTCCTCGATGGGGAGCTGCTCCCGCACGAGTGTCACGAACTGAGGCGCCAGTTCGACGCCGCTGGTGCCGATCGCCGGTTCACGCAGCGGCGCGAGCAGCAGTACCCGCCCCATGGCGGGCTGATCGACCATCAGCTCGACGAACACGCGCACGGCGGCGTCCGCGCGCTTGTTCGGGGGCGCTCCGGCGACTGCTTCGATCAGTGCCGTGCGCGCGCGGTCGCCGACCTCGTCGTAGACGGCACGGACGAACTTGTCCCGGTCGCCGAAGCTTTCGTAGAAGTATCGTTCGGTGAGTCCGGCGGCGCGGCACACCGCCCGCACGTTCGAGGCCGACCGGTCGACGGCCCCGAGCAGCTCTATTCCGGCCTCCAGAAGGGCCTCGCGTCTCACGCGCCGACGCTCCTCGAGGGCGGTGCCCGCCCAACTGCGGCGCGTTGGTTCCACGGCTCGATCCTGTCGTTGACCCCTGCGCGCCGGAATTCTACTCTGACAACATGCGTAGTCAGAACTCCTCGGTGCCGCTCGGGCCGGATTCGCTCACCTGGAAGTACTTCGGCGGGTGGCGCGGCATGCTGTTCGGGCCGTGGGCCGGGTCGATGCAGAACATGCATCCGGGCCTCGGCGCCGGCGTCGAACAGCATTCGAAGTTCTTCGACGAACGCTGGGAACGGTTGTACCGATCGCTGTATCCGATCTACGGCGTCGTGTTCGACGGACCCCGTGCCGCCGAGACCGCACGCCAGGTGCGCGGATACCACGACACCATCAAGGGCGTCGACGCCCGCGGCCGCAAGTACCACGCGCTGGACCCGGACACGTTCTACTGGGCACACGCCACCTTCTTCTACAGCCTGGTCGTGTCGATCGAATGGTTCGACGGCCCGCTGTCACTCGCCGACAAGCACCGGCTGTTCGACGAACACGTGCAGTGGTACCGCCTCTACGGGATGTCGATGCGCCCGGTCCCCGAGTCGTGGGAGGCGTTCCTCGAGTACTGGGACCACATGTGCCGGAACGTTCTCGAGGACAACAAGGCCACCCGGGACGTCCTCGACCTGTCGCAGCTCGACCGGCCGCCGTTCCTCCGGTGGTTCCCGGATCCGATCTGGCGAGGCGTGCGTCCGGTCGTCACCCGCGGATTCCTGTGGCTGACCGTCGGCCTCTACGACCAGCCCGTGCGCGACCTGCTCGGCTTCTCGTGGTCACGCCCCGAGGAGCGCCTCCACCGGGTGATCGGGCGGGCGATCGGTCTCGGTACCCGGCTCGTGCCGTGGCGTTATCGCTACCATCCGCGGGCCCGCGCCGGGTGGGACCGTGAAGCCGGCCGGATCCCGGGCGATGCGCCGCTCGTGCACACCCCGGCACGGAACCTGCCGCCGCTCGACCGCCGCGACCTGCCCATCCACTACAGCCCGAAGGTTCCCGCACACGAAAGCCGGTGACAACCACAGACGACGACCCACAGACGACGACCCACAGACGACGACCCACAGACGACACAGAAGCACGCAGACGCGGTCATCGCATGCCACCCTTGTGTGCATGAAGGTCGATGCCCACGCCGTGCTGCACGGTCCCCTGTTCTCGCGGAGTCAGCCGCTCGACCGGAGCAACGCCGCCAGCCGCATCAGTGCCTACATCTACGGCAACATCCTGGTGCTGGCGGCGCTCGTACCGGTGGTGACCGAAGACAAGTACGTCGGCATCGCGATCGTCCTCGGCACCACGTTGTCGACGTTCGTCGCCCACGTCTTCGCCGAGGCGGTCGGGCACAGTGTCCGGGAGGGTGCGCAGCTGACCGCTGCCGAGCGCCGGGCCGAGCTCCGCAACTCGGTACCGATCCTCAGTTCGGCGGTGATGCCGTGCGTGATCCTGGCGATCGGATGGATCGGCTGGCTCGAGCCGCACACCGCGCAGCTGCTCGCCGAGATCGCGGTGCTCGTGCGGATCGGCGGCATCGTCCTCGTCATCGGCAGACTCAACGGCAAACGTCCCAGCAAGGGCTGGCTCACGAGTGCCGCGGTCATCATGCTGGTCGCCTTGTCGGTCGTGCTCACGAAGGTCCTGCTCACCCACTGATCCGGGACCGCCGAATGCGGGATCCCGGGCCGTACCGGGACTAGTGTCGGAGCATGACCGCGCCCGCCAACGTCACCGCCATCGAGCGCAGCACCTCCCGGCCGTGGGAACAGTGGGTCCGCTGGCTCGACGAACTCGGCGCAGCCGAGCTGGATCACCGGGACATCGCCCCGCACGTGCAACGTGAACTCGATTCGCTCGGCGTCGCGAACGCGGGTTGGTGGGCCCAGTCCGTCACCGTCGCCTACGAACAGCACATCGGCCGGCGCGTTCCCGGCCAGCAGTCGGACGGAACCTTCTCCGCCGCCGCGAGCCGCACCGTCGACGGATCACCGGACGACGCGCTCGCGGCGTGGACCGCTCTGGTCGGCGGCCGTACCCGCCTCGCCGACCGGGATCTCACCGACGACCCGACGACCTCCACGACGCCGAAGTGGCGGTACTGGCGCTGCGCGCTCGACGACGGCACCCGCGTCGAGGTCACCATCGGTGAGAGCGGCCCCGGCAGGAGCCGGATCGCGGTCGCCCACAACCGGCTTCCGTCCCCGGATTCCGCGGACGACGCGAAGGCGTTCTGGAAGGACCTGCTCGCCGAGCTGTGAGCGGGCCGCGCGGTTCCCGGCCGGCGCGATGGTTCCCGGGTGGTCAGCCCCAGACCGGCACCGGTTCGAGGATCTCGGCGCGGGCCTCGGGTGCCGCCGCGCGCAACGCGTCCGCGGACTCGTCGTCGGGTCGGCTCTGCGACCGGATCTCGGCGTCGACCCGTGCGCGGTACGTATTGATCTCCCGCTCCACCGCCTCCGCATCCCAGCCCAGGATCGGGGCGACGAGACGCGCGACCTGCTCGGCGCAGTGCACCCCGCGGTGCGGATACTCGATGGCGATCCGGGTGCGCCGCGCGAGCAGGTCCTCGAGGTGCAGCGCGCCTTCGGCGGCGGCCCCGTAGGCGACCTCGACCTGAAGGTACTGCGGCGCATCGGTGAGAGGTTGCAGCAGTTCGGGTTTGCCGTCGGCGTAGGCAAGCACCTCCTCGAGGAGCGAGCCGTACCGGTCGAGCAGGTGCTTGATCCGATACGGGTGCACCCGGTACTGCTCGGCGAGGTGCATCGTCTGGTTCACGAGCGCGAAGTACCCGTCGGCGCCCACCAGCGGCACCTTCTCGGTGATCGACGGCGCGATGCGCGACGGAATGTCCTCGGCGGCCAGATCGACGGCGTCCTCGGCCATGACGCGGTAGGTGGTGTACTTGCCGCCGGCGATCGCCACCAGCCCGGGCGCCACGCGCGCGACCGCGTGCTCGCGGGACAGTTTCGAGGTCTCGTCGCTCTCCCCCGCGAGCAGCGGACGCAGACCCGCGTACACCCCGTCGATGTCCTCGGGGGTGAGCGGGGTGACGAGCACCTCGTTGACGTGGTCGAGGATGTAATCGATGTCGGCCTTCGTCGCCGCGGGGTGCGCGAGATCGAGATTCCAGTCGGTGTCGGTGGTGCCGATGATCCAGTGGTTGCCCCACGGGATGACGAACAGCACCGACTTCTCGGTGCGCAGGATGATCGCGGAATCGGCGACGATCCGGTCGCGGGGCACCACGATGTGCACGCCCTTCGAGGCACGCACCCGGAACCGGCCGCGTTGACGCGACAGCGCCTGGATCTCGTCGGTCCACACCCCCGTCGCGTTGATCACCACGTGTGCCTTGACCTCGGTGACGGTTCCGTCCTCGGAATCGCGCACCTGTACACCCGACACCCGGTCCGCTTCCCGCAGGAACCCGACGACCTGCGTCGACGTGCGCACGACCGCGCCGTAGTGCGCCGCCGTCCGCGCCACCGTCATCGTGTGCCGGGCGTCGTCGACGACCGTGTCGTAGTAGCGGATCCCGCCGATGAGCGACGACCGCTTGAGACCCGGCGCCATGCGCAGTGCCCCCGACCGGGTCAGGTGTTTCTGCGCGGGTACGGACTTCGCCCCGCCCATCCGGTCGTAGAGGAAGATCCCGGCGGCGATGTACGGCCGTTCCCAGACCCGGTGGGTGAGCGGGAACAGGAACTCGAGTGGCTTGACCAGGTGGGGGGCGAGCGTCGTCAGCGACAGTTCCCGCTCGCGCAGCGCTTCCCGGACCAGACCGAACTCGAGCTGTTCGAGATAACGCAGGCCGCCGTGGAACATCTTCGACGACCGGCTCGAGGTGCCCGAGGCGAAATCCCGTGCCTCGACGAGGGCGACCCGCAAGCCGCGGGTCGCGGCGTCCAGTGCGGCACCGGCACCGACCACGCCGCCACCGATGACGACCACATCGAACTGTTCGGAACCCAGTCGCTGCCACGCCTCGCGGCGCTGCTCGGGCCCGAGGATCTGCACACCCGCTTGGTTGGTCACCGCGCCACTCCTGTGCCTCGTCGACGTATCCGGACCCAGGCTAGTAGTTTTCGATTCGTACCGCTGACCAGGACGCAACCTTCAGACCACCGATTCGAGCGAGGACGCCGTGAACCAGTACATCGCCGCGATCGACCAGGGCACCACGTCGAGCCGCTGCATCGTGTTCGACCACGACGGCCGTATCGTCTCGGTCGCGCAGACCGAGCACGAGCAGATCTTCCCGCGCTCGGGATGGGTCGAACACGATCCGGAGACGCTGTGGACGAACACCCGCGAGGTCGCGGCACTGGCGCTGGCGAAGGCCGACCTGCCGCGCGGAGCGGTCGTCGCGATCGGCATCACGAATCAGCGTGAGACCGCCGTGGTGTGGGACCGCACCACCGGCAAGCCGGTGTACAACGCGATCGTGTGGCAGGACACCCGCACGGATCGGCTCATCGGCGAACTCGCCGGGGACGCCGGCGTCGACCGGTACCGCGAGGCGACGGGACTGCCTCTGTCGACGTACTTTTCGGGCCCGAAGGTGCGCTGGATCCTCGACAACGTCGAAGGCGCCCGGGAGAAGGCGGAGGCCGGGCAGCTGGCGTTCGGCACCGTGGACAGCTGGATCGTGTGGAATCTGACCGGCGGCGTCGGCAACGGCACGCAGGAACCGGGTGTGCACGTCACCGACGTCACCAACGCCTCGCGCACGATGCTGATGAATCTCCGGGCGCTGCAATGGGATCCGCAGATCTGCGCGGACTTCGGGATCCCGATGTCGATGCTGCCGGAGATCCGCAGTTCGTCCGAGGTGTACGGCTACGCACGCGAGCGCGGTCCGCTCGCGGGGGTTCCGGTCGCGGGCATCCTCGGCGACCAGCAGGCCGCCACCTTCGGGCAGGCGTGCCTGTCGCCCGGCGAGGCGAAGAACACCTACGGCACCGGAAACTTCCTGCTGCTCAACACCGGCACCACGCCGGTGCGCAGCGAGCACGGCCTGCTCACGACGGTCTGCTACCGGATCGGTGACGCTCCGGCGGTGTACGCGCTCGAAGGATCCGTCGCGGTGACCGGATCGCTCGTGCAGTGGCTGCGCGACAATCTCGGAATCATCCGCTCCGCAGCGGAGATCGAGGACCTCGCCGCGACCGTCCCCGACAACGGCGGCGCCTACTTCGTGCCGGCGTTCTCCGGGCTGTTCGCGCCTCGCTGGCGCCCCGACGCCCGCGGCGTCATCGCGGGTCTGACCCGGTTCGTCAACAAGGGCCACCTGGCGCGTGCCGCCCTGGAGGCGACCGCGTACCAGACCCGCGAGGTCATCGAGGCGATGCGCGCGGATTCCGGGGTCGATCTGAGCACCCTCAAGGTCGACGGCGGCATGGTCGTCAACCGCACCCTGATGCAGTTCCAAGCCGACATCCTCGGGGTGCCGGTGGTGCGTCCGGTGGTCGCGGAGACCACCGCGCTCGGCGCGGCCTACGCGGCCGGTCTCGCCGTCGGATTCTGGGAGGGCGAGGAGGACATCCGCCGCAACTGGGCGGTCGGCGACACCTGGGAGCCCGCACTCGACGAGACGGAACGCGAGCGGCTGTACGGCGAGTGGAACAAGGCGGTCGAACGAACCTACGACTGGGCCTGAGCCCGGGCCGGCGGGCGGGCGCCCTCGGCGGTCCGCACCGCCGCGCCCAGGCGCCGGACGGCCTCGGCGAGTTCGTCCTCCGCGGAGGTGGCGAAACACAGCCTCACGGAGTGCGTGTGGTCGCCTGCCACCGCGAACGCATCACCCGGAACGAAGGCGACACCGAGATCCGCTGCGACAGGGAGCAATTCGGCGGCCGGAACCGCGGTGGGCAGCGACGACCAGGTGAACATGCCGCCGCGCACCGGCGAATACGTCACGTCCGGACCGAATTCGGCCGTGAGAGCGGCGGCCAGTGTGTGCGCGCGGGCACCGTAGGTGGCGCGCAGGGTCGTCAGATGGGCGTCGAGCCAGGCGGTGTCGGCGAGCAGATCCGCGGCGATCCGCTGGGTCAGCGACGATCCGCACAGATCCGCGCCCTGCTTGAGCAGTTCCACGGACGCGCACACGTCGCGGTCGGCGAGCAGCCAGCCGACCCGCAGCGCGGGGGCGATGATCTTCGACGCGCTCGACAGCCGGATCACCCGGTCCGTGTGGGAGGCGACCGGTGCCGGAGGCGGTGTACCGAACCACAGGTCGCCGTACGGATCGTCCTCGACGATGCGGAATCCGTAGCGATCGGCGAGTGCCGCGAGGTGCGCCCGCCGCGGCGCCGACAGAACCGCCCCGCGCGGATTGTGGAAGGTGGCGACGGTGTGCACGAGCACCGGCCGCGCGCCGCGCGCGAGCAGTTCCTCGAGTGCATCGGTGTCGAGGCCGTCGTCGTCGACGGGGACAGAGGCGAGGGTGGCCTCGGCGGCCCGGAACACCTGCAGCGCCCCGGTATACGCGGGTTCCTCGACGACGACGAGATCGCCCGGGTCGAGCAGCGCCTGCGCGATCAGGCTCAGGGCCTGCTGCGAACCGTGGGTGACGACGACCTGCTGCGGATCCACCGTGCGGCCGAGGCGTCCGCTCTCGCGGGCGGCGATCACCGTGCGCAGGTCCCCGAGCCCGCAGGTCTCGGTGTACTGGGCGGTCGCGGGATCGGCGAGCGCGGACGCGGCGGCCTCGGCGAGCCGCGCGGTGGGCAGCAGTTCGGCGGCGGGCAGGCCGCCGGCGAGGCTGATCACCTCGGGACGGGCGGTGACTTCGAGCAGATCTCGGATGGCGGAACTGGTCAACCCGTCCAGACGGCGGGCGCGGATACGTGTCATGGGTACTCCACGAGCAGAGGGGTGGTGAGCGAAGCAGCACCGAGCGTCCGGATCTGCGGGCGGAGGGATGCCGTGACGAGCGGTCGTGGGTACGACCGACCCGGGAAGAGCTTACCTCATCACGGCACCACCATGTGAACACGCCGTCTCACATCGTGAAACGCGCCACCGTCGAGCGAGACTCGATCAGTCGAGATCGTCGTGCCGCATGAGCTGCCGCGCCGCCTCCGTGATCGACCCGCTCAGCGACGGGTACACCGAGAAGGTGGCCGCGAGATCGTTGACCGACAGGTTGTTCTGGACGGCGATCGCGATCGGCAGGATCAGCTCCGACGCCGTCGACGCGACCACGACACCACCGATGACCACGCCGGTCGCGGGACGGCAGAAGATCTTCACGAAACCGCGCTTGAGTCCCGCCATCTTCGCGCGCGGGTTGGTGTTCAGCGGCAGCATCACGGTCCGCGCCGGGACCTCGCCGTTGTCGATCGCGGCCTGGCTGACACCGACCGTGGCGATCTCCGGGCGCGTGAACACCGCGGACGCAACGGTTTTGAGCTTGATGGGGCTCACGCCTTCACCGAGCGCGTGGTACATCGCGATGCGACCCTGCATCGCGGCGACCGACGCGAGCGGCAGCAGACCGGTGCAGTCACCCGCGGCGTAGACGCCCGGCACCGCAGTGCGCGACACGCGGTCGACCGGGATGTAGCCGCCGCGATCGAGCTCGAGCCCGATCTTCTCGAGGCCGAGACCGGACGTGTTGGGAATCGAACCGACGGTCATGAGAGCGTGGCTGCCCTCGACGATCCGGCCGTCGGCGAGCAGCACGCGCACCCCGTCCCCGGTGCGTTCGACCACGTCCGCGCGAGCGTGCTTGACGAGGGTGACACCGCGCTCGGCGAACGCGTCCTCGAGCACGAGCGCCGCATCCTCGTCCTCGTGCGGCAGCACACGGTCACGGCTCGACACCAGGGTGACCTGCACGCCGACTTCGGTGTACGCGGAAACGAACTCGGCGCCGGTGACACCGGACCCGACGACGACCAGGTGCTCGGGCAGCTTGTCGAGGTCGTAGAGCTGACGCCAGGTGAGGATACGCTCGCCGTCCGGCACCGCGCCGGGCAGCACACGGGGGCTCGCGCCGGTCGCGATGAGAACGACGTCGGCGTCGAGCACCCTCTCGTCGCCGGTGAACAGGTTCGCGCGGACCTGGTGGGCCGCCATGCCGACCTCGCGGTCGATGAGTTCGCCGTGCCCCGAGTAGATCGACACACCGGCGGCCTCGAGCTTGGTGCGGATGTCGGCGGACTGGGCACGGGCGAGGCCCTTGACGCGGGCATGGACCTGCGGCAGCGACACGGCGGCGCGTTCGAGCTCGATGCCGAGATCCGCGGCGCGGCGCATGTCGGTGCGCACCCCGGTCGACGCGATGAAGGTCTTCGACGGCACACAGTCGAACAGCACACAGGCGCCGCCGATCCCGTCCGAATCGATCAGTGACACCGTCGCGCCGTACTGGGCCGCCACCAGCGCAGCCTCGTAGCCCGCAGGCCCACCGCCGATGATCACGATCCGGGTCATTTTTCTCCTCTGTATCGATTCCGAGATGGTCCTCGGGCCGGTTTCCGGGCGTGCAGGGTCACCGCTTCGCCCTCATAAACGCTATGCCACCGGGCGCGGGCAGCGCATACGGACGCGCGGACTCGGCGACAAGTGCCCCGAATCCTGCGTCGGGCGGTGACCGATTAGCCTTAGGCACGTGCCGATCTACGCCGCCTACGGGTCCAACATGCATCCGGAGCAGATGTTGCAGCGCTGCCCGCACTCGCCGATGGCCGGTACCGGGTGGTTGCACGGCTGGCGGTTGACGTTCAGCGGCGCAGACCTCGGGTGGGAGGGCGCCCTCGCGACCGTCGTCGAGGACGAGGACTCGAAGGTCTTCGTGGTGCTCTACGACGTGCCGGACGAGGACGAGCGCAGCCTGGACCGCTGGGAGGGCTCCGAACTGGGCGTCCACCGCAAGATCCGGGTGCGTGTGGACACCGCCGACGGGCCGGTTCTCGCGTGGCTGTACGTCGTGGACGCGTACGAGGGCGGCCTGCCGTCCGCCCGCTACCTCGGGGTCATGGCCGATGCCGCGGAGATCGCGGGCGCCCCCTCCGACTACGTGATGGACCTGCGGACCCGCAACAGCCGCAACGTCGGACCCGGCCGGCCCGACGCGTTCTGAGGGCCGAGGTTCCGTCGGGCCCGGGGTCCGTCAGTCCGCGTAGAACGGGACCGGCAGACACACCCGGACCGACACCGCGTCCCCAGGGCGCAGGTCGTCGACGTCGCCGCGCAGTGAGCGGATCGTGATGCCGGGTCCGTCGACCCGCACCTCGCTGTGCGCACCACCGAAGGCCATGTCGCGGACCGTGAACGACGACTCCCCCACCGCCGCTTCGACGGCGATCTGCTCGGGTCGCACCAGAATCCGGCCGGTGCCACGTCCCGGCGCGGTGAGCTGCACCTTTCCGACCGGCGTGTGGGCATGGTCGCCGTCCGCCTCGGCGTCGAGCACGATCGCCTCACCCACGAACTCCCCGACCGCGACGGACACGGGCGTCCGGTACACCTCCTCCGGCGTCCCGACCTGGGCGAACCGGCCGTCGAGCATGATCGCGACCCGGTCCGCGATCGCGAGGGCCTCGGCCTGATCGTGTGTCACCAGCACCGACGCGACCTGCTGTTCCCGCAGCAGGACACGCACGTCGGCGCGCAGGCTGGACCGCAGGCCCGCGTCGAGCGCGCTGAACGGCTCGTCGAGCAGCACCACCGCCGGTCGCGGTGCGAGCGCCCGGGCCAGCGCGACCCGCTGCTGCTGGCCGCCGGACAACTGGCCGGGCTTCCGCCGGCCCATGCCCGCCAGCCCGATCAGCTCGAGGAGTTCCTCGACGCGCCGGCCCCGCGCGGCCCGCTGCCGGACCCGCGAGTCCCAGGTGGGTCGGGTCAGGCCGTAGCCGATGTTCCGGGCGACGTCGAGGTGCGGGAACAGCGCACCCTCCTGCGGGACCAGGCCCACCCCGCGGCGCTCCGGGGGCAGGTCCGTCACGGACCTGCCGTCCGCGACGACCCGGCCGGCACTCGCCGGATGCAGGCCCGCGATCACCCGCAACAACGTGGTCTTGCCACCACCCGACGGGCCGAGCACGGCGAGCAGGTCGCCCCGCGGAACCTCGACGGACACGTCGGTGACGACCTCGGCGCGCCCGTACCGGGCACACACCGCGTCGACGGTCAGTCCGTTCACTCCTCACCACCACTTTCGGCATCGACACGACCGCGCAGCAGCCGGCCCAGGATCAGCGACGGCAGCGCCGCGATGAGCACGAGGATCACCGCATACGGCGCTGCCGAACCGTATTCGAGCGTTTCGGTGTGCTTCCACATGCCGGTGGCCAGGGTCTCGTGCCCGATCGGGACGAGCAGCAGCGTCGCGGGCAGTTCCTTCGCGATGGTGAGGAACGCCAGCGCGCATCCGGCGACGACCCCCGGTGCGGCGAGCGGAATCGTCACGCGCAGACCCGTGAGGAACCGGCCGCTGCCGAGCGTCGCCGACGCGTCCTCGAGGCCGGGCGGGATCGCGGCGACCGCGGCATGGATGGATCCCACGGCGAGGGGCAGGAACAGCACGGCGTAGGCCACGAGCAGCATCGGGGTGTGCTGGTACCACTGCGGCAGCAGCCGGATGCCGAAGAACACGAGTGCCAGGCCGACGGTGATGCCGGGCAGCGCGAAGCCGACGTAGGCGGCGCTCTCGGTGAACCGGGCCAGCGGCGACGTCGAGCGGGCCGCGAACACGCCGACCGGCAGGGCCAGCGCGGTGGTCAGCAACGCACCGAGCGCGGCGACCCACAGGGTGTAGGTGGTCGCGGTCCAGATGGCGGACCAGTCGACCGACGCCTGCTGCGATCTCCACAGCCACCGGGCCAGCCCGGCCACCGGGACTCCCACGGAGACGGCGAGGGCCGCGACGAGGAACCCGATCGCCGGCAACCGTCCGGTCCCGAGCAGCACCCGCCCCGGAGTGCGGGCCGCCCCGGAGCCGACGCGGGCGGTCGCGCCGCGCCGCACCCCGCGTTCGGCGACGGTGAGGATCACGGCGAGCGCCACCAGGATCAGGCCGAACACAGCGGCCGGGGTGCGATCGAGCAGACCGCGGTAGCTGCCGTAGATCGCAAGGGTGAACGCCTCGTAACGCATGAGCGCGACCGCCCCGAAGTCGCTGAGCGTGTACAGCGCGACGAGCAGCCCACCGGCGGCGGCGGTGGGCCACACCTGCCGCAGCGTCACCGTCACCGTGGTGCGGAGGCGGGATCGGCCCAGGGTGCGGGCGACCTCCTCCAGTCCCGGATCGATCGACGCGAGGGCCGCCGCCACCGGCAGGTACACGTAGGGGAAGGACGCGCAGGTCAGTACGAGCGCGGCGCCGACGAATCCCTCGAGCGCGGGGAACTGGGCGATCCACACGAAGCCCGACACGTACGACGGGATCGCCAGCGGCACACTGAGAGCGAGCGCGAACCACCGGCGGCCGGACAGGTCGGTGCGGGTAGTGAGCCACGCGGCAGCGAGCCCGACGACGAGGCATGCGACGGTGACCGTCAGCGCGAGAACGCCGCTGCGCCAGATCAGGTCGAGGGTGCGCTGACGAAAGATCAGCGACCACACCCGGTCCGGGCCGTCGGCGAAGGCCCGCATCACCAGGTGGACGACCGGAGCAAGCGCGAACACGGCCACACCCAGCGCGGCCAGGGCCAGTACCGGCCGGCCGCGCCGGGTGCGGAGCGGAGCGGTGAGCGTGATCAGATGAAGCCCAGATCCTGCAGCAGCGACTGGGTCTGCTCGACCGACGCGAGTTCGGCGAGTTCGATGTCCGAGGTGCCGATCTCGGTGATCGGACGGAGTTCGTCCTTCGTCTCGACACCGAGCACGATCGGGTACTCGGACGTCTCGTCCGCGAAGTAGGTCTGCGACTCGGGCGAGAGCAGCGCCGCGACGAACTGCTGGGCCTGTTCCGGCTGATCGGTGGTCGCCAGGACACCGGCGCCGGCGATGTTCACGAGTGCTCCCGGGTCGCCGGGACGGAAGTAGTGGACCTGAACGGCGAGGTTCTCGGCGCCCTTCTCCTCGGCCAGCCCGTACCAGTAGTAGTGGTTGGTCAGCCCGAGGCTCACCTGGCCGCTGTCGACGCCCTCCATGAGCGGGCCGTTGCCTTCGAACGCGACGGGCTCGTTCGCCTTGAACGCCTCGAGCCACTGCCGGGCACCGTCCTCGCCGCGCGACACGCGCAGGCCCGTCACGAAGGACTGGAACGACGCGTTCGTCGGAGCGAAACCGATCTGCCCCTTCCACTTCGGGTCGAGCAGATCGTCGATTCCGGTGGGCAGATCCTGCGGCTGCACCTTCTCGTCGTTGTAGACGAGCACGCGGGCCCGGGCGGAGGTCGCGACCCAGGTGCCGTCCTCGGCCCGGTAGTAGGGCGGGACCGGATCGGTCACCGAGGCGGGCAGCACCTCGAGCATCCCCGCCTGATCGAGGAGACCGAGTGCACCGGCGTCCTGACTGAACACGACGTCGGCGGGTGAGGAATCGCCCTCCTCGATGAGTTTGCCGGTGATCTCCGGGGTGCCGCCGTAGACGACCTCGATCGGGAACCCGAGCGTGTCCTCGAGCCGATCGATGAGCGGTGCGACCAGGTTCTCGCTGCGGCCCGAGTACAACGTCAGCGCGCCGCTGTCCTCCCCGGACTCGTCGGACGCGCTGTCGCTGCCGCAGGCGGCGAGTACGGACACCAGCGCGCCGGCCGTCAAGGCTGCGGCAAGTCTGCGTCGAACGTGCATCCCGGACCTCCTGTTGTGAGCTGTCACTCACAGGAAACCTACAGGTTCAGGTCAGGCTAAGCTCATCCGGCCGTTTCACCCTGCGCCGAGCACGAGGTTGGTCATCACCCGCACTCCCACCGGCAGCGCCCGCTCGTCGAGGTCGAACGTGGGCTGATGGATGTCGAGCGCCGGTCCGGTCCCGAATCCCACACCGAGCCGGCCCATCGCCCCGGGGATCTGCTCGAGGTACCACGAGAAGTCCTCGCCGCCACCGGATTGCGGCGTGTCGGCCAGGGCGTCCGGGTCGGTGGCCCGGATCGCGGCCTCGAACATGCGCGCCGAGACCTCGTCGTTGACGACCGGGGGCACACCCCGGCGATAGTCCAGCTCGTAGCTGACCCCGGTCGGTGCGAGCAGACCGTGGACGACTTCGCGCACCATGGGTTCGAGCAGTTCCCACGTCTCGTGGTCGCCGGTACGCACGGTGCCGGCGAGCATCCCGGTCCGCGGAATCGCGTTCGGCGCCTTGCCCGCGCTGACCGCACCCCAGACCATGACGGTGCCGGTCCGGGGATCGATACGGCGGCTGAGCATGCCGGGCAGTCCGGTGATGACGGTGCCGAGCCCGTAGACCAGATCGCCGGTCAGGTGCGGACGCGAAGTGTGGCCACCGGGCGAATCCAGCACCAGTTCGACGGTGTCGGCGGCGGAGGTGATCGCACCGACCCGCATCCCGACCTTCCCCGCTTCGAGGCGCGGATCGCAGTGCAGCGCGAAGATCCGGGACACCCCGTCGAGACCGCCGGCCGCGACGACGTCCAGGGCACCGCCCGGCATGACCTCCTCGGCGGGCTGGAACACCAGCCGGACGCCGACGGGCAGCTCGGGGACCTCGGCCAGTGCGAGTCCGGTGCCGAGCAGGACGGCGGTGTGGGCGTCGTGACCGCACGCGTGCGAAACACCGGGGACCGAGGACGCGAACGGCAGTCCGGTCAGCTCCTGCATCGGAAGGGCGTCCATGTCGGCGCGCAAGGCGATACGCGGTCCCGTGGTGGGCCCGAGATCGCAGATCACGCCGGTCCCGCGAGGCAGCACCTTCGGTTGGAGCCCGGCCGCGGACAGGTGCCCCGCGACGAACTCGGTCGTCGCGTACTCCTGGCGGGCCAGTTCGGGGTTCGCATGGATGTGGCGACGCCATGCGGTGAGGTCCTGGGTGTGGTCACCGAGCCACTTCTCGACATAGGGGTTCATCGGCGCGCGACCCCTTCGAGGAGGCGATCACGCTGACCGGCATCGGACGCGACGCGGGCCGCGGTCGCCGCGAGCGCCCGGGCTCCGTCGAGCACCGCCCGATCCGCGGACTCGGTGATACACGCCGCCGCGAAAGCAGCCTGGTGCGTGACCGCACCACCCGAATCGAGTCCGATGACCGGATGGATACCCGGCACAACATTCGTCACGTTTCCCATGTCCGTGCTGCCCAGCGGGCGCGATCCTTCCTCTTCGACGGGCAGCGGCGCCCGTCCCATGCCGATGATCACCTCACGATATGCCTGTACGAGCCACGGGTCGGGAGTGAGTTCGGTGTAGGTGGGTGACACCGTCCGGATCCGGTGGGTGCAGCCGGCGGCGAGCGCCCCTGCCGCGAAGCAGTTCCCGGCCCGTTCGGACAGGTCGGCGAGCGACTCCGCGGTCGTCGCGCGCAGGTAGTACAGCAGCTCGGTGTGCGCGGGCACGATGTTCGGGGCCGTGCCGCCGTCGCTGACGATGCCGTGGATCTGCTGGCCCGGCAGGAGGTGCTGACGCAGCAACCCGATCGCGACCTGGGCGACGGTCGCGGCGTCGGCGGCGTTGCGTCCGTACTCGGGTGCCGCCGACGCGTGCGCCTCGCGTCCTTCGTAGCTGACGGCGATGTCCGCCAGCGCGAGGGAGGTCGCACCGGTGATGTCGAAGGGGCCCGGATGCACCATCATCGCCGCGGCGACGTCGTCGAACACGCCGCGCTCGAGCATGAGCACCTTGCCCCCGCCGGTCTCCTCGGCGGGGGTTCCGATGACCCGCACGGTGACTCCCAGGGCATCGGCGACGGACGCGAGACCGAGACCGGCACCGACGGCAGCGGCGGCGATGATGTTGTGCCCGCAGGCGTGACCGATTCCGGGCAGCGCGTCGTACTCGGCGCAGATCCCGACGACGAGTTCGCCGCTGCCGAAACGGGCGTCGAACGCGGTCGGGAGATCGGCGATCCCCGTGCGGATCTCGAATCCCGCGGCGCGCAGGACCTCGACGACCTTTGCGGCACTGCGGTGCTCGTCGAACGCGAGTTCCGGTTCCGCGTGGATCGAATGCGAGAGGGCGATGAGCTCGTCGGACGCCGCCTCGATCACCCTGTCCGCTTCGGTCGTCACATCGTCCAGTCTGTCATGCCGACCGCCCGGTCCAACGGTCAGCCGAAGCGGAAGTTCGACTCGTCGGTCTTCGTCTCGAGTGCGGCGACGAGGGGCGCGTGCAGGCCCCGTTTGACGACGCCGAGGTTCGCGCTGCGGGTCGAGGTCAGTCCCGCCGCCCGCTCGACCGCCGCGGCCAGGACCGCGTCCCCGTCGACGGCCTGGGCGACGATCCCGGCGGCCAGCGCGTCGGAGCCTCCGTAACGGCGGCTCGTGGTGACGGCCTCGACCGCGGTGGCGGGGGTCAGCCGGGTGCGCAGCAGCGCGGACATGCCGACGGTGAACGGCATACCGAGCTGCACCTCGGGCAGGCACCAGAAGCCGCGGTCGGCGCGCATCACCGCGAAGTCGTGGGTGAGGGCGAGCATCGCGCCGGCGCCGAACGCATGGCCCTGGATCGCGGCGACGGTCGCGGCGGGGAAGGTCAGCATCCGCACGTACAGCGCGTGCACGGTGTCGAGATAGCCGGGCAGGTCGGGCAGATTCCCGAAGATCCAGTCGGTGTCGAGGCCGTTGCTCCAGAATTTTCCGGTCGCGGCGGTCACGAGCGCGGCGGGACCGTCGTGCGCCTCCACCTCGTCGAGCAGCGCGCCGATCTCGGCCAGCCGGTCGGGATGGAAGCGGTTCTCGTCGACCTCCCGGTCCCGGTCGCCGAGGTACAGGACGAAGACGTCGCCGTCACGTTCGAGATAAGGCATGGACACGAGGATAGACCCAATAGCTACTCGCGAGTAACAAGCAGGTTGGCACTAGGGTCATGCGCCATGGGAGCAGCCGACGCCATCCTCGATCCCCCCGCCGAAGCCGGACGGGCCGCCGCCGTCCTCGCCGAGCGCACCGGGGTGGCCGCCCACCCGGTCGCCGTGGTGCTCGGCTCGGGCTGGCGCGCCGCCGTCGAACGGTTCGGGCCGACCGTCGCGGACGTACCCATGAACGACCTGCCCGGCTTCACCCCGCCGACCGCGGCCGGTCATCCCGGAACCGTCCATTCGGTGACCGTCGGACGGACCCCGGTGCTGTTGCTGGCCGGGCGCATCCACGCCTACGAGGGCCACGACCTCAGCCGCGTCGTGCATCCTGTGCGCACCGCCGTCGCGGCCGGCGCCCGCACCGTGATTCTCACCAACGCCGCCGGTGGCATCCGCCCGGACCTGAAGGTCGGCGAACCCGTGCTCATCTCCGACCACCTCAATCTCACCGGCCGGTCGCCGCTGGTCGGCGCCCAGTTCGTCGATCTCGTCGACGCCTACTCCGCCGACCTGCGCAGCCTCGCCCGCGAGATCGATCCCTCGCTCGCGGAGGGCGTGTACGCGGGTCTGCCCGGCCCGCACTACGAGACACCGGCCGAGATCCGGATGCTGCGCACCCTCGGCGCCGACCTCGTCGGCATGTCCACGGTGCACGAGACGATCGCCGCGCGCGCCGCGGGAGCACGCGTGCTCGGCATCTCGCTCGTGACCAACGCGGCCGCCGGCGTCACCGGTGAGCACCTCGACCACGCCGAGGTCCTGGCCGCCGGGCAGGCCGCGGCCCGCCGCATGGGCGATCTGCTGCGCGAACTGGCGGCCCGGCTGTGAGCCTGCGCTTCGGGACCGCGGGATTGCGGGGACCGGTCGGCGACGGCCCGGACTGCATGAACGTGCCGGTCGTCGAGCGCACGACCGCCGGGCTCGCGGCCTGGCTCGACGCGCAGGGGCACGGCGGCGGCACCGTCGTCGTCGGCCGCGACGCCCGCACGGGATCCGCCGAATTCTTCACCGCGGCAACGGAGGTGCTCGCCGCGGCAGGATTCGACGTGGTCGCGCTCCCCCGCCCGCTGCCGACGCCGGTCACCGCGTACGCGGTGCGCGCGCTCGGTGCCGTCGCCGGGGTGCAGATCACCGCGTCGCACAATCCCGCCGCCGACAACGGCTACAAGGTGTACGTCACCGGCGGTGCCCAGCTGGTCTCCCCCGCGGACCGCGAGATCGAAGCGGCGATCGACGCGGTCGGCGGTGCGGTGCCTCGTACGCCCGTGAAACCCTCGGGCGGCGACCTCGTCGAGAGATACCTCGCGCGGGTCGCGACACTGCCGCGGTCGCCGCACCGGAACGTGCGGATCGCACTCACCGCGCTGCACGGCGTCGGCGGCGAGACCGCGGTCGCGGCGTTGCGGCAGGCCGGATTCACCGACGTGCACGTCGTCGCGTCCCAGTCCGCGCCGGACCCGGCGTTCCCCACCGTGGCGTTCCCGAACCCCGAGGAACCCGGTGCCACCGACGCGCTGCTCGCGCTCGCAGAGGAGGTCGGCGCAGACGTCGCACTTGCGCTCGATCCGGACGCCGACCGCTGCGCGGTGGGGGTGCCGGCGGGCAGCGACTCGCGACGGCCCGCCGTCGAGGGCTGGCGGATGCTGCGCGGCGACGAGACCGGCGTGCTGCTCGGCGATCACATCCTCGCGGGAGCTCACCCGGGAGCGCTGGTGGCGACCACGATCGTGTCGTCCACGCTGCTGGGGAAGGTCGCCGCCGCGCGCGGCGCCCGCTTCGCGCAGACCCTCACCGGCTTCAAGTGGCTGGCCCGCGCCGGGGAGGGGCTGGTCTACGCGTACGAGGAGGCGATCGGTCACTGCGTCGACCCGGATGCGGTGCGCGACAAGGACGGCATCGCGACGGCGGTCGTGGTCGCGGATTATGTGGCGGACCTGAAGGCGGGGGGTCGCACGCTGCTCGACGCGCTCGACGATCTGTACGACGAGTTCGGCGTGCACCTGACCGATCAGGTCTCGATCCGGGTCGCCGACCTCACGCGGATCGACCGGCTCATGGCCTCGTTGCGGGCCACGCCGCCGGACGAACTCGCGGGTGAGGCGGTCACCGTGACCGATCTCGCCCGGGCGGAGACACGACTGCGGACCGACGCGCTCGTGTTCGAGGGCGCGTCGGTCCGCGTCGTCGTCCGGCCGTCCGGCACCGAACCGAAACTCAAGTGCTACCTGCAGGCGGTCGCGGTGGACGGAAACCACGGCAGCGCCACCAACAAGCTGGCGGCGCTGCGCGTGTGGGCTTCCGGGATGGCCGATTGAGCCTGGGTCGTCAGACCCGCTGCGGCACACCGTAGGTGACGACGGTGTCACCCTTCGAGGTGGTCGCCTTCGCGAACGGCCGGACGGTGACCGGGCCGATCGCCCCGGACACGGAACCGTGCACACCCGCGATGCGGACGGTGACGCCGCTGCCGTCGAATTCGAGATTCTCGACGATCGGCACCTCGGTGATGCCGCCCGGTTCGAGTTCGACCTCGATCTCCTGCTCGGGAATGATCGTGCCCCCGAGTTCGGCGCTGGTGCCCAGGCCCAGGCCCAGGCCGAGAGCCGCACCGCCATCGTTGTCGAATCCGAGATCGATGCCGAAGTCGGCGCTGTTGCCGACCCCCCAGTTGAGGCTCGGGGTGAAGATGTGGACGATCGCGCCGGGCAGCGCGACCGGATAGCCGATCTGGTAGCCCAAGGTGAGCTTGGTGTCCTGGAACGCGTCGGCACCAGGACCGGTGATCCGGACGGCGGCGACACCGTCGTTGAAGAACTCGACGCTCAACGGTGAGCTGTCGAGCGGCGGGACGGACTGAATCGACGTGTCCGCCTGCAGGACTTCGATCGTGGCGCCGCCGTCGAGCGGCATCGACCGGGCGTTGTCGACTGCGGCTCCTGCGGCGCCCGGGTTGACCATCGCCACGAACGCGGCGGCAGCCACCCCCAGTGCTGCTGCCCGGAATCGCCGGCGGGATTTCGTTACGGAATTGCGGACCATCGCGTTTCCCCATTTCACGAACAGATGACAGTGAAGCGATCGTGATGCACGCCTCAGAGTAATGAGCCGCAAGCGATTTCGTGAGGAAGATCGTGAAGAGTTGGTAACGGATCAGCGCCTGAACCGCGTCTCAGCAGCCCCATGTGCACCATAAGCACCAAAACGGGCATCGATGTCACGATTCGGCTGCGTGTTTCGCAGAGTAGGCGATGGCCGTTATCGCGGCCCGAATTGACGGTCGCCCGCGTCGCCGAGGCCCGGAACGATGTACTTGTTCTCGTTCAGGCCTTCGTCGATCGTCGCGGTCACCAACCGCACCGGATGCCCGCACGCCGCGAGCGCCTCGACACCCTGCGGCGCCGCCACCACGCACACCGCGGTGATGTCGGTCGCGCCGCGGGACACCAGGAGCTCGATCGTGTGCACCATCGATCCACCGGTCGCCAGCATCGGATCCAGCACGAACACCGGCAGCCTGGACAGATCGGCGGGGAGGGACTCGAGATAGGGCACCGGCTCGAACGTCTTCTCGTCGCGCGCCAGCCCGACGAAACCGACCTGTGCCTGCGGGATCAGCGCGTGCGCCTGATCGACCATGCCCAGACCGGCCCGCAGAACCGGGACCAGAAGTGGCGGTTGCTTCAGCCGCACCCCCGTGGTCGTCGTGATCGGCGTGCGCACCTCGAACTGCTCGATCGGCGCGTCCCTGACCGCCTCGTACACGAGCATCTGGGTGAGCCGGCTCAGTGCATGCCGGAAGGCGGCGTTGTCGCTGCGCTCATCGCGCAGGATCGTGAGGAGCGAGGCAGCGAGCGGATGATCGACGACGAGCGGATCCATGCCCGAAGGATAGAACGGTGGAACCGGCCGCCGCCCGAATGCGTCGAACCCGTCGAGAGCGATTCGATCCGACATCGAGGGGCGTGAGGCGTGAGAGGCGAGTTTCGGCAGGACGGTGTGCAGGTACGCCCGGAGACCATCGCAGCGTTCGGCGGTACGGCGGGAGACCTGGCAGAACGAATGCGTGGCGCGGTCGACGAGATCCGGGGCGCCGCCCCCGAACAACTGGACACCGGGCTCGGCCCGATCGGAACGGGATTCGTCGCGGCCCTGGTCACGGCGCATCGCGCGCACGAAGAGCACGTGTCCCGCCTCGTGACCGCACTCGACGGCATGTCCGTGGTCGCCGCAGCGACCGCAGCGGGCTACGAGAACCGCGAGGCCGAGTGGTCCACGGGTCTGCAGTCCGCAGGCACGCCCGAGGCGGGAGCGCGACGATGACCATCGGGGCCGATCTGCTCGCGGCTCCGCTGGCGGATCTGCTCACCGCATTCGGCTCCGGCACCGCACCCGCGATCGATCCGGCGGCGGCGTTGCGAGCCGGGACCGCAATTGCGGAGGACGTACACGCCATCGGCCGCGCCGCGCTCACCGAACTGGTGTGGGACTGGACCGGTACCGCGGCGGACACCGCGGTCCGCAGCGCCGAGCAGGTACTCGCCGACACCCTCGCCGCCGCCGACCGCGGCATGGAGATCGCCGCGATCGCGGTGGACGGCACCGCGACGGTCCTCGGCGGCGCCGTCGAGATCGCCCGCATCGTCGACTCGTTCGGTTCGGTCGCCCGCAGCCTCGAACCCGCGCTCGCGCTGCCCCAAGGCCAGCTGCTGATGCTCGCTGCCGCACTCGAACATCTCGCGGCAGGCCTCGACGTACTCGCCCGGGTCACGTCCGAACTGGCACAGCACACCGACCGGCTCACCGCCCTGCTGCCGGAGACGCCGGCCCTCACGGGAGCGGGACCGTCCGAAACCGATCCCGGTTCCGGCGACAGCCGCGCGTTCTACGACGACAGGGGCGTCGGGCCGGGCTCCGCGTCGGACTGCGCGGTGCGCCTGCCCGACGGCAGCGTCGCCACCGCACCCAACGCCACGGCCGCCGCGGCGGTGCGTCATGCGCTGTCCCAGCAGGGCACCCCGTACGTGTGGGGCGGAACCACCCCGGGACAGGGACTCGACTGCAGCGGGCTGACCCAGTGGGCCTACGGCCAGGCCGGTGTCGAGCTTCCCCGGCTGGCCCAGCAGCAGGACATCGGGATGCCGGTCGCTCCGGACTCGGTCCTGCCCGGCGACCTGGCCGTCTGGGACGGGCACGTCGCGATGGTGATCGGCAACGGCCTCATGGTGGAAGCGGGCGATCCCGTCGCCGTCACCCCGATCCGCACCGGCAACAGCGGCATGGCCTTCGAAGGGTTCTACCGGCCCACCGGCTGAGAGGGAACCGGCCGGCGACCGGGTGCGTCCAACCGGATATGAACATCACGACAGCAACCGCCGCCAATGCGGCGGGCACCGTCTCGGTGCGCACGACCGACCAGGGGGTGCCGGTCGAGCTGCACATCGATCCCCGCGAACTGCGCCACGGGGCCGGGCACCTGGCCGGGCAGATCCTCGCGCTCAGCCGCCGCGCGACCCTCGAGGCCGCGGCGCTGCGCCGCGGCGAGCTCGCTGCCCAGGGCATGCCGGACGCCCTGCTGGACCGGATGGGCCTGCCCACCCGGGACGAGGTGGCGCGCGTCCAGCAGGCCGACGACGAGCAGCGGCAACCCACGTCCTGGCTGAGGTCGGTGTGAGCGGGCACCGTGTCGACGAGATCGTCGAACGGGCTCGGGAAAGGCTGGGCATGCTCGAGGACGTGATGGCCGGGCTCGGCGAGGTGACGGCGGAAGCGACGAGCGCGGACGGCCGGGTGTGGGTACGCGTGGACGGTGGAGGCGGCATGATCGCACTGCATCTGGAGGAGTCGGCGTGCCGGCTCGATGCCGCCGAATTGTCCGCGGCGATCCTCGCGACCGCGCACGAGGCGGCGCGGATCGCAGCCGGGAAACGCGACCGGTTGCTCTCGGATCTTCGCGACTCGTTCCGGTGATGACGGTCTCGTCGACTCCCGGCTATGTCTTCGGGCGCGAGGTGGCTAGGCTTCCCGCCATGGCTGGAGACATCGTCCCGATCGAGCTCGGTCTCACCGACGACAACCTCGTCACCCTGTGGGTGCCCCGGTGGCGCGAGGACGGCGAGGAATGGCAGGCGTTCCTCGGCCGCGGGGACGATCTGTACGGGTTCCCCGGGGTCGCCGAACTGGTCGCGTTCGTCCGCTCCGACACCGACAACGATCTCGTCGAGCACCCCACCTGGCCGGTCGTCGCGAAGCTCGCGGCCGTCGAGTTCGAGCCCGACGACGCCTATCGGTTCGACATCGTCGGGGTGCCCGAGCTCGTCGCCGAGGATGTCGACCCGGAGATCGTCGCCCAGCTCCAGGACACCTTCGACGTCGTCCGCAGCCTGGGTGAGGTGTGCGATCTCGAGGCGGTGACGAAGTTCGTCGACCGGCCCGAGATCGCGACACTGCTGCAGCACGGCGCGAGCGCGTTCGACGGTGCCGACGGCGACGACCTGTGGAACCAGGTCGGCACCGCGGTCGCCGAGGACTGGGACGACGTCATCGACGCGATCGACGCCGTCGTCACGACCCCCGACGTCGACGCCGCGATCGTCGCGGAGATCGAGTCCGAACTCGTCGCTGCGGAGGAGAACGTCGTCGAGGCCGACGACACCGTCGAGGGCGAAGACGACGAGGAATACGAGTTCGTGGACGAAGACGAGGACGAGGAACTCGTCGACGACTTCTGGGGCGAGGTCGGCATCGACCCGATCAAGATCATCACGAGCGAAGGCACGTGGTTCACCCTGCGGTGCTACCTGGACGACGACGCGCTGTTCCTCGGCAAAGACGGCCTGATCTCGGTATTCGGTTCCGAGCGTGCGCTCGCCCGCTACCTGGCCGACCGTCACGACCACGATCTCGCGGCGGTGAGCACGTACGACGAGATCCGCCTCGCAGCGACCGACGGTTCGCTCGAGATCGAGGTGAGCGACGACAACGTGTACGTGCTCACCGGCATCGCCGACGACATCGCGCAGGGCGTCGACGCGGTGGACCCGGACCAGCTGGAACTCGCGGTCGAGTTGTTCACCGATGCCGCGAACTACGCCCGCGACGACTCCACCGACGCCGCGCTCGCCGGTTCCACCGAGCTGGGCTGGTTCGTCAACTACGTGCTCGAGCCCGATACGAGCCGCCTGGCCCCGAGCGCGCCGTTCGACGCCGAGGTCGCGGCGTGGCGCGAACTCGAGCGCGAGTTCGAGGCACGGCTCCGCAAGCACTAGGCGGCTCCGCCGCCGGTGTGCCTTTGTGGCGGCTCCCACCGCCACAAAGGCACACCGGGCGCTACGCGCTGATCAACACCGCGTAGCCGGGCTTGATGACGTCGTCGATCAGCTCGAGCCGCTTATCGAATGGCAGGAACGCCGATTTCATGGCGTTGATGGTGAATCGTTCGAGGTCGACCCAGCCGTAGCCGAACGTCTCGACCAGGCGCATCATCTCGTTCGTCATCGTGGTGTCGCTCATCAGCCGGTTGTCGGTGTTGACGGTGACGCGGAACCGCAGCCTCGCGAGCAGATCGAACGGATGGTCCTCGAGCGCGGCCACCGCGCCGGTCTGGACATTGGAGCTGGGGCAGAGCTCGAGCGGAATCCTCTTGTCCCGCACGTAATTCGCCAACAGACCGAGCGACGCGGTGCCGTCCTCGGCGACGGTGATGTCGTCGACGATCCGCACCCCGTGACCGAGCCGGTCGGTGCCGCAGAACGCGACGGCCTCGTGGATCGACGGGAGCCCGAACGCTTCGCCCGCGTGAATCGTGAAGTGCGCGTTGGACGCTCGCATGTACTCGAAGGCGTCGAGGTGCCGGCTGGGCGGATATCCGGCCTCGGCGCCGGCGATGTCGAACCCGGCGACCCCCCGGTCGCGGAAACGCACTGCCAGTTCGGCGATTTCACGCGACCGCGCCGCGTGCCGCATTGCGGTGAGCAGACATCCCACGTGGATCCGGCCGCCCGCCGCCGCGACCGCGGACTCCCCCGACCGGAACCCCTCGAGGACGTGTTCGACGACCTCGTCGAGCGTCAGGCCGGACTCGAGGTGCTGTTCCGGCGCGAACCGAACCTCCGCGTAGACGACGCCGTCGGCGGCAAGATCCTCGACGCACTCGCGGGCGACCCGTTCGAGCCCCTCGGCAGTCTGCATGACGGCGACCGTGTGCTCGAATGTCTCGAGGTACCGCACCAGCGAACCGCTGTCCGCCGACCGCCGGAACCATCCGGCCAACTCGGTCTCGGAATCGGCAGGCAGGGTGTGGCCGCATGCGTCGGCGAGGTCCAGAATCGTCGCCGGTCGCAGGCCACCGTCGAGGTGGTCGTGGAGCAGAACCTTCGGTGCCGTACGCACCTGCGGGGCAGTCAGCTCGTTCATGCCCCGACGGTAGTCGGCTACCCGGAGATCCGCTCCACGACGAGCGGTCGCGCGGGCACCGCGGGTGCCCCTCCGTCGGACGCCTCGGCGGAGATCCGGACCCCGCCCTGCAGCGTGGTGAGCGCGGCCGGGATCTTCTCCGGGGTATCGGTGTGCAGGGTCGCGAGGACCTGCCCGGCGCGCACCGCCTCGCCCGGTTTCGCGTGCAGCTCGACACCGGCGCCGGCCTGCACGGCCTGCCCCTGCCGTTCACGACCTGCGCCGAGCCGCCACGCCGCGACCCCGACCGCCATGGCGTCGAGTCCGGTGAGGATGCCGTCGGAGTCCGCACGCAGGGTCTCGGTGTACGCGGCGGTGGGCAACGCAGCGTCCGGGTCGCCTCCCTGCGCGGCGATCATCGCGCGCCATCGGTCCATCGCCGAGCCGTCCTTCAGCCGCTCGGCGGGGTCGACGCCGTCGATCCCGGCGAGAGCGAGCATCTCCCGCGCCAGCGCCAGGGTCAGCTCCACGACGTCGGGCGGTCCGCCACCGGCGAGAACCTCGACAGCCTCGCGTACCTCGAGCGCATTCCCCGCCGTGCGCCCGAGCGGGGTGTCCATGCGGGTGATCAACGCGACGGTGGGCAGGCCTTCGTCGCTGCCGAGCTCGACCATCGTGCGCGCGAGTTCGCGTGCCTCGCCCAGCTCGGTCATGTAGGCGCCGGAGCCGACCTTGACGTCGAGAACGAGCGCGCCCGCTCCTTCGGCGATCTTCTTGCTCATGATCGAACTGGCGATGAGCGGGATCGATTCGACGGTGCCGGTGACGTCGCGCAGCGCATAGAGCTTGCGGTCGGCCGGGGCCAGGTCCTCGGTGGGTGCGCACACGACCGCGCCGATCGCCGGATCGGTGAGGAGCTCGGCCATCTCGACGGTGTCGAGGTCGGCGCGCCAGCCGGGAATCGATTCGAGTTTGTCGAGGGTGCCGCCGGCGTATCCGAGTCCGCGTCCGGACAACTGCGGCACCGCAGCCCCGCACGCCGCGACGAGCGGTGCGAGCGGCAGCGTGATCTTGTCGCCGACACCGCCGGTGGAGTGCTTGTCGACGGTGGGCAGGCCCAACCCGGTGAAGTCGAGACGCCGTCCGGAGTCGATCATCGCGGTCGTCCAGCGGGCGGTCTCGGCGCGGGTCATGCCGCGGAACCAGATGGCCATCGCGAGAGCCGCCATCTGTTCGTCGGCGACGATGTCGTGGGTGAACGCTCTGATCACCCAGTCGATCTCGGCGCCGGTCAGTTCCAGACCGTCGCGCTTGTGCCGGATCACGGAGACGATGTCAGGCACGATCGCCTCCCGTCGGATGCACGGCCGCAAGATCATCGGGCCCGAACGCGTCGGGCAGCAGCTCGGACATGGGCCGCGGCCCTCGGGACGTGTCGACGAGCAGGTCGGGTCCGCCGTGCTCGATGAGGAGCTGGCGGCAGCGCCCGCAGGGCATCAGAACGGCGCCGCGGGCGTCGCAGACCGAGATCGCTCGCAACCGTCCGCCACCACCGGAAACGAAGTTACCGACGAGTACGCA
This sequence comes from Rhodococcus sp. NPDC003382, assembly GCF_053589135.1. Taxonomy (NCBI): domain Bacteria; kingdom Bacillati; phylum Actinomycetota; class Actinomycetes; order Mycobacteriales; family Nocardiaceae; genus Rhodococcus; species Rhodococcus sp. NPDC003382. The sequence goes on from NZ_JBSFRH010000005.1 coordinate 147,102, forward strand.
TTCGGCACAAAGTCCCACCCCATGTGAGACATTTTCCACATTGCACCCACTCACAACCGCGCCGTCGGCGGTGAGAGCGGCAGCCCCCACCGGGAACCGCGAGTACGGCGCGTACGCACGCCCCATCGCTTCATGTGCCTTGGCGCGCAACGTTTCCCACTCCACGTCCACCATGGTTGACCATCCTGTCACGGTGGCGAAGACGACGTTCGGTGGCCCCCACCGCACCAGATCACAGTTGGAAAGGCAAACCTAACTTAGCATTTCGGGCCGGTACGAATCGCGAAGGAGATTAGTTCCCACGATTCCGATGGGTTTAGAGTCTGAACAAGTCGGTTCAGGTTCTCGTCGGGCCCGTACTGCGGAATCCCCCACAGGCTACAGCGGCTCGACGCGTCCACCATTGACGTTGGAGGCACAGCACTCGATGAGCAGCACGACTGAAGCCGCCCCCGCACCGGCGGGGCGCACACGGTCGCTTTACCGGGGAGATCCCGGAATGTGGTCCTGGGTTCTGCACCGGATCACAGGCGTGGCCACGTTCTTCTTCCTTTTCGTCCACGTTCTGGACACGGCACTCGTCCGGGTCAACCCCGAGACCTACGACAGTGTCATCGAAACCTACAAGAACCCGATCGTCGGCCTGATGGAGCTGGCGCTCGTGGCGATGGTTCTCTACCACGCGCTCAACGGCCTGCGTGTCATGCTCGTCGACTTCTGGTCGAAGGGACCGCAGTACCAGCGCGTGATGCTCTGGACGATCCTGGCGATCTGGTTCGTGGTGATGATCCCCGCGGCCGGACGCATCTTCTACAACATGTTTGCGGGGCACTGACATGAGTGAAGCGAAGACTCTCGGAACGGCCTACGACCGTCCGGCCGGCCTCGACAACCCGCGCTCGCCGCGTCGTCAGGCCAAGAACAACTTCGAGCTCTACGCCTGGCTGTTCATGCGCCTGTCCGGCCTCGCACTGATCATCCTCGTGCTCGGCCACCTGTTCATCATGCTGATGCTCGACGAGGGCGTGCACCGCATCAACTTCGCGTTCGTCGCCGGTCGCTGGTCCAGCCCGTTCTGGCAGTTCTGGGACCTGTCGATGCTGTGGCTCGCGCAGCTGCACGGCGGCAACGGTCTGCGCACCGTCATCGCCGACTACTCGCGCAAGGACTCGACCCGTTTCTGGCTCAACACGATCCTCGCAGTGTCGATGATCCTGATCATGGGCCTGGGCACCTACGTGATCTTCACATTCGACCCCAACATCGTTGCGAGCTAGGGGAGCCAAGACTTCATGCAGGAACATCGTTATGACGTGGTCATCGTCGGTGCCGGCGGCGCCGGTATGCGCGCGGCCATCGAGGCCGGCCCCCGCGCCCGCACCGCGGTTCTGACCAAGCTCTACCCGACCCGCAGCCACACCGGTGCCGCGCAGGGCGGCATGTGTGCCGCGCTGGCCAACGTCGAAGAAGACAACTGGGAATGGCACACCTTCGATACCGTCAAGGGCGGCGACTACCTCGCCGACCAGGACGCCGTCGAGATCATGGCCAAGGAAGCCATCGACGCGGTGCTGGACCTGGAGAAGATGGGTCTCCCCTTCAACCGCACCCCCGAAGGCAAGATCGACCAGCGCCGCTTCGGTGGTCACACCCGTGACCACGGCAAGGCCCCGGTCCGTCGCGCGTGCTACGCCGCCGACCGCACCGGCCACATGATCCTGCAGACGCTGTACCAGAACTGCGTCAAGCACGACGTCGAGTTCTTCAACGAGTTCTACGCCCTGGACATCGCGCTGACCGAGACCGAGGACGGTCCCGTCGCCACCGGTGTCATCGCGTACGAGCTCGCCACCGGCGAGATCCACGTCTTCCACGCGAAGTCGATCGTGTTCGCCACCGGCGGTTCGGGCCGCATGTACAAGACGACGTCCAACGCGCACACCCTCACCGGTGACGGGCTGGGCATCATCTTCCGCAAGGGCCTGCCGCTCGAGGACATGGAGTTCCACCAGTTCCATCCGACGGGACTCGCGGGCCTCGGCATCCTCATCTCCGAGGCCGTCCGCGGTGAGGGCGGCATCCTCCGCAACGCCGACGGCGAGCGGTTCATGGAGCGCTACGCCCCCACCATCAAGGACCTCGCGCCTCGCGACATCGTCGCCCGGTCGATGGTGCTCGAGGTGCTCGAAGGCCGCGGTGCCGGTCCGAACAAGGACTACGTCTACATCGACGTCACGCACCTCGGTGAGGACGTCCTCGAGGAGAAGCTCCCGGACATCACCGAGTTCGCGCGCACCTACCTCGGCGTCGACCCGGTCACCGAGCTCGTCCCGGTGTACCCGACCTGCCACTACGTGATGGGTGGTATCCCCACCAACGTCCAGGGCGAGGTCCTGCGCAACAACGACGAGATCGTCAAGGGCCTGTACGCCGCCGGCGAGTGCGCCTGCGTGTCCGTGCACGGCGCCAACCGCCTCGGCACCAACTCGCTGCTCGACATCAACGTGTTCGGCCGTCGCGCCGGCATCGCTGCCGCCGAGTACGCGAACAGCACCGAGTTCGTCGAGCTGCCCGAGAACCCCGCGACCTACGTCGAGGAGTGGCTCGACCGCATCCTCCACGCGGGCGGCAAGGAGCGCGTCGCCGACATCCGTCGCGACCTGCAGCAGTCGATGGACAACAACGCGTCGGTGTTCCGCACCGAGGAGACCCTCACCAAGGCCCTCGAGGACATCCACGATCTGAAGAAGCGCTACAAGAACATCACGGTTCACGACAAGGGCAAGCGCTACAACAGCGACCTACTCGAGGCCGTCGAGCTCGGCTTCCTGCTCGAGATGGCCGAGGTCACCGTGGTCGGCGCCCTCAACCGGAAGGAATCGCGCGGCGGCCACGCTCGCGAGGACTACCCGAATCGTGACGACGCGAACTACATGAAGCACACCATGGCGTACAAGGTGGGCCAGGATCTGATCTCCGAAATCCGCCTGGATTACAAGCCGGTGGTCCAGACCCGGTACGAGCCGATGGAGCGGAAGTACTGATGACTACTCTCGAGAAGAACGACGCCGTCGCCGCGGAACTGCCTCCGGTTCCCGAGGGCGCCGTCATGGTCACCCTCAAGATCGCCCGGTTCAACCCCGAGGACGGCAAGGGTCAGCACTGGGATTCGTTCCAGGTGCCGGCGCTGCCCAGCGACCGCATGCTCAACCTGCTGCTGTACGTGAAGGGCTACCTCGACGGAACCCTCACCTTCCGCCGCAGCTGCGCGCACGGCGTGTGTGGCTCCGACGCGATGCGGATCAACGGTGTCAACCGCCTGGCCTGCAAGATCCTCATGAAGGACATGCTGCCCAAGGACGGCAAGCCGGTGACCATCACCGTCGAGCCGATCCGCGGCCTGCCGGTCGAGAAGGACCTGGTCGTCGACATGGAGCCGTTCTTCGACGCGTTCCGTGCCGTCAAGCCGTTCCTCATCACGACGGGCAACGAGCCGACCCGCGAGCGGATCCAGTCGCAGGCCGACCGCGCCCGCTTCGACGACACCACCAAGTGCATCCTGTGCGCGTGCTGCACCACGTCGTGCCCGGTGTACTGGAGCGACGGGTCGTACTTCGGCCCCGCCGCGATCGTCAACGCGCATCGGTTCATCTTCGACTCGCGTGACGAGGGTGCCGCCGAGCGTCTCGACATCCTCAACGACAAGGACGGCGTGTGGCGCTGCCGCACCACCTTCAACTGCACCGACGCGTGCCCCCGTGGCATCCAGGTGACGAAGGCGATCCAGGAGGTCAAGCGCGCGCTGCTGTTCGCTCGCTGACCCTCCCTGTCACAGGGAACTGCAACACGGAACGCGGGTCCGGCCCTTCGGGGGCCGGGCCCGCGTTCTGCGTTTCCGCGACGCTGTTCCGCCGGGCGGACTCAGCCGGGTACGACCACACCGCGGCCGAGGATGGTGCCTTCCCGCAGCCGCCGGTACGCCTCGGGCCCCTCGTCGAGAGTGAACGTCTCGGTGTGGATCTCGAGTCTGCCGGCGCGGGCGAGGGCGATCACCTCCATCAGCTCGGTGCGGGACCCCCAGTACGGCGTCACGACGGAGGCACCGAACGGTACGAGGAAGAACCCGACCTTCGCATGCGCGCCGGCGTGGATTCCGACGATCGAGATGTGCCCGTCGATCGCGACGACCTGCTGCGCCATGTCGATCGTCGACTGCGCGCCGACGAAGTCGAACACCGCGGTGGCGCCCTGCCCGCCGGTCAGTTCGCGGATCGCGGCGGCCGCACTCGCATCGGACCGGATCGCCACGTCGGCGCCCACCGTGCGGGCCAGTTCGAGACGGTCGTCGTCGACGTCCAGTGCAACGACCCGGGCCGCGCCGGTCGCCCGCAGGATCTGGATCCCGACGTGACCGAGCCCGCCCACACCGACCACCACCGCGGTGGATCCGGGGCCCAGCAGCGGCAGCACCCGGTTGATCGCGTGGTACGGGGTCAGACCGGCGTCGGTCAGCGGAGCCGCCGCGACCGGGTCGAGATCACCGATGGGCACGAGGTGCCGGGCCGAATCGACGATCATGTATTCGGCCATGGAACCGGGAGAACCGAGCCCCGGCGGGGTGATCCCGAGGTCGGCGGCGCGCGTGCAGTAGTTCTCGTGGCCACGAGCGCAGGCGTGACAGGAACCGCAGCCCCACGGCCCGTACACGGCGACCGTGTCCCCGACCGCGACGCCGTCGACGCCCGCGCCGAGTTCGGCGACCGTGCCGACCCCCTCGTGGCCCAGCGTCAGCGGAAGCCCGTAGACGTATCCGTCCGCGGGCAGGTCCATCACGAAGATGTCGGAGTGGCACAGACCCGCGGCGGTGACCTTCAGCAGCACCTCCCCCGGGCCGGGGGACGGTGTGGGGATCTCGACGACGACCGGCTCCGCACCGATCTCGGTGTACTGAACGGCTTTCATGGACCCGACAGTACGGCCGATCCGCCACCGCGTCAGCCGATGTAACCGAATCGAATGATCTTGTTCACCGAAACCCGGTCCGTTCTGGGCGAACCGCGGTTATCGTGGAGGCGACGAACGGAGTCCCCGTGTCCGACAATCGCTCTCGATCTGCCTGCGCCCGGATCGTTGCCCTCGTCGCGTTCCTGTGCGCCGCCGTCACGGTCGCCCTGCCTCCGGCCGCGACCGCCGATACTCCCCTGTGCGCGTGGCGGTTCATGTCGAACGAGACGGTGCTGAACGTCGCGTTTCCGGACGTGAACGCCACCTACTGGGTCCTGCCCTATGCGCTGGGGCCGGGCGACTCGATCGAACTGTCCGGCACCTACCCGTACGCCCGGTACTTCTCGCTCAACACCTACGGCACGAACTTCGACACCGTGGATACGTTGCGCGACAACCAGATCGACCCCGACCCTGGCAGCAGCAATCCGTTCACGGACGCGTCGGCACGGACCCTCCCCCCTGTGCAACGCCAATGGCACGCCACCATCGTCACCGGCCCGGCCGACCACGCGCGCAACGAGATTCAGGCTCTGCCGGCCGGTCAGAGCACCCCGGTGGGTTTCCTGATCATCCGCGTCTACGTGCCCGACGACGCCGCCTCCCCCAGCGGCGGTGTGCCCCTGCCCGAGGCGACGATGCGGGTCGGTGGGGCGACCGTTCCGCGGCAGCCGTGCGAGCAGCCGTTCGACCCGAACTCCTACACGGGACCCGTCTCGCAGCTCGCGCAGGCAGGTTTCGATCAGGTCATCGCCGGTGCCGCGAGCGGCGCGTTCCCCGGCGACACACCGGAGACGGTGTTCGTGAACCCGGCCAGCTCGTCCGGTCTGTTTCCCAACGGGGACAACAAGTATCTCGGAACGGCACTGACCTACCAGCCGGGCAGGATCGTGGTCGTCCGCGGGAAGGCGCCGCTGTTCCCGGACACCCGCGCGGGTGTCCCGGCGACCGACCCGGATCAGCAGGTGCGGTATTGGTCGCTGTGCCAGAACGATCGGGTCTCGCCCTATCCGGTGGTGGCGTGCGGGGCCGACTTCGAGACCGCGCTCGACGAATCGGGCTACTACACCTACGCGGTCGCCGCGCCCGCCGATCTCACCTCGGTCGCCGATCCGACCGTGACGGTGCTGCCGTGGGGCGATACGACGGTACCGAAGAAGGTGCTGTTCCTGCGCTACATGCTGCCGACGCCGGCGTTCTACCCGCAGTCCATCCAGGCGTCCCAGGCGACCGGAGCCGACCCCGCGACGGTGATGGGACCGTACTATCCGACCGCCGTGTACTGCTCCGCGACGACCTTCGTCGCGGGAGGCTACGAGGCGTGCCAGGACGAGGCGGCGGGCTGATCCGCCGGCCCCTCGACTTCGCCGGTCATCTCCGGGCGCGTCGGCGCGACCCGAGCAGCGCGCCACCCAGAATGCCCGCGCCGAGGAGCGCGATGCTCCCCCGCACCCCGGGACCCTGGTGCACCTCGAGCCGCGGAGTGATCGTCGCCGATTCCGGCGCGGGCACGTGCGCCAAGGCCAGATTCTCCTTCTTCGACGCCGCCCACGCCGTACACAACAGCAGCAGCTTCGCCGTCAGGTTGGAGAAGATGAGCAGACCGAGGATCGGGCCGAAGGCGACGCCGGCGGGCCCGTTCAGCACGATCTCGAGATAGATCGACCCGGCCTGCTTGAGCACTTCGAATCCGATCGCGGCGATCAGACCGGCCTGCGCGGCGCTACGAAAGGTGACCGGTTCGCGGGGCAGCCGCGCGATCACCCACGTGAACACCGCCCAGGTCGCGCCCAGCGCGAAGACCAGCGCGGCGATCCGCAACGCGACGCCGATCCCGAGGAGGTTCTCCATGTTCAGCAGCGTGACGAGCCTGGACATGATCGGGCCGCTGCTCAGCGCCGACAACCCGAGCGAGACGAGCATGGCGAGACCGAGACCCAGCAGCGACGCCCCGTCCCGCAGTTTGGAGACCACGAAGTTGCCCTTGTCGCGCGGGTGGTCCCACATCGCGGTGAGGCCGTCACGCACGTTCGCCATCCAGCCGAGTCCCGCGTACGACGCGGTGAGCAGCCCGATCACGCCGACGGCGCCGCGCGAGTTGATCGCCGACGCGATCAGACTCTGCACGGTGTCACCGAGTTGCCCGGGGATGTTCTCGGCGATCGCGTCCTGGATCTGCTCGATCATCTCGGGTCGGCCGGCGAGCACGAAACCGGCGATCGAGAACGCCACCATGAGGATCGGCACGAGAGCCAGCACCGTGAAGTACGTGATACCGGCGGCGTAGTAGTCGCCTTTGTGCTCCTGGTAGCGCAGCCCGGTCCGGATCGTGTGGTCGAGCCAGGGATGGGCGGCACGCTGCCGATCGAGGAAACCGGGTTTCTTCTCGTCGCTCGCGCCGGCCATCCGTGACGCTCCTTCTACTTGCGGGGCAGGAATCCCACCTTGTCATAGACCTGGGCAAGTGTCCGGGAAGCGACGTCGCGCGCACGGTCCGCGCCGTTCGACAGGATCTTGAGCAGTTCGGTTTCGTCGGACAGGTACTCGTCGACCTTCGCCCGCAGCGGCGTCACGAACTCGGTGAGCACCGCGGCGGTGTCGTTCTTCAGATCGCCGTAGCCCTTGCCCTCGTATCCGGCGACGAGATCGTCGATGTCGCGGCCGGAGAGCGCCGACTGGATGGTGAGCAGGTTGCTCACGCCGGGCTTGGCCTCGCGGTCGAAGCGGATCTCCCGTTCGTTGTCGGTGACGGCCGACCTGATCTTCTTCGCGGACACCTTCGGGTCGTCGAGCAGGTTGATCAGGCCGGCCGCGGTCTCGGCCGACTTGCTCATCTTCGACGTCGGGTCCTGCAGGTCGTAGATCTTCGCGGTGCCCTTGACGATGTGCGGCTCGGGGACGACGAAGGTCTTGCCGTAGCGCTTGTTGAAACGCTGCGCGAGGTCGCGGGTCAATTCGAGGTGCTGGCGCTGATCCTCGCCGACCGGGACCTTCTGCGCGCGGTAGAGCAGGATGTCCGCGGCCATGAGCATCGGGTAGGTGAACAGGCCGACCCCGGCGTGCTCGGTGCCCTGCTTCGCGGACTTGTCCTTGAACTGCGTCATCCGGCTGGCCTCACCGAAGCCGGTCATGCAGGTCAGCACCCAGGACAGTTCGACGTGCTCGGGCACGTGGCTCTGCACGAACAGCACCGACTTCTCGGGGTCGATGCCCACGGCCAGGAGCTGCGCCGCCGAGACCAGCACCCGCTTGCGCAGCTCCTTCGGATTCTGCGGCACGGTGATCGCGTGCAGGTCGGGAATGAAGTAGTAGGCGTCGAACTCGTCCTGCATCGGAACCCACTGCTGCAGCGCACCGAGGAAGTTCCCGAGATGGAAGGAATCCGAGGTGGGCTGAATGCCGGACAGCACCCGAGGCCGGGCGGTCGGCGCGGTGGCGTTCTGATCTGCAGTGCTCGACATGCTCTCGATACTGTCACGCACCGGGTTCGGCGCTGCGACCGAGGTCGCCGTGTCCGGCCGCGGCGAATCGCTCGGCCACGGCGTCGGCGTGCTGCGGCGGAACCTGCAGGATCACCCGCAGCGGGATCTGCCCGAGCACCGCGACGAACCACGCCAGCTGGTCCGGTTCTCCTGTGAGCAGTTCGTGTGCGTCGAATACCAGTACCGACGGCGCGGCGGCCTCGCAGACCTCGGACAGGCACTCGTCGAACGCGTCCTTGTTCGCACCGAAGTAGTACGGGAACTGCAGCGCCGCGGCGAACTCGTCGAACAGCTGCCGGAGGGTCGTCATCTTCCGGCCGCGCAGGTGCACGACGCGCCCGTCCTGCCGCAGTTGTTCCTCGAGGTCCGCTGCCCCGGATCGGGTGGTCTCGAGCAGGGTCAGGTCGGCTCGCATCAGCACATCCTCGTGAACGACTCGTAGTGGTCGGCGGTGTACCACGCCGATCCGTCCGCACCGGTGACGATGCGTTCGGCGTCGCGGCTGCGCCCGGGCTTCTTCCGGTTGACGTCCCATTCCTGGTAGGCCGCCGGTCGCCCGTCGTCGCCGACGGTGGGCAGCTCGCCCTCGTAGTTGCCGAACCGGCGACCGCCCTGGGTGCCCGGGGCGTCGTCCGGTGGCCAGTCCCCCGCGTCGATGAGCTCGAGGGTGTCCCAGACGTAGTCGGGGATCGGACCTTCCGGCTCGCAGGTGACGGTGTCGCCGTTCGGCTGTGCCGTCCCGGACGGCTGTGCTGTCGAGGAGGGAACGGACAGCAGCGGCGCGACGGTCGTGCCGGTGTCGGTGCCCGCGGATCCGCAGGCCGTGACGAACAGGGCGACGATCGCGGACAGCAGCGCGAGCAGGGCCGCCTTGCAGTGCCGGTTCACCCGGTGCCGGATCATCGGAATTCGACCGTCACCGGCGCGTGGTCCGACCAGCGTTCGGCATATGTCGCGGCCCGTTCGACGCGGGCCGCGGTCACCCGGTCGGCGAGTGCCGGGGTCACCAGGTGGTAGTCGATCCGCCAGCCCGCGTCGGTGTCGAAGGCCTTGCCCCGGTACGACCACCACGAGTACGGGCCGGGGACATCGCCGTGGTGCTCGCGCACGACATCGCGCCACTGACCGGTCGCGAGGAGATCGCCGACCCATTCGCGTTCGTGCGGCAGGAACCCGGACTTGCGGATGTTGCCCTTCCAGTTCTTGATGTCCCGTTCCGTGTGCGCGATGTTCCAGTCGCCGCACACGAGCATGTGCCGGTCCGCCTCGACGACCTCGGCGGCGCGGTCCCCCAGGTAGGCGGCGAGCGACTTCATGAAGCGCTCCTTCTCGTCCTGCTTCGGGGTTTCCGCTTCGCCGGTCGGCAGGTAGAGGCTCCCGACCGTCAGGTCGCCGAAGTCGGCCTCGAGGTAGCGGCCGGTGTCGGCGAAGCTCTCGTCGCCGAAGCCGACGCGGACGGCGTCCGCGGGAACCCGGGACATGATCGCGACACCGGCCCGGCCCTTCGCGGAGGATTCGGCGCCGACGACCTGCCATCCGGCGGCGAGGGCGGGCGCGATCGCCGCGTGGAACTGCTTCTCGGTCGCGCGGACCTCCTGCAGGCACACGATGTCCGCGGCCGACCCCGCGAGCCATTCGAGCAGGCCCTTGGTGGCCGCGGCGCGCACGCCGTTGACGTTGACGGTGGTGATGATGCGAGGCACGCCGGTCACCGTATCCGACGCAGTCGACGGATCCGGTCCGGTGGGAGGGTGTCGAGGCGGACGGAGAATGTGAGGACCGCGACCCCTGCGAGCGCGAGTACGGCTCCGACCGCGGCGGGCGCCGTATAGCCGAACCCGGCGGCGATGACGAGGCCACCCAGCCACGCGCCCAGCGCATTCGCGGCATTGAGCGCGGCGTGGTTCAGGGACGCGGCGAGGGATTGGGCGTCGGCGGCGACGTCCATGAGGCGGGTCTGCAGCCCCGGGATCAGTGAGGCGTTGGTCGCGCCGATGAGGAATAGCAGCACGAACGCCGCGACCGGATGGTGAGCGCCGGCGACGAACAGGCCGAGCAGCGCGGCGTAGACGAGCATGCCGCCGATCAGGCCGGGAATCAGCGCACGGTCGGCGATGCGACCGCCGGCGAGACTGCCCGCAACCATGCCCGCGCCGTACACGGCCAGCCCGATCGGGACCGTCGAGCGGGCGACGCCGGTGACGTCGGTGAGGGTGGTCGCCAGGTAGGTGTAGACGGCGAAGCACCCGGCGAAACCGACGGTCGCGACGATCAACGTAAGCCACACCTGCCGTCGCCGCAGCGCACCGAGTTCGGTGATCGGGTTGGTGGCGGGCATCGAGACCTTCGGTATCCAGGCGGTGATGGCCGCGACGGTCGCGGCGCCGATGACGACCACGAGGCCGAACGCCGTCCGCCAGCCGAGGGCCTGCCCGAGCCACGACGCAGCGGGCACACCGACGACGTTGGCGACGGACAGGCCCAGCATCACCTGGGCGACGGCCCGGGCGCGGCGCCGGGGACCGGCGAGGTGCGCGGCGACCAGCGCGGCCACCCCGAAGTAGGCCCCGTGCGGCAGGCCGGCGAGGAAACGGGCCGCGACGAGGAGCCCGTAGCCCGAGGCCGTGACCGAGGCGGCGTTGCCGAGCGTGAAGACCGCCATCAGGGCGGCGAGCAGCGTCTTACGGGGCATTCGGGCGGCGAGCACCGCGAACAGCGGTGCGCCGACGACGACGCCGAGCGCATACGCGGAGATGGTGTGGCCGGCGGTGGGCTCGGTGATACCGAGGTCGGCGGCGATTTCGGGGAGCAGTCCCATCGCGACGTATTCGGTGGTGCCGATTCCGAAGCCACCCAGCGCCAGCGCGAACACCGCGAGGGCGCGGCTGCGGACGGTTCCGGACCCGGTGGGTGGGTGCGCGATGTCGGTGAGAGTCACGGGTGTCCATTGTCCCGTGCGCGGCGGCGAGGTCACCGGTGCGGCCCCGTGACTTCACTCACCCGGCACTCACCCCGGAACTTCGGGTGGGCAAACAGCTGCAGCCTCTTGGCAATCGCCGAAATGCCCTTAAACTGTTGACGAAACAAGAACTGATTCCTGTCCGGTTCACCGAGATCGTCGGTTCGAGCCGAAACCGAAAGGGCAACGCATGGCCGACGCGCTCGATGAATTCTTTGTCGAGGACGTCGAGCGCAGCGACGGCTCCGGCTCGAAGTCGCTCAATCTCGACAACAATCCGACGGTCCTTCTGGTGTGGGCCGCCAACAGTTTCAACCGGAGCGCCTCCCGGCACTACCAGAACAAATTCGGCATCAGCGCGATGGAATGGCGAATGCTGGTGATGCTGTGCAAGGAACCGGATGTCCCGGTGACCGCGGCCAGCCCCGCGGTCGGCTACGACAAGGGTGCCGTGAGCCGCGCGTTGAGCAAGCTCGAGAAGCTCGGCCTGGCCGAGGCGATAGCGAACGGCACGAATCCGCGGAGCCGCCTGTGGCATCTGACGCCGGAGGGATACGAGCTCCACGACCGCATGCTCGAGGATGTGCTCGCTCGCCAGAAGCAGGTGCTGTCGGGCTTCACACCGCGGGAGATCAAGAAGTTCAACGAAATGCTGCGGCGCTTCCGCGAGAACCTGGACGGGCTGAGCGAATAGACGGACCGCCGAAAAGCAGATCGGCCCGGGCACCGTATCGGTACCCGGGCCGAGCAGTGCTCGCCGGCGGCTCAGCGCCGAATCGCGTTCGGCACCACGCCGTCCGGCTTCGAGACGAACGAACCCGTGATGTCGAGCTGCGGACCCATCCAGTCCATCGCCCGGGCCTGGAAGTTGTTGATGGCGTGGGTCTGCGTGGCCATCAGGTCCGTGAGGTACCGCCCGAACGGCCGGGTGTTGTAGATACCGGTGCCACCCGCGACGCGGTACAGCTCGGTGCCGTACCGGGCGGCGCGCGCGGGGATGTACGCCGACTGGAACCGGAACTCCTCGAGCCGCTCGGGCGAAACCGCGGCACCGCCGGTCGCTTCGGCGATCACCGCACCGTAGTTCGCGTACAGCCGTCCCTTCGCCTCCGAGATGAACGAGTACGCCTCGGCGAGTGCGAGGGCAGCAGCAGGATCGACACCCTTGCGTCCCTTGCTCCGGATGAAGTCGGCCAGGGCGTCGGCCATGCCCTTCAGTGCGCCGAGCGCGGTGGGAGCCTGGGTGGCGCGGGAGAAGACCTGGAAGAACGGGAGCTTGAACAGCAGCCCGTCGTTGAGCGCGAGCCCCGGTGCCGTTCCGTCGTGCACCTCGTTCCAGGTCAGGCTGCGGTGGTCGGGGACGAAGGCGTTCTCGACCACGATGTCGTTGCTACCCGTAGCGCGCAGGCCCGAGACGTCCCAGTTGTGGACGATCTCGTAGTCCTTGCGCGGGAGCAGCAGCACGTGGCTGCCCAGCGGTCCGGGTCCGGGGGTCGGCTCGCCTTCGACGTTCGCGCCGAGCAGCGCCCATTCGCAGTAGTCGCTGCCCGACGAGAACGACCAGCGGCCGGACAGGAGGTAGCCGCCGTCCACCCGCTTCGCGGTCTGCGGCGCGTACGGCGAACTGACCAGCGTGGTGTGGTCCGTCGACCAGACGTCCGACTGGGCACGCTCGTCGAAGAAGCCGAGGTGGAAGTGGTGGATGGCGACCACGCCCAGGACCCAGCCGACGGACGGATCTCCCTCCGCGAGAATCGAAGTCACCTCGAACGATTCGATCGGCGACAGTTCGAAACCGCCGTGGGAACGCGGCTGCAGCATCTGGAAGAACCCTGCCCGCTGCATGTCCTCGATCGTCTCCGGCAGGATGCGGTCCTGCTGCGCCTGGCGTGCCGCGCGCTCCTTCAGCGTCGGAACGAGGTCGCGGGCACGTTGCACCAGCGGCGAGGACGTGAAGTCGCCGACCAGGAATTCGTGGATCCGGCCGATCGGGTCGTCCCAGACGAAGGATGCGGTGCGTGGTGCGAGGGTCTCGGTCATTGCTCGGTCCTTTCTGTGGCCACCGTCGGTCACGCTGACCGGTTCGACGGGTGGCTGCGCGTCGTCACCGACGACGGTGCGGGCTTACTGTTCGGCGGTTACGAGGTCGACTTCGCAGGCGCGGTCGCGGAGCGTGGCGTCCGCGCGCAACCGGTGTTTCGCGACCTTTCCGGTGGGGGTGAGAGGCATGTCGTCGGTGAACACGACGTAGCGCGGTCGCTTGATCCGGGCCAGTCGTGTGCTGCAGAAGTCGGCGACTTCCTGTTCTGTCAGTTGCGAATCCGTTCGCCTGGTCACCACGAGCAGGATGTCGTCGTCACCCATTTCGGAGGGCACGCCGACAGCCGCGGCGAGCACGATCTCCGGATGCTCGGCAACGACCCGGTCGAGTTCGGCGCCGGAGATGTTCTCCCCGCGCCGGCGGATGATGTCCTTCTTGCGGGCGACGAAGTAGAACCACCCGTCCTCGTCGCGGCGGACGAGGTCGCCGGTCTTGAACCAGCCGCCGTCGAAGGAATCGGCGGTCTGCTCGGGTTCACGGAAGTAGCCGAGCATCACGATGGGCGTGTTCACCCACAGTTCGCCGACCGTTCCGTCGGGGACGTCGGCGCCGTTGTCGTCGACGATCCGGCACTTGGCCCACGGCCGCGCGGGATCGGGATGCCGGCACAACCGGCCCATGCTGCCCTTCGGAGTCTCGCCGTCGTAGGGGGTGCTCAGGATGCCGGGGATCTCCGTCATGCCGTAGCCGCCCACCAGGTGCGGCACACCGAACCGGTCGCGGAAGGCCTGCATGCTCGCCTGCCGGATCCCGTAGATCTTGCGCAGCCCGTGCTCGGAAACGTACTCGCTCTCGGGTCGGTTGAGCAGGATCGCGCTGATCGCCTCGATCATGTTGACCTGCGTCGCGCACAGCGTCGTCACGGTCGTCCAGAAGTTCGACGCCGAGAACTTCGGCTCCACCAGCAGCGTCGCGCCCGCGGCGAGCGCGCCCGCCACCGAGTAGAGCAGTCCGTTGACGTGGAAGAGCGGAAGGATCGCCAGGACCCGGTCGTGCGGCTGCAGCTGCACCCGTTCCACGAAGCTCTCCCCCGCGGCGATCACGCTCTGCTGAGAGTGCAGGACGCCCTTGGGGAAACCGGTGGTTCCGGAGGTGTAGATCATCACGCACGGCGCCTCCGGGTCGCCACCGAGCGTCATCGGCTCTGCGGTGAGCAGGTGCTCGCCGAGCCGTTCGATCCAGACGTCCTCGTCGACCTCGGCGCGCGCCGCCTCGGCGGTCGCTGCGGCGACCTCGTCGCAGAGGACGGCCCGGGCACCCGACTGGCGCAGGACGTAGGCCGCCTCCTCCACCTTGAAATCCGGGTTGACGGGGACGAACACGGCACCGAGCCCCGCGGCGGCGAGCAACGCGAGCACGTGCCAGTCGCTGTTGCGGCCCATGACGAGCACGCGGTCGCCGGCGACGACACCGCGGCCGTGCAGGTAGGCGGCCAGACGGCCGGCCGCGTCCAGGGCCTGCGCCCAGGACCGGGACCGCTCGCCGCACACGAGCATCTCGCGCCCGGAATCGGTCTCGGCGCGGCTGCGGACGAGATCGGCCAGGGTTCCGTCGTGCTCGCGATAGAGCGCCAGCACCTCGGCCGAGGAGTACCGATCGGTCGACGCGGCGGTCATGCCTGCGTCTCCTCGGGTGCCGAGTACGGGATGCCTTCCCGGGTGAGCTGCCAGATCTTCCGCGCGGAGGGCTCGTTGAACTCCTCGACCACGTGACCGAGCAGACCGCCGGCGCGCGAGACCACGGCCATGCCGCGGCCCGCCTTCAGCGGGATTCCGATCTCCAGGAACAGCGCGGCGATCATGCCGGTGGCGTTGATGGTCAGGTGCCGGCCACCGCGGGCGGCGTCGACCTCGCGGCTCAGCGTCAGGAGCAGATCGACGTAGCGGCCCTTGAGCCCGTTCTCCTCGGCGACACGCAGCAGCTTGATCGAGCGCGGATCGTCCGGCTTGTGCAGGCGGTGCCCGAATCCCGGGACCGGCCGCTTGGTGCCGACATACTCCTCGGCGACCCGCTTGCAGTACACGTCCGGGTCCTCACCGCTGCGGATGCCTTCGGCGAGGATTTCCGCGCAGCCTTCCATGGTGCCGGCGAAGACCGGGCCGACGGAGAGCAGACCGGCGGCCATCGCGACCTGCACGTCGTCGGGGACGCTGTCCGCGACCAGGCGGGTGACGATCGAGGTCGGGACCCAGCCGTGTTCCATCAAGGTGACCAGGCAGGCGTCGAGGACACGCGCCTCGGCGGTGGACGGCATCCGCCCGACGGACAGGAAGTAGATCATCTCGGTGAAGGTGCGCTCGCCGATGAGCTCCTCGCACAGGTCCTTGCCGCGGACGGTGACCGACTTCTCGTCGGAGGTCGCGATGTGTGTCACTGCCTGGGTCACTTGACTTCTCCCGTGTTCGTCGCGGCTGCGCCGTCGACCAGTTCGTCATGGTGCGCGTCGAGCGCCGGAGCCTCGGTGCCGAAGCCTGCCCGGGCACCGTTGATGCTCAGCGGCAGTCCGGTGAGCTTGAGCCGCTCGTCGTCGGTGTCGAGGATCATCTGCATCGCCGCGGTCTGCGGGTGCTCGAGGACCTGCGGGATCGAATTGATCGGTGCGCAGGGCACTCCCGCCGCCTCGAGGCGCTCGATCCACTCCGCGACGGTGGCACCGGCGACGATCTCGGAGATCAGCGGCAGGAGCGTGGGACGGTTCTCCGTGCGGGCCGCGTTGGTCGTGAAGCGCGGATCTTCGGGCCACTCCGGATGGCCCAGTGCCCCGGCCAGTTTGGCGAACAGTCGGTCGTTGCCGGCCGCGATGATGAACGGGCCGTCCGACGCCTCGAACGCCCCGTAGGGCGTGAGCGAGTTGTGGCCGGTGCCCACGCGCGGCGGAATCTTGCCCGTGGCACCGTAATCGGCGATGTGGCGACCTGCCCAGTTGACGGCGGTCTCCAGCAGGGAGGTCTTGACCTCGCTGCCCAGTCCGGTGACCTGACGCTGCAGGAGTGCCGAGAGCACACCGATGACCGACCACATGCCGGTGCCGAGGTCGACCACCGAGGGGCCGACCCGCGAGGGCGGTCCGCTCGGGTCACCGTTGATGGCGACCATGCCCGAAAAGGCCTGCAGGAGAGGCTCGTAGCCGGGACGGTCGGCCATCGGGCCGGCGTGACCGAAGGCCGACATCCCGCAGTAGATCAGCCGCGGGTTCACGGCCATGAGCGTGTCGGCGTCGGCCTTGAGCTTCTTGTCGACGCCGGGGCGCAGGTTGTGGACGAAGACGTCGGCATCGCGGATGAGATCGAGGAACGCCTTGTAGTCGTTCTCGTCATCGAGGGAGAGAACCACGGACTTCTTGTTGCGGTTCATCATGTGGAAGCTCACCGAGCTGTCCCCCACGAACGGCGGGCCCCATCCGCGGGCGTCGTCACCGCCGGGCTTCTCGACCTTGACGACGTCGGCGCCCAGGTCACCGAGGATCAACGAAGCGTACGGAGCGGCCAGGTTCTGGCCCATCTCCACGACTTTCAGTCCCGGAAGCATTCCGAGCGGACTTCCCGCTTCCTTGCTCTGCTGAATCTCCACAGCTTCCTCCTACGACTTGCGGCCCGGGCGCCGACGCATTGCACGACCCCGTCACAAGTTGTTGTTTTGTCAACACGCATCTTGTCGAGAGAGTTGTTGAGTTGTCAACACCACATTTGCGATGGATGTGGCTCGACGCCACAGGGTCGGCCCTTCCGCAGGCCTGCCGGAAAACGGCACGCCGGCGCCGGCGACGGGACCCGAGGTCCACGCCGCCGACGCCGGCCGTGCTTCGTGAACTGCCGCTGCACTCAGTGGGTGGGCAGCGGCTCCTTGGAGCGCTCGGGGATGAGGAACGCGGCGATCAGGCTGAGCAGGGCCATGCCCATCAGGTACGGAGCGACTGCCATGACCGAGCCGAAGCTCTTGGTCAGCGCCTCGGCGATCGTGGGAGCGAAGGCTCCACCGAGCACGGCACCGACCGCATAGGACAGCGACACCCCGGAGAGCCGGATCTTCGCCGGGAACATCTCGGCGAACAGAGCCGACTGCGGTCCGTAGGTCAGACCCAGCGGCGCCGCCAGCGTCAGCAGCGCCACGCCGGTACCGAGCTCGGAACCCCCGCTGAGGAGCCAGAACTGCGGCACGAGCATCACGAACAGCAGGAAGTAGCCCGTGCGGTAGACGACCCGGCGACCGGCGCGATCACTCCACCACGCCCCGAGGTAGGTGCACGCGATCCACACCGCGCTGGCCGCGACGAGCCACATCAGCACGTGGTTGCGGGGCAGGTCGTGTGTCTTGGTGGAGTACGCGAGAACGAAACCACCGACGATCATGTACCCGGCGGCGATGTTGCCCACGAGCGTGCCGGCCGCGAGGAAGACCTTGCCGGAGTGGTTGCCGAGAAGCTCCCGCAGCGGGGTCTTCGCCGTGGCGTTCGATTCCTCGAGCTGCGCGAAGATCGGCGACTCGGAAACCCTGGACCGCACGAAGTGACCCACGAGGACCAGCACCACCGAGAACAGGAACGGCAGACGCCAGCCCCAGGAGTCGAACGCTTCCTTGCCCAGCACGCCGTTGAGGACGGCCATCACGATGATCGCCAGCATCATGCCGAGCGGCATGCCCATCTGGGGGAAGGAGCCCATGCGCCCGCGGCGACCGGGTTCGGCGTGCTCGACGGCGAGCATCGCCGCGCCACCCCACTCGCCGCCCGCGGAGAGCCCCTGGAGGCACCGCAGCAGAATGAGCAAGATCGGAGCCGCGATACCGATCGACGCGGCCGTCGGCAGCAGACCGACCAGGACGGTCGATACACCCATCAGGGCCAGCGTGAGCACCAGCACGAGGCGGCGGCCGTAACGGTCACCGAGGTATCCGCTGATGATCGCCCCGAGTGGCCGGAACACGAAACTCACGCCGGTGGTCGCCAGCGCGGTGAGCTGGCTCCACTCGCCGAGACCGCTGAAGAACAGATTGCCGAAGAGCAGGGCAGCGACCTGCGCGTAGACAAGAAAGTCGTACCACTCGACCGTGGTGCCGACGAGCGTCGCATACGCGACGCGTCGCCGTTCCCGGTCCATGCCTGCCGGCGCAGTGCTACCCGCCGACGCGAAAGCTTCGGCGAGTTCAGGAGTCCGATTCGCTCCCATAGGAGTCCTCTCGACAGAGTCGTTTATGAAAGCCACTGCCCGCAATCCGGTTTCAACGGAGCGCCGGCCCCAGGGCGGGACTGCGCTCACGGAATCGGTTCGGCGGAGTCCGGTGACCTGGACCACAACGGTGACGGAAGACTCTTGACTTGTCAACACGCTCTCCCGCGAAGTCGCGTCCGTCCTCGGATTTCCGGGGAGTTGTTGACAAATCATCAAACTCTGGACACACTTCGACCGTCTGTTGACAAAACAACAACTACGGTCGAATGTGACCTCGAGCACGGTCACACACGACCGACGGGAGAAAGTGCAGACGGATGACTGTCACCGACGAGAAGCCCACCGCCGCCGCCGCACAGTGCCCCGTGACCAGCGGATTCAAGCCGTTCGATCACGACGGCACCTACGAGTTCTTCCTCGGCGCCCGCCGCGAGGCACCGGTCTTCTACAACGCCGAGACCGACTACTGGGTGGTGACCAGGCGCGAGGACGTCCTCGCGGTGTTCAAGGACGCCGACCGGTTCTCGGCCGCGAACGTGCTGTCCTCGGTCAAGCCGTACCCCGAGGAGCTCACCCGGTTCCTCGCGGACAACAACTTCACGGTGGAGCCGGTGCAGTCCAACACCGACCGCCCCCGGCACTCCCGGATCCGGCAGAGTGCGGGCCAGTTCCTGAACCCCAAGCGCTACCGCGACTTCGAACCCCGCGTCCGCGCTCTGGTCCAGGAGTACGTCGAAGGCCTGCGCGAGAAGGTCGCACGCGGTGAGGACGAGGTCGACATCGTCGCCGAACTGACCCACGAGATGCCCGCGCGCGTGGTGTTCATGCTGCTCGGCGTCGACGACGTGGACCCGCTGCAGATCAAGCGCTGGGCGCTCAACCGCGCCACCATGATCTGGGGCAAGCTCACCGACCAGGAAATGATCGACGCCGGCCACGAGCTGAACAACTTCTTCCAGTTCTGCCGGGAGATCGTCGAGGACCGCAAGGTCGACCCGCGCGACGACTACCCCAGCAAGCTGCTGGAACTGCGTGACGGCGACGACAGCGTGCTAACCGAGAACGAGATCATCTGCCTCGTCTTCGCGCTGCTGCTGGCCGGTCACGAGGCCGTCACCAACGGCCTGACCATCAGCGTCCTCACTCTGCTCGAGCATCGTGAGGCCTGGGAGGAACTGGTCGCGGACCCCTCGCTGATTCCCCGCGCGATCGAAGAGGTCCTGCGGCACAGCACGCCCGTCATGACCTGGCGGCGTACCGCGCTCGAGGACGTCGAACTGAGCGGCGTGACCATCCCGGCCGGCGGCAAGATCCTGCTCAGCCTGGCCTCGGCGAATCACGACGAGGCCCGGTTCGAACGTCCCGAGGTCTTCGACATCCACCGCCGCAACTCCCGTGAACACCTGTCCTTCGGATACGGCATCCACGTGTGCATGGGAGCACCCCTCGCACGCGCCGAACTGAAGATCGTGCTCGAAGAACTCGTCAACGCCTTCCCCGGCATGAGCCTGGTGAAGGGACAACAACTCGAATGGACCAGGACGATGGCCCACCGCGGCCCCCAGAGTCTGAAGGTCCGCCTTGGAGGTTCCGAAAATGGCTGAGGTCACCTGGATCGCCGACGGCGAGCGCATCACCGCGGATGTCGCCGACGGCATCAACCTGATGGAAGCAGCCGTCGCCAACGGCGTCCCCGGCATCGTCGGCGAATGCGGCGGCGGAATGATGTGCGCCACCTGCCACGTCTACGTCGAGTCGGACCACCGGACCGGTGAACCCACCCCGGTCGAGGCCGACCTGCTGGACTTCGCCGAGGTCCCCCGCCGCGACACCAGCCGGCTGAGCTGCCAGATCGTTGCCCGGCCCGAGCTCGACGGCATCACCGTCGAAGTGCCCTCCGCCTGGTGAGCACAGCCATGAGCCACGGAACCGTGATCGTCGGCGCCGGACAGGCCGGCCACACCGCCGCCATGCAGTTGCGGGCCGCCGGATACGAGGCCCCGGTCACCGTCATCGGCGACGAGCCGGCCGCCCCCTACCAGCGTCCTCCGCTGTCCAAGCGCTACCTGCTGCGCGAGGCCCAGCCCGAGCACCTGGCACTCGGCGGCCGTGCCCGGGGACCGCAGATCGACCTGCGCACCGGCGAACGCGTGGCCCGCATCGACGTCGACCGGCGCCTCGTCGTCTCCGACGCCGGCACCAGCTTCCGCTACGACCATCTCGTGCTGGCCACCGGCACCCGGGCCCGGAGGCTCCCCGAGGCGCTGGTGGGCGGACTCGCCGGTGTGCACGTGCTCCGGACCCTCGCCGACGCCGACACCCTGGCCGGCGCCCTCGACGACGCGAAGTCGGTGCTCGTCCTCGGTGGCGGCTTCATCGGACTCGAATTCGCCGCCGTGGCAGCACGTCTCGGCCGTCGCGTCACGGTGGTCGAACGCAACCGAGTGCTGGGGCGGGTCGTCAGCGAACAGGCGGCCGAGCACATCCGGTCCGTGCACCTGGGCAACGGCGTCGAATTCGTCGAAGGTCGTGAACTCGCCTCGTTCGACGGCGTGGACGGACGCGTGACCGCCGGCGTGATGACGGACGGAACCCGCATCGAGGCCGACCTGGTGCTCGTCGGAATCGGCGCCGAACCGGTCGCCGAGCTCGCCGCCGACGCCGGCCTCGACGTCGACAACGGCATCACCGTCGACGAACTCGGCCGCACCAGCGCCCCCGGCGTCTACGCGATCGGCGACTGCGCCAACTTCGCGTGGCGCGGCGGGCGACGGCGACTCGAGTCGGTGCAGAACGCCGAGTTCATGGCGAAGGCCGCGGCCGCGCACATCGCGGGCAGGGAAACTCCCCCGCGGCCCGCACCGTGGTTCTGGTCGGACCAGTACGACGTGAAACTGCAGATCGTCGGCCTGCTCGACGAGAGCGACACCGTCGTCACCCGAAAGGCCGAGGACGGCAACGGATTCTCCCTGTGGCACTACCGCGGTGACGACCTCGTCGCGGTGGAGGCCCTCAACGACCCGGGCGCGTTCCTGACGGCCCGCAGGCTGATGGACCGCGGGGTCAGCCCCGCACAGCACACCGTGGCCGACGAGAGCCTCGGAATCCGGGACATCGCCGCACAAGCACTGGAGGCAACATCATGATCGAATCGTTCGATCCGCCGCTGGCGGACTCGAACTCCCTCGTCAGCACCCTGCGCGTGCCCCTGCAGGCACCGGTGCACCTGGACAAGGAGTTCTTCCACAACCGGCCGGGCCCCGCCTTCGGGCAGCTCAAGCTCGGCGCGTTCGACAGCGACCTCACCGTGCAGGGCGTCTCCGAGCCGATCGGCACTCGGGTCATCGTGCACGGCCACATCACCGACAGCGGCGGTGTCCCGGTCAAGAACGCCCTCGTCGAGATCTGGCAGGCGAACAGCGCCGGCGGATACCGCGACTCCCTGGACGTCTCGGGCTTTCCGCTCGACCCGAACTTCTACGGTGCCGGACGCTGCCTGACCGACAGCCGCGGCTACTACCGGTTCGTCACGATCCGCCCCGGCCCGTACCCGGCGATGTTCAAGGACGGTGCACGTGTCTGGCGCGCCTCCCACATCCACTTCTCCGTGCTCGGCGCCGGATGCGCGAGCCGCCTCGTCACCCAGATGTACTTCGAGGGCGACCCGCTGATCCGGATGGACCGCATGATCAATGCCATCCCGGACCGGCGTGGACAGGACCGGCTGGTCGCCAAACTGGACGCGGACAACTCGATCTCCGAATCGTTCGGCCCATCGAGGACACTGCCCACCGTCGACGGCAGCGGTGCCGTCGTGTACCCGCCCAAGCGGACCGATCCGGGCGCCCTGCTGACCAAGAACCCCTCGGCACTGGCCTACCGCTTCGACATCGTGCTCCGCGGATCCGCCGCCACCCCGTTCGAATGAGGGACGACTCGATGATTCTCACCCCCGCACAGACCTGCGGCCCCCTGTTCGGTTTCGCGCTGACCCCGCCCGCGGTCACCCAGGCCGTCTCCGAGGACCACCCCGACGCGATCGTCATCGAGGGCATGCTCCTCGACGGTCGGGGCGAGCACGTGGACTACGGCGCGTTCCTCGAGTTCTGGAGCGACGAACAGGCCTGCCGCGTGCGCACCCTGGAAGGGCGCTTCCGCGCCGTCGTGCGCAAGCCGCAGCCGGTCACCCTGGCCGATGGCCACACTCTCGCACCGCAATTGGGCATCTTCATCTTCACTCGCGGCCTCGCGGGACCGCTGGTCACCAAGATGTTCTTCCCCGACGAGACGGACGCCAACCGGTCCGACGCGATCCTGCAGCAGGTGCCCGAGGAGCGCCGTCACCTGCTCGTCGCCCAGCCCACCGGCCAGGAAGGCCACCTGCAGTACGACATTCACCTGCAGGGTGAGCAGGAATCCGTCTTCTTCTCCCTCGACTAGGCAAAGGCCCCCACCATGGAAGAGAACCTGATCGTCGAGCGCCTCGGCCACGTGCTGGTGCTCACCCTCAACCGTCCCAAGAAGCTCAACGCGATGGACAGCGCGCTCTACATCCGCCTCACCGACGAGCTGCGCGGCGCCGACAAGGACGACGACATCCGGGCCGTGGTCATCCGCGGCGCGGGCACCTCCTTCTGCTCCGGCGCGGACACCGGCGAATTCGCCGAGCTGACGCCGGACAACACCGAACGCGTCGAGGCGCGGGCCGGGCTCACCTACGAACTGCACAAGACCATCCCCGAGATCTCGAAGCCGGTGATCGGCGCGGTCCACGGCTACACCGTCGGCGGCGGTTGCGGTCTCGCGCTGGCCTGCGACATCACGATCGCATCGGCCGACGTCCGGATGGGTTACCCGGAGATCAAGCACGGTCTGGTCGCCGCCGTGGTGATGGCGAATCTCACCAAGCAGCTCGGACGCAAGGCCGGCTTCGAACTGGTGGCCACCGGCCGCCTCGTCGGCGCCGAGGAGGCCGCCGCGCTCGGCATGGTCACCCGCGTGGTCCCCGAGGGCGAGGAATACGCCGAAGCCCTGAAGGTCGCGCAGGCCTTGGCCGAGCAGATCCCCACCTCCCTCCAGGCCACCAAGCGCCTGTTCCACAAGGTCGCCGATCTCCCGCTGGCCGAGGGCCTGGTGCGCGGTCGCGAGGCGAACGAGGAGATGCGCGAATACCGCGCAGAGGCCCTCAAGGACTTCGGCGCCGCGGTCAAGGCCGCCAAGGCCGGGTGAGGACGCCATGACGGACCAGCCGAGCACGGTGCTCGCCGCCTCCGGGCACGTCGTCGAGGACATCCTGCGGGTCAGCGACCTCGACTTCCAGCGCCACATGGGCAACACCGCCTTCACCCAGGTTTTCGCGAACGCGCGCTTCGCCTTCCTGAGCGACTGCGTCAGGCCGACAGTCGGTTTCGACGTCATCCTCGCCCTGGTCAAGCTCGAGGTCGAGTTCACCGGACAGGTCCACTACCCCGCGACCATCCGGACCGCCACCCGGATCGAGAAGATCGGACGCACGTCGATGACGCTGCTCCAGACGATGTCCGTCGGCGAGAAGGACGTCGCGTCGTCCCGCTCGGTCTTCGTCCTCACCGATCGCGACAGCGGGCGTCCGATGGCGTGGCCCGACGAGGTTCGCGCCCTGGTCGACTCGACTGCCCCCACTCCGGTGGCCGTACCGTCATGAGCACCGGGGTCCTCGATCCCGCCGATTTCCGGCAGGTGCTCGGTCACCATCCCACCGGGGTCGCGCTGATCTCCAGCGTGACCGCCGAGGGGACACCGGTCGGAATGATCGTCGGGACGTTCACGTCGGTGTCCCTCGATCCCCCGTTGGTCGGTTTCCTGCCCACCCGCGACTCGGCGAGTTTCGCCGAGATCGAGAAGGTGGGGAAGTTCACCGTGAACATCCTCGCCCACGACCAGGAACCGCTGTGCCGAGCGCTGTCCCGGCCCGCCGCAACGAAATTCGACGGGGTCGAGTGGTCGCCGTCGGGCAACGGTTCCCCCCTGTTGCCCGGCGTCGTGGGCAGTATCGACTGCACCCTCGAATCCACCACCCCGGCGGGCGACCACTACTTCGTCACCGGCCGGGTGAAGAGTCTCGCGATCCACAGACCCGTTGCGCCGCTGCTGTTCTTCCAGGGCGGTTTCGGCGGCTTCGTCCCCGGTTCGTTCGTCGCACCGAGCGACGGGATCGTCGCCGGGAGCGTCCCGATCGTGCAGCGCATCCGCAGCGGGATGCAGGCGTTGGCCCACGCGGCAGGAGGCGAGGTCACGGCCTACGCCAAGGTCGCCGACCATGCGGTTGCCGTGGCGACGGTGGCCGCAGCCGACGTCCCGCCGTCGACCGTCCTGGGTTCGAAGCTGCCGCTGACTCCTCCCCTCGGTGAGGTGTTCCTGGTGGGCGCCCCGGAGGCCGAGGTCGAGCAGTGGCTCGCGACCGCGGGGGGTTCTGCCGACGACGAGGTGCTGAGCGTCGCGCGGGAGCGGTTGGCCCACGCGTGCCGACACGGCTGGACCGGCTCCTACGCCGGTGAAACGCGGGACCGGTTGCTGTTCCCCGCCCTGGACGAGTACGGCCTCGACTCCGTCACGCCCGCCCGGCAGCGCGAGGTCCGGCAGATGCTGCACGCCGCAGTGCCGGAACTTCGACCGGTGCCGCTCGAGGCGCAGACGCTCTACCAGGGCGCAAGCCTGGTGGCGCCCATCAGAAATGCTCACGGCCGCTGCGAACTCATGCTGCGGCTGTGCCGGATACCACCCACGCCGGGCGCGGACATCGCAGCGTGGGGACTCGAACTCCGTCGACTCGCCGAGGAGGCTGCCGAAAACCGGTAGCCCGGGCGAACGGAGCACGAAACGGGAGGGACCGCCATGCGCCACCGCGCGTGGTGGTCCCTCCTCGTCGGCGGAACCCCATCCCCGAAGCCGGTTGCACCCACAACCGGTCGAATCCGAAATCGGTTGCGCCTGAGGGCAGTACGTCGACAAAGAAAAGAGGTCCGCGCCGGGCATCCCCGGCGCGGACCTCTTTCGTGTCGTGCTCGGCGTTACGGCGACTCGGGCAGGGACGTCGCGTCCGGACTGATCAACGCCGAGACGACGCTCCGGACGTCCTCCACCGTCGTGAGATCGGACGTCATCCGCTCGAGGTCGCGCACCTGATCGGCCGGCAGGCGCCAGGGCGCATAGCCGACGCAGTCACCGAACCCCTGTGCCTGCTCCTCCGGCGTCAGGGGGTTGCCGGGGTAGCCCGGGCCGATCTCGAGGGTCCGCACCCACGTGCTGCCGGTGGTGGCGTGCACCTCGACCCGCGACGACGAGTGCCCGGTCAGCTCCGGATCGAAATGCACCCGGATCCGCGCGAGCATGTCCGATCCGTCGAGCTCGGCGACCCGCTCCGGTTCGAAGTGCTCGAGCAGCGAGGCACCGCGCTCGAGGGCGTTCGCGCAGGTGTACTGGGCACTGAACTGCGCGTTGACCCGCGGGTTGGTGCCCGGCTCGAACGGCTTGCCGATGAGATTGTGGGCGAACTCCGGCAGGTGGATGTCGACCCGCTCGATGTTCTCCTTGCCGACGGATTCCAGTGCGAGGAGGGCGGATTCGGTGACACCCTGGGTCAGGCCGCAGCTCGGGTACTTCTTGAAGAAGATGTCTCCCAGCCCGTAGCGGCCGCCGATCTCCTCGACGAACGACTCCGGAGTGCGTTCGCCGCGCGCATACAGCCGCGCGTACCCGAACGGTCCCGAGAGGTAGTTCGCGGGCCCGGTCAGTCCAGCCTGGGCGAACTGGACGCTCTGCACGGCCGACGCCGCGGTCCAGCCCTGGATCAACCGCACCGCGAGGGACGCATCGACGTTGCTCTGGAAGCTCGCCGCGCACCGGTTGAACGAGAGAGCCAGCGCGTTCAGGGTCTGTTCGGCGTCGAGTCCGGCGGCCCGGGCCGCGGCGGCGGTGGCTCCGAGGAGGCCGGCGACGCCCGTCGGGTCGAGGCCGGCGTACTGCTCCTCGGTGAGGTTGAACCGGATGCCCGCCTCGAGCCCGACGGCCAGGGCCGCCAGGAGCTCCGAGCCGGTGCACCCGCCGCGGAGCTCGGCGGCGGCCAGCGCCGCCGGCACGACCGAGGAACCGAGGTGCAGCCCCGGGACCATCGTGTCGCAGTAGTCGAGGGCGCGCGCCATGGTGCCGTTGAGCAGCGCGGCGCTCTGCGCCGGGAGGGGGTCGCCGTGAACGAACGACCGCGCCTCACCTCGACCGCCCTGGACGACGACCATCTTCCGCAGTTCCGCGATTCCGTCCTGGGCGGCCCCGGCGATCGCAGTGCCGCACACCGTGCGCAGGACCTGATGGGCGATCGCGAGCACATCGGAGGGGATGTCGGCGACCACGGTGTCGGCGACGAAACGGGCCATCTGCCGTTCCGGGGAGGCCGGCGCGGCCTGCACCTCGGTTTCCAGCGTTGCGGTGTCGATACTCATGAAACTCCTCAGTGCTGGGGCAGGGACTTGGACGCGGTCCGCCCCACGGTGGCGACGCTGATCAGACCGACCACGGCGACCAGGATGACCCATCCTGCCGGACTGGTGTCCTGTCCGGTGCGCTGCACCAGGAGCTCCGCGATCAGGGGCGCGGTGCCACCGGCGGTGATGGTACCCAGGTTGTAACCCAGCGCGATCCCGGTGTACCGCACGTTGGTCGGGAACAACTCCGCCGCGAGGGCGTAGGTGGGTACCTGGACGAATCCGTTGAAGAACATGTAGACGACGTAGACCGCGATGGCCAGGAGCACGCTGCTCGTGGTGGACAGGATCGAGAACGCCGGCCAGGCCAGGAGCGCGAGTGCGACGTAGCCGACGATCAGAACCGGCTTACGGTCGAACCGGTCGGAGAGCAGACCGGGCAGCGGGAAGGTGATGGTCGCGATCGCGATACCCGCGGCGGCGATCCACGCGATCGCCGTCGGCGAGAGATGTCCCTTGCGCTGCAGGAAGATTCCGAAATAGGTCAGGCCGATGTACACCGTGCCGTTGAGCGCGACCGACATGCCGAACACGCGGAGCACCGACAGCGGGTGGTTGCGGATCACGGTCGCCAGCGGTCGCTTCTCCACGGCCGGTCCGTCGAGACGCTCCTCGAGTTCCTTGAACTGCGGGCTGTCCTCGAGCCGGAGACGTCCCCACAGGGCGACGGCGGCGAAGATCACGGAGACCAGGAACGGAATTCGCCATCCCCAGGACTGCATCTGCTCGGCGCTCAGGCCCAGCCGGACGGCACCGACGACGGCCGCGGCCACCGCGAAACCGAAGGTCGCACCCATGGCGGTGGAACTTCCGAAGAAGCCGCGGCGCCCCGGAGGCGCGAGTTCGGCGATGTAGGTCGCCGCACCGCCGACCTCACCACCCGCCGCGAAGCCCTGGACCAGGCGGACGATCACGATCGCGACGGTCGCCGCGATGCCGATGTTGGCGTGGGTGGGCAGCAGACCCATCACGAGGCACGCGGCGGACATGAGCAGCACCGTCGAGACGAGCGCGAAGCGCCGGCCGCGGCGGTCACCGAGGATCCCGAAGAACCAGCCGCCGACGGGACGGACCAGGTACGAGGACGCGAACACAGCCAGCGCCGAGAGGGTCGCCGTGGCCGGGTCCTGCTCTGGGAAGAACAGTGGCGCCAGGGTCAGCGCCAGAAATCCGTAGACGCTGAAGTCGTAGTACTCGATAACGGTACCGACGCCTCCGGCGAGCGCGGCTCGGCGCGCCATGGCGGGGTTCCCCGTGGTCTTCGCACCCCCCTCCGTGTTCACCCCGTTGTTGTTCACACCTTCTTCGATGAGCTCGCCGCTGGTGGTCATTTTCCTCCTCGTGTTCGACCACTACGTGGTCGATCGGAACCACAGAGCAGTCCTGTGGTCTGCGTCACGCATAAAACCATGGTGTTGTTGACAAGTCAATACGACGTTTATCCATCAGATGGTTTGCAGAAACCACCTAGCGGACCTACAGTGGCGTCATGACACAGGTAACAGCGGCCGCAGGAGCCGACGGCGGGGTCCGCAGCGTGGCCCGCGCCTTCGATCTGCTCAACGGGTTCGACGCCGAACATCCGGTCCGGACCCTGCGCGAACTCGTCGACATCAGTGGACTGCCCAAGTCCACGGTGGTGCGGCTGCTGGGCACGCTCACGTCGCAGGGCATCATCGCCAGCCCCGGCGAATCGACGACCTACAGCGTCGGGCCCTCGTTCCTGCGCTGGGTCAAGCTGGCCGAGGCGATGTGGGAGATCGGCCCCGAGGCCCGGAGGCTGATGACCGCCCTGCGCGACCGGTGCGGCGAAACCGTGAACATCTACATCCGCCAGGACCTGCACCGCCTGTCGGTCGCGCAGATCGAGGGAACCACCACGGTCCGCAGCGTGGTCCAGGTCGGGGCGCAGTACCCCCTGACGACCGGTGCCGCGGGCCGGATCCTGCTCGGCGCCTGCCCGGACAAGGTCCTCGACGCGCTGGCCGAGCAGAACGGCGTGAGCACAGCGGACCTGCGCAGCAGAGCAGCCGGGGACCTCGAGGCCGGCTGCGCGATCACCCACGGAGAGCGGGAACTGGGCGCCTCGGCGGTCGCCGCCCCGATTCTCTCCGCCGACGGCCGAGTCCTCGCCGCACTCTCGATCAGCGGCCCCACGTCGCGCTTCACCGCCGACCGGGTCGCCCGGTACGTCGACGCCGTAATTGACACCGCCCGGCAGATCAGTGCTGTCGGGCTCGGAACCGTGGAGGCTTTCCTTTGACCACCGATCTGCTCGGGGGCGTGCGCGTCCTCGACATGACCAATGTCCTCGCCGGCCCCTTCGCCGGCTACCAGCTCGCCCTCCTCGGTGCCGACGTCGTCAAGGTCGAGACCGCCGGCAGCGGTGACCTGGCCCGTCAGCTGGGTGCGGACCCGGGCCTGAGCGCCGAATACATGGGCGTCTCCTTCCTCGCCCAGAACTCGGGTAAGCGATCGGTCACCGTGAACCTCAAGACCGTTGGCGGCAAGGAGGTTTTCGAACGCCTGCTCGCCGACGCGGACGTGCTGCTGGAGAACTTCCGTCCGGGCGTGCTCGAGCGCCTCGGCTTCGGCTGGGACCGCCTGAAGGAGATCAACCCCCGCCTGGTCTACTGCGCGGTGTCCGGGTTCGGCGCCACCGGCCCGCTGCGCGGCCGCCCCGCCTACGACCAGGTGGTCCAGGGCATGTCCGGAATCATGAGCGTCACCGGCGACACCCGGTCGGCGCCCCTGCGGGTGGGCTACCCGGTCTGCGACAGCTTCGGCGGCCTCGCCGCGGCGATGGCCGTATGCGCCGCGATCGTCCGCCAGCGCGCGACCGGACAGGGCGCCTACCTCGACACGTCCATGCTGGACGCCGCGATCACCTCCATGGGCTGGGTCGTCTCCAATCACCTTGTCACGGGCAAGGAGCCGATCCCCATGGGCAACGAGAACATGACCTCGGCCCCCTCCGGTGCCTTCAAGACCGCCGACGGCGTCCTCAACATCGCGGCGAACAAGCAGGAGCAGTACGAGATCCTCTGCAAGGTGCTCGGCCGCGAGGA
The DNA here is from genome assembly GCF_053589135.1 of Rhodococcus sp. NPDC003382. NCBI lineage: Bacteria > Bacillati > Actinomycetota > Actinomycetes > Mycobacteriales > Nocardiaceae > Rhodococcus > Rhodococcus sp. NPDC003382. Next base: position 177,403 of record NZ_JBSFRH010000005.1, read on the forward strand.
ACTGATCACCGACCCCCGCTTCGTCACCCGCGAGGACCGCAAGCGCAACCGCGAGATCCTGCGCGACGAACTCGAGATCTCGCTGAAGGAGAAGTCCGCGGCCGAGTGGGACGAGATCCTCCTCGACACCGGAGTCCCGGCCGCACCGGTGGTCCCGGTGTCGGAATCGCTTCGCTCCGAACAGATCCGGCACCGTCAGCTGATCTCCGAGGTGGAGATGCCGGTCGGAGACGCCGGCACCGTCCAGGTCCTCGGCCTGCCCACCCATGTCGACGGTCAGGCCGTCGGCCCCGCCACCCGCCCGCCGACCCTCGGTGAGCACACCGACGAGATCCTGGCCGAGATCGGTTTCACCGCCGACCAGATCACCAGCTTCCGTGAAGAAGGTGCCGTATGACCACCGCAGAAACGACTCGACACCTCGCCACCTCCCCGGCCCGCACGGCTGCCCTCGAGGCGGTGGACTCGCAGAAGACCGCCGATTGGTGGAGCACCGCCGTCTCGGACATCGAACCCGACGTGATCCGGTTCCGCGGATACCCCATCCAGGACCTCATCCGCCGGGCCACGTTCGTCGAGACCATCTGGACCATGGTGCGGGGCTCGATGCCGTCCCGCGCCGAGGCGGCCCTGCTGGAGAAGGCGCTCGTCGCGGCCGTCGACCACGGGCCGCAGGCACCGTCGATCGCGGCCGCCCGGATGGCCGCCACGTGCGGTGTCGGCCTGCACGGCGCGATGTCGACCGGTGTCGGCCTGCTCGGCGACGTCCACGGCGGTGCCGGCCAGCAGTGCGTCGAGTTCCTGCAGCGGCTGGTCACGTCCGCCGAGGGCGGCGATCTCGGCGAGGCCGTGGCGGCCGAGGTGGCGGCCTATCGCGCGCGCCGGGCCTACGTTCCCGGCTTCGGCCACCGGTTCCACACCCGCGACCCGCGCCGGGATCCTCTTCTGGAGGCGGTCCAGGCCGCCGTCGACGCCGGAGTCGTGTCCGGCCGCTACCTCGCGGCCGCGCTGGAACTGGAGGAACAGCTCTCCGCGGGCCGCGCCCGACCGGTTCCCATGAACATCGACGGTGCGACGGCCGTCATCTACGCCGAACTCGGCTTCACCGCCGAACTCGCCCGCGGCCTGTTCATCCTGTCCCGCTCGGTCGGCGTTCTCGCCCACAGCTGGGAGGAGTCGCAGAGCGGTCGCCGCATCAAGGGCCCGATGCCGCCTCCGCTGCTCCCGACCTACGTCGGGCATCCCGAGCGCGCGTGGGATCCCGAATCGGTGGAGGATCCCGAAGCGGAGGACACGAACGGCCGATGAGCATCTCCGACACGGATCCCTTCCGGTCGCTGACGGCGTTGCCGCTCGACGACCCGGCCGGTTCTCCGCTGCACTACTACAGCCTCGCCGCCGCCGAGGCCAACGGCGCCGGACCGATCGGCGAGCTCCCCTGGTCACTGAAGACGCTCGTCGAAGGGGCCCTGCGCAATCAGGGCCATCCCGAGGCGCTGCCCGAGCACGTCCTCGCCCTGACCCGCCGGGACGAGACCGCCGCCGTTCCGTTCTTCCCCGGACGTGTCCTGTTCCAGGACGCCTCCGGCATTCCGGTGCTGGCGGACATCGTGACCCTGCTCGAGCGGGCCGAGAGCGACGGCATCGACGCATCCGCCTTCCGGCCGTCGTTGCCCCTCGACCTCGTCGTGGACCACGCGCTGGAGGTCGACGAACACGGACACGTCGCCGCAGCGGGCCGGAACATCGACCTCGAGTACATGCGCCACCACGACCGCTACCGATTCCTGCGCTGGGCCCAGGACCGCATCCCCGGGCTCCGCGTCGTCCCGCCCGGGGTCGGCATCTGTCACCAGCTGAACCTCGAGGTCCTGGCACCGGTGGTCACCACCACCGAATCCGACGGCCTGCGTGTGGCGGCCCTGGACGCGCTGGTCGGCACCGACTCGCACACCACGATGATCAACGCGCTCGGTGTCACCGGGTGGGGCGTCGGCGGAATCGAGGCCACCGCCGCAGCGCTCGGGCAGGCCCTCATGATCCGGGTGCCGCGCGTCGTCGGTGTCGAACTCACCGGCCGCCTCGCGCCGGGAGTGCTCGCGTCCGACCTGGCACTGACCCTGGCGGAACGTCTGCGCGCGGTGAACGTGGTCGGGGCGATCGTCGAATTCCACGGCGACGGCCTCGGTTCGCTGTCGGTGCCCGACCGCGCCACGGTCGCCAACATGGCCCCCGAATACGGCGCCACGATGGCGTGGTTCCCCGCGGATCACCGCACCCTCGAGTACCTGTCCACCACCGGGCGCTCGCCCGAGCAGGTCCGCCTGGCCGGGCAGTACCTGGCCGCCCAGGGCCTGCTGCACACCGCAACCAGCCCGGTCCCCCGGTTCGGGACGACACTGCGGATCGACCTCGGCAGCATCACGACGACGCTGGCCGGTCCGTCGCGGCCGCACGAAGCCCTGTCGCTGTCCGACGTTCCCGCATCCCGCGGCGAGTCCGGCTCGCACAGCGGCGACATCGCCATCGCCGCGATCACCAGCTGCACCAACACGTCCAACCCCCGCGCCCTGGTGACCGCGGGTCTGCTCGCGCGCAACGCCGTCGCGGCCGGTCTCGCCGCGGCACCGTGGACCAAGACCTCGCTCACCCCCGGATCCCGCGCCGCGGCCGACCTCCTGGAGTCCAGCGGCCTGCAGGCACACCTCGACCGGCTCGGTTTCCACGTCACCGGATTCGGTTGCGGCACCTGCATGGGCAACTCCGGTCCGCTGTCTCCGGCCCCGGCCGGCTCGGACAGGACCGCGGACACCGCCGTGCTGTCCGGCAACCGGAACTTCACCGGCCGGATCCACCCGGACGTCACCCACGCCTACCTCGCCTCCCCGGCGCTGGTCGTGGCCTACGCCCTGGCCGGCAACGTCCGGGTCGACCTGTCGGCCGAGCCTCTCGGTCACGCCGGTGACAGCTCGCCGGTCACCCTCGCCGACCTCTGGCCGGACGAGCAGGAGATCGACGCGCTGCTCGCCGAGCACGAAGCGGCAGCGCTGGGCCGTGGCGCGGATCGGGCGTTGACGACCGACCGCTGGGAACAGCTCGAGTACCCGCACGGCGAGCACTACCGGTGGGACGGGGAAACCGGCAGCATCCGCCGGCCCCCGTTCACCGACACCGAGCTGACCGTGCCCGCGATCACGGGAGACCTGCACGCGCGTCCCCTGCTCGTGCTCGGGGATGCCGTGACCACCGACCACATCTCCCCCGTCGCGCGGGTCCTGCCCGATTCCGCGGCCGGACGCTGGCTCGTCGAACGCGGTGTCGACGAACGGGCGCTGGGCACCTTCAGTTCTCGCCGGCTGAACCACGACGTGATGGTCCGGGGCGGCTTCGCGAACACCCGCCTGCGCAACTTCCTCGCGCCCGAGCGCGAGGGCGGCTGGACGCGGATCTCGCCGGAGCAGCCTCCGGTGCCGGTCCACGTCGCCGCCGAACACCACCGGGAGCACGGCACACCCGTCGTCGTGGTTGCGGGAGAACTCTACGGCGCCGGGTCCGCCCGCGACTGGGCCGCCAAGGTGACACGGCTGCTCGGTGTCCGGGCCGTTCTCGCCCGCAGCTTCGAACGCATCCACCGGACCAACCTGGTCGCGCTGGGTGTCCTGCCGATCCAGTGGGACGGACCCGCCCCCGAGGAGTTCGACGGCAGCGAGGAGATCTCCGTGCTCGGTCTGGACGATCTCGGAACATCCCGGGACGTCACGGTCCGGGTCACGCGCGCGGGCAGGGTGTCGTGGGAGGGCACTGCACTGGCACGGCTCGACACTCCGCTGGAGTACGAATGGCTGCGTGCCGGTGGCCTGTTCGGACATCTCCTGGCTACGCGGTCGCCGCTGTCGGTCTGACACGCTGTCGGCCCGACAACGCTGTCGGCCCGACAACGCTGTCGACCCGACGAAAAGCAAAAGAACGGGGCGCCTCCTTCCGGAGGCGCCCCGTTCTGCTGTGTCGCGAGCTACGTCAGGCGCGAGCCTTCTGCAGGTTCTCGTCGAGGGTGCCGAGGAACTCCTCGGTGGTCTGCCAGCCCTGCTCGGGGCCGACGAGCAGAGCGAGGTCCTTGGTCATCTGGCCGGCTTCGACGGTCTTGATGACGACGTCCTCGAGCTGCTGCGCGAACTCGATCACCTCGGGGGTGTTGTCGAGCTTGCCGCGGTGCTCGAGACCGCGGGTCCAGGCGAAGATCGACGCGATCGGGTTGGTCGACGTCGGCTTGCCCTGCTGGTGCTGACGGTAGTGACGGGTGACGGTGCCGTGCGCCGCCTCGGCCTCGACGGTCTTGCCGTCCGGGGTCATGAGCACGGAGGTCATCAGGCCGAGCGAACCGTAGCCCTGCGCGACGGTGTCGGACTGGACGTCGCCGTCGTAGTTCTTGCAGGCCCACACGTAGCCGCCCTCCCACTTGAGGGAGGAGGCGACCATGTCGTCGATGAGGCGGTGCTCGTAGGTCAGGCCCGCGGCGTCGAATTCCGCCTTGAACTCTTCCTCGTAGATCCGCTGGAACTCGTCCTTGAACATGCCGTCGTAGGCCTTGAGGATCGTGTTCTTGGTCGACAGGTAGACCGGGTAGTTCTGCTGCAGGCCGTAGGCCAGCGACGCACGCGCGAAGTCCTGGATGGACTTCTTGTAGTTGTACATCCCCATGACGACGCCGCCGTCCTCGGGGATCTTGCACACCTCGTGCTGGATCGGCTCGCTGCCGTCCTCGGGCGTGAAGGTGATCGTGACGGTGCCGGCGCCGGGGACCTTGAAGTCGGTGGCGCGGTACTGGTCGCCGAAGGCGTGACGGCCGACGATCACCGGCTTGGTCCAGCCCGGAACCAGGCGGGGCACGTTGGAGATGATGATCGGGGCGCGGAAGATGGTGCCGCCGAGGATGTTTCGGATCGTGCCGTTGGGCGAGCGCCACATCTTCTTGAGGCCGAACTCTTCGACGCGCGCCTCGTCCGGGGTGATCGTGGCGCACTTGACGCCGACGCCGTGCTTCTTGATGGCGTTCGCCGCGTCGATCGTGACCTGATCGTCGGTCGCGTCGCGGTGCTCGATTCCGAGGTCGTAGTACTCGAGATCGACATCCAGGTAAGGGTGGATCAGCTTGTCTTTGATGAACTGCCAGATGATGCGGGTCATCTCGTCGCCGTCGAGTTCGACGACCTTGCCTTCAACCTTGATCTTGGACATGTGCGCTTCGTGTCCTCCTAGGACGTTTCCTCGGCCCGATTCGACCGCACTTTGTGAGTACGGCTTCACACTGCTCAGAGGGATCTGAGCATGGACGTGTTCACACGCGCGGGAACACGTGCCAAACAAGACAAGCGTACTGCTATTCCCTGGGAGCGCAAAGCGCGGGTTTCACTACCGACCGGTAACTTTGCGCTGGTCAGCGGGGCGCTCGGCCCGGCTTCCGGCGCGCCGGAACGAGCCGCTAAACTTGCCGTTCAGGTCATGAGTACCAGCATCGAGCCCCGGCTTGCTGGTCGGCAACCCTCCGGTCAGGGTGGGGTGCTCCGGGTGAAGACCGGGCCGTTCGGCGCACAGGCCGGGCGGCAAGCCTGTACAGGGAGGTAGTGACCATGAGAGTTGTGATCATGAGCTGTCGCGCGTAGATCCGACCCGACCATCCGCCGCCCGCCCAGAAGGACATGATGACCCACACCCTCACCCCCACCGTCGTCGTCGAGGCGGCCGCGTCTTGACGGCGGGCACCGAACGGCGATACGTCGACCTTCCTCCCGAGGACGGCCGTCTCGGCCTGGTCGACATCGGCGCTCTGTCGCTGGAGAACGGTGAGACGCTCCCGAACGTCACGCTCGCGGTGCAGCGCTGGGGAGCCCTCTCCCCCGCGCGCGACAACGTCGTCCTGGTCGAGCACGCACTCACCGGGGATTCGCACATCACCGGACCCGCCGGACCGGATCACCCCTCACCCGGGTGGTGGACCGGAATGGTCGGGCCGGGCGCCCCGATCGACACCAACCGCTGGTGCGTCGTGGCGTCCAACGTGCTCGGAGGCTGCCGCGGCAGCACCGGGCCGGGCAGCATCGCCCCGGACGGCAAACCGTGGGGGTCGCGTTTCCCGCAGATCACCATCCGCGATCAGGTCGCCGCCGAGGCCGCGCTGCTCGACGTGCTCGGCATCGAGACCCTCGCCGCCGTCACCGGCGGATCCATGGGTGGCATGCGCACGCTCGAGTGGATTGTCACCCATCCGGACCGGGTCCGGGCCTCGCTGATCCTTGCCGTGGGCGCCCGCGCCACCGCCGACCAGATCGGCACCCAGACCACGCAGATGGCCGTCATCACCGGCGACCCCGACTGGCAGGGCGGCGACTATCACGGCACCGGACGCCGTCCGGACGCCGGTCTGGGCATCGCGCGCCGCATCGCACACCTGACCTACCGCACCGAGGAAGAACTCGACTCCCGCTACGCGAATTCGCCTCAGGCCGACGAGGATCCGTGGCAGGGCGGACGGTACGCGGTGCAGAGCTACCTCCAACACCAGGCCGACAAGCTGGTGTCGCGGTTCGACCCCGGCACCTACGTCGTCCTCACCGAGGCCATGAACCGCCACGACGTCGGGCGCGGACGGGGTGGAGTCCAGGCTGCGCTCGCCGGTTCCCCGGTTCCGACGATCGTCGCGGGCGTCAGCTCCGATCGGCTGTACCCGCTGCGGCTGCAGCAGGAGATCGCCGACGGGCTGCCCAACTGCGACGGTCTGCGGGTCCTCGAATCGCGGGACGGGCACGACGGATTCCTCACCGAGGCCGACGCCGTTGCCAAGCTCCTGGTCGAACTGATGGACCTGGTCGAACGCGGCTAACCGGTTCCGAGAGGGTCGATCGAGACGGCAAGCGCCACGATCGCCCCTCCCACCAGGAGCATCGCCACGACATCGAATCGTTTGCCGCGCACGGCCAGCACCCCGACCTGCTCGGGCGCCAGCGCCCACCGCAGCACACCCGCGAGGATCACAGCGCCACCGAACACGAACGCGCCGCGCCGCCACCGGTCCGCGAGCACCAGCACCACCGCGGCGGCGATGACCACGGTCACCGCCACCAACGGCAGGTTCCGGCGGGCGAACCGCATCCAACGGTCCATCCGAGTCGCCTGGTTCCGGATCAGAGGCCGGCGAGCTGCTCGGCCCGCTCCACCACGTTCGTGAGCAGGAAGGCACGGGTCAGCGGGCCGACACCACCGGGATTCGGCGAAATGAACCCGGCGACCTCGCGCACCTCGCCGGCGACGTCTCCGCGCAGACCGTCCGCGGTGCGGGAGACACCCACGTCGAGCACCGCCGCACCCGGCTTGACCATGTCCGCGGTGATCAGACCGGGCACACCGGCCGCCGCGACGACGATGTCGGCGCGCTCCACCTCGGCCTTCAGATCCTTGGTCCCGGTGTGGCAGAGCGTCACGGTCGCGTTCTCACTGCGACGGGTGAGCAGCAGGCCGATGGGACGGCCGACGGTGACGCCACGGCCGACGACGACCACATGGGCGCCGGCGATCGGAACCTCGTAACGGCGCAGCAGGTGCACGATGCCGCGCGGGGTGCAGGGCAGCGGAGCCTCCTTGCCGAGCACGAGCCGGCCGAGGTTCACCGGGTGCAGGCCGTCGGCGTCCTTGTCCGGGTCGATGCGTTCGAGCGCGGCGTTCTCGTCGAGATGCTTGGGGAGGGGAAGCTGCACGATGTAGCCGGTGCACGCAGGATCGGCGTTGAGCTCGTCGATCGCGGCGTTGAGCTGCTCCTGGGTGATGTCGGCGGGCAGATCCTTGCGGATCGAGGTGATGCCGACCTTCGCGCAGTCGTTGTGCTTACCGCGCACGTACGCAGCCGATCCGGGATCGTCACCGACGAGGACGGTGCCGAGGCCGGGCGTGATGCCCTTCGCCTTCAGCGCGGCCACTCGGGCCTTCAGGTCCTCGAAAATCTCGTCGCGGGTTGCCTTGCCGTCCAGGATCGTCGCAGTCACGACTGCCATTGTCGCAGGTCCGTGTCCCGGTACTTCAACGGCGGTCGGGCTCGTCGATGTCGAGGCCGTGAGCGCGGGCGTAGCCGATCGCCTGCGACTGCTCGATCCGGGTGTGGTCGAGTTCCGCGCTGCGCCACAAGGCGGGACCGATGTGGGCGCCGCGCAGGTCCGCGCCGTCCAGCCGGACCCCCACCGGCCGCGCGCCCAGCAGATCCACCGTCCGCAGCACCGCGTACCGCATGTCGGCGCGGGTCAGGTCGGCGTCGCGGAAGATGCAGGTGCTCAGGTCCAGGCCACGCAGGTCGGCGCCGCGCAGACTCGCGCGGGTGAAGTCGACGTCGTCGAGGACGAGATGGCGCATCGGGCATTGCTTGAACACCGATCCCACCAGCGAACAGCGCCGGAAGACGCTGTCCGACAGATCGGTCCGGGTGAACGTGCACGATCGGTAGGTGCTGCGCAGGTGGCTGCTTCCCTTCAGGTCTGCATCGGTGAAATCGCAGTCGATGAAGAACGCGTCCTCGATGATCGAGCCGCGCAGATCCGCGTCCCGGAAGCTTCGTCCCGTGACGCGCGCTCCTCTCCACAGGACCTCGGTGTTGTCGCTGCCCATACCTTCATCGTCCACGCCCTACCGGTTCTGGCAAGGCGACGACGACCCGGGACCTGCGGCTCAGCCACGACCGGCCAGTTCCCGCGCCAGCGGGCTCGGAAACTTCACGGTCACCCGATCGCCGCCCACCCATTCGTCGAGCCGGGCGGCCTCCTGCTCGAGTACGGCTCTCCCTTCCGATCCGATGTCCTCGAGCAGATGCAGGCACACCGCCCTGGAGTCGTTCTGCCACCAGGTGCCGACGATCCGGCCGTCCCACCACGCGGTAGGGCCCGCGTTGCCTGCGGTGTCGAACAGTTGCTGCCGGTACGGCCCGAGGTACCAGTCGCGCTCGAACCACCCCATCGTGGTGGGATCCAGTGCCGGCAGCAGCGCACCCCACGGCTCGACGAGCGGCGCCGCCTCGAGGTCGTCGGGGAGCAGATACCCGGTGCGACCGTCGAGATCTACCTCGACCGCGTTCAGTTCGGCGAGTGCCGCGCGCACGGTTTTCAGGGTCGAACCGAGCCACCACTTGATGTCGGTCTCCGTTCCGGGACCGAAAGCACGCAACCACATTTCGACGAGCGTGCGCAGCCCGTCCGCCTCGTCACACGACTCGATCCCGGAGCCCAGCCACGACTCCGTCGTCGCCCAGTTGTGCCGCGACACCCGCCACGAACCGTTGTTCGAGGCCCGCACCACCTTTCCCGACGCCGACAGCACCGTGAGGACACGCGGCCCGAGCGAAACCTCTCCGCCCCAGGACTTTCCGACGCCATACTCCATCGAGCCCCCGAGCAGCGGAATCTCGGCCCGCAGTTCCGTGGACGTCGCTTCCCGACCGTCCGCCAGCGCGTCGAGCACCCGGCCGCTCACCTCGTCCAGCCAGCGTTCGCCGTCCCGGTGCAGCCCCGACGCCTCGGCATCCTTGATCAGCGTCTACGTAAATCTGATACTTCCTGCCACTGACGTGGCAGGCGGTGAAGATCCACGTTCCTCACGGCTACCCACCACACCATCGTGCGATGTTGCGGGCTCGACCGTGTCCCACACCGACGCTTCGGGTGCAGGACAATTCCTCGACTGTGTCACCCCCTTCGGGGGTCTCGAAGCCGCAATACTGCGGCGGACCCGGCGATGCCGAGGCCTGCGCGGGGTGGGACCGGTCTTGTCCCGACATTTCCGGACCGGGGCATGCACCGCGGTCCGGATCTCCACGCTCCCACTGCGAGTGCGGACCGCTCTGCTGCGCCCCACCAACGCCCGTGCGGCGAGGTTCACCGCCGCCACATGATCACGATTCCCCCCCACCCCACACCGGGTGCACCATGCCGTGTGATAGCCACCGGGGCGGGTCAGTGGTTCGGTGCAGCCCGGGCACAGTGCCGACGATCCCCGCGCGGGCACCGACACCACCACCACACCCACCCGTGCCGCGGTGTGGGCAAGGGCGTCGGCGGCCCGGCGGCGGGCGGACTGCGCCGCCCGATTGTTGTTGCACCGGCCGCGCCTGCGAGCCTCCAGGGTGGTCAGGTCCTCCACCGCGATCACCGTCGCCT
>NZ_JBSFRH010000006.1:0-179125 GCF_053589135.1 Rhodococcus sp. NPDC003382
TCCCAATAAGACTAAAGCACAAGGCCTGACCCCCAAGGCCTGACCCCCAAGGCCTGACCCCCAAGGCCTGACCCCCAAGGCCTGACCCCCAAGGCCTGACCCCCAAGGACTGATCGACAACTCGCTTCACCGGCGGGGCCCGGCGCACGGCTCGACCGCCGATCTCCGCCGGTGAGCGATCGCGCTTACGGTTGATTCATGACCCGAGCGACCCGATCGATCGCCCCCGCGACTGCAGGTGACGTGTTCGCGCTGGTGCGCGCCGGCACCGCGACCACTCGCACCGAGATCGGGCAGCTCACCGGGCTCTCCCGCACCGCGGTGGCCTCCCGGGTCTCGGCCTTGCAGGCGCTCGGGCTGGTCGTCGAATGCGAGGAGGGTCCGTCCACGGGCGGCCGTCCGCCGGCGACCCTCACGTTCGGGGTCGACGCCGGCATCGTCCTCGTCGCCGCGATCGGCCGCAGCCGCACCCAGCTCGCGGTCTGCGACCTGGCCGGTCGTCTGTTGTGTACCGACGACGTGGAACAGGAAATCGGCAACGACCCCGACGAACTGATGCCGCTCGTCGCCGCGCGTCTCGGGGCGCTGCGCGACACCCTCGGCCCGGAACGCCCGAAGACCGTCGGAATCGGTGTCGCTCTGCCCGGCACCGTCGACGTCGACCGGGGCTGCAGCCGCAACTCACCGACGATGGCCGGGTGGGACGGCGTGCCGCTGCAGCCCTATTTCGCCGCTCTCGGCGACGTGCCGATCTTCGTCGACAACGACGCCAACGCCATGGTTCTGGCCGAGCGTTTCGGTGAGCGGCGCAAGTTCCGCGACATGCTGCTCATCAAGGCCTCCACCGGGCTTCGTGCGGGCATCGTCTCCGGTGGTGTGCTGCAGCGCGGCGCGGTCGGCGCGGTGGGGGAGATCGGTCATACGAAAATCGCTGCGGCGCAAGGCGTCGTGTGCCGCTGCGGCAACGTCGGGTGTGTCGAGGCCGTGGCCGGCGGCTGGGCGCTGGTTCGCGACCTGGAGGCGCTGGGCCGCAGCGTCACCCACATCCGCGACGTCGTCGAACTCGCCGGAAACGGAGACTCCGAGGCGCGCAGACTGATCCGCGACAGCGGCAGACGCATCGGCGAGGTGGTCGCGGGCGCGGTCAACCTGCTCGACCCCGAGGTGCTCGTGGTCGGGGGAGACATGGCCGGCGCCTACGACGTCTTCGTCGCGGGCATGCGGGAAACCTTGTACGGCAACGCGATTTCCACGGCGACGCAGACGTTGCAGATCCTGCCCTGGGCGTACGGCGACCGGTCCGGCATGATCGGGTGCGCCTCCATGACGCTGGATCAGGTGCTCAGCATCGGGGCCGTCGACCGGATGGTCGCGGACCTCGTACGGCGGTGACCGGCCGGCGCGTTCAGCTCATCTCGGCTCGCGCCCGTTCGCTCAGTTCGATCAACTGCACGTAGTTGCCGTCCGGGTCCACCACCGTGCCGAACCAGCTGCCGTCGCGGTCTTCCAGCGGCGACAGCCAGGTCGCACCGAGGTCGTCGAGCCGTGCCGCGATCGCCGGAGCGTCGGTGACCTCGATGTTGAGGATCATCCGCCCGGGCTCGGGGTTCTTGCCGCCGACGTCGTCGCGCCGGTCGAGCATGAGGTAGAAGCCGTCGAAGTCGAGCACGTCGTACGCGGGTTCGCCCGGGGTGCGTTCGACCTTCGGCGCCAGTGCCGCGACGTACCAGTCGCGGAGCCGTTCCGGGTTGCTGCTGGCCAGAAGGATGCTGCCGATCGTGGGTGCGCTCATGTCCGCTCCTCGTCGCTCGGGCACGGCCGGTGCCGTGCGCCTCGTACAGGAACAGACCGGCGACCGGAGCGGAACTCATCGCGCCGGACCGGTCGTCACTCCGAGGCGAAGAGCCTCCGCCACCAGGAGATGCGCGCGGGAGGCGCCGGCACCGAATTCGCCGCGGGTCGATCCACGCGCTGTGCGATCGCGGCACGCCGATCCGCGCGCCACTGCTGCACCGTGTCGTCGGCGTCGACCATGTGCAGCGGCACGGGCAGCCGGTCGGGTGCGCGCAGGCAGTCGACGATGCGCCGGTTCAGTTCCGCGACGACCTCGCGCACACCGTCCTCGGTCGGGATGTCCCGCACGGTCTCCGGCAGCCGTTCGATCTCCTTGCGCAGCTGCAGCGGCGGCGGGAGCAGCGCCTCGGTGGACAGGCCTTCCCGGCGCAGGTAGTCCTTGACCCACCACAGCTCGTCGTCGCCGTAGTAGGGGATCGGCTTACCCGCGCCGGGCAGGTTGTCGAAGTCGCCGCGTTCCTGGGCGACGCGGATCTGTCGCTCGACCCACGACTCGAAGGTGATGTCCGGACGCTTGCGCTCGGTCATGAGGCCATTGTCCGCGACACACGATCAGTCGGCGATGTCCTGGTACTCGGGGTGCTTCTCGATGTAGGAGTGCACGAAGGGGCAGATCGGAACGATCCGCTTGCCCTGTTCGCGTACGTCGTCGAGGGCGAAGCGCACGAGTTTGCCGGACAGACCCCGGCCCGAGTAGGCGCCGTCGACCTCGGTGTGGTCGAACACGAGCTGGACATCGCCGTCCGGGTGGTACTGGGTGTAGCCGATGACGGTGTCGCCGTCGCGCAGTTCGTATCGCTGCAGGTCCGGGTTGTGGACGGTGATCACGGACGAGTCGCTCATGAATTTCCCCTAGCCGTTTCCGAGCAGGTGCTTGCGCATCGCGGTGAAGGAGTCGCCGAACCGCGTGACGTCCTCCGCGCTGAGCAGGTCGAACATACTCGAACGCACCGCTTCGACATGTCCGGGGCTGGCTTCGTCCAGCTTGGCGGCGCCCTCGTCGGTCAGTTCGGCCAGCGTGCCGCGTTTGTCCTCGGGGCATTCGACCCGGCGGACCAATCCGGCGTCGACGAGGCGGGCGATCGCGCGGGTGGCCCCGCTGCGGGTCGTGACCACGGCATCGGCCAGGGCGCTCATGCGCATGCGTCTACCCGGTGCCTCCGACAGGGCGACGAGCAGTTCGTAGTCCGTCAGCGAGAGGCCGGAGTCGCGGACGAGTTGCCGGTCGAGGGCCGCCATGAGCAGGCGCGTGGCGTCGAGATAGGCGCGCCAGGCGCGTTGCTCGTTGTCGTCGAGCCACCTCGGAGTGTCCATATTGCCAGGATACGCGATATGGTTGCGCGATCAACGACTGTGGCGGCCCTCGGGGCGATTACGGCGATTACTCCGGCGGGGAGACGTGCACGGAGATGTACAGCGGCTCACCCAGCTGCTCGAGCAGTGCGAGCTGGGTTTCGAGGTAGTCGATGTGTTCTTCCTCCTCGGCGAGGATCGACTCGAAGATGTTCGCCGACGTGATGTCGCTGACCGAGCGCATGTACTCGGACCCCTTCCGCAAGCGGTCGCGAGCCTCGATCTCCACCTGTAAGTCGGCTTCGAACATCTCCTTCACGGTCTGTCCGATGCGGATCGACCCGAGCCGCTGGTAGTTCGGCAGACCGTCGAGGAACAGAATCCGATCGGTGAGTGTTTCGGCGTGACGCATCTCTTCGAACGACTCGGCGCGCGTGTGTGACGCGAGCTTCGCCCAGCCGTTGTTGTCCTGCATCTTCGAGTGCAGGAAATACTGGTTGATCGCGGTGAGTTCGGCAGTCAGCTGCTCGTTGAGATACTCCAGGACCTTCTTGTCGCCCTTCATGGAACCTCCCGGGGTGGAACCATCGAGTTCACCGCCGGGTAGGGGCTGGCTACACGGCGGTCTCGAGTTCGATGTTCTCACTCTGGCGGGCGGCCCGCAGGATCGCCGAGATATTGCGTACGCAACCGCCGCAGTCGGTACCCGCCCGGCATGCCGCGCTGATTTCCCGGGTACAGCGCGCGCCTGCAGCGATCTCGGCCTCGATGTGATTGTGAGTGAGAGCGTGGCAGCTGCAGACGTACATGCGGTCGACCAATCTGGAGCGGTGGTACTTAGGATGTCCAAACCTTACCGTACTAAGGCCTGGCTACCCTGTGATCGTAATCACATTGCGACCGTTTCTGCGTCGGGAAAATGCCCAGCCTCCACCCAGGTCACTCAGAACTGTTGCTGCTGTTGCAGTTGCGACGACACCGCATGATTGATGCGTTGCAGTCCGCTGTTCGTCAGCCCCGGCAGCTGTCCTTCGATCATCCGGACCACCGAACTGTCGTCGATCACCTTCTCGCTGGACTGGATGAGCACCGTCCCCGCGCCGGTGAAATCGAACTGCCGCTCCTCGCCGGACTGCACGCCGAACATGCGCGCACCGGCCGCGACGAACCCGGTCACCCAGGACTCGTCGAAGTGATGGCTGGGGGACGGGCAGTCCGCCCAGCCCACCAGCGCCTCCGGGTCCACCCGCAACGGCGGCTCCGCGAAGATCACCGGGCCGTTCGACGACGCCAGGAACTTGCCGGTTCCGATCAACGTGAGGAAACCGGGCACGATCGACTGGTTCAGCGACAATCCTGGCTCGAACGCCAGCAGGTTCGCGGCCCGGATGGTCAGGTTGCCGTCGTCGAGATCGTAGGAGTTGATGTCGTAGCCGCGGTCGCCGAGGATCAGCTTTCCGTAGCCCTCGGCGACCACGTAGTCACCCAGATACAACGGTGCCGAGAACTGGTGGGCCACCATCTGCAACAGCTGCCCCTGCAGCCCGTGGGTGAGCGCGGTGAACTGCATCTGGCCGTAGTAGGCGATCATCGCGCCCTTCGACAGGAACCACGGGCTCTGTAGATCGATGCAGTACGCGTAGTTGTTGCCGGGCACGTTGTCGTTGCCGACGAGATGCGACGGATTCAGAACGACACTCACAGCTTCTCCTCCGATGCCTGCACGTAGACGATGCCCTGCCCGGTGCACTCGAGCTGCAGACTCTCGCCCCCGGTCCGGCCGGCGTTGCGCCAGCTCATCGTCGACTTCAGGTCGGTCCGCACCGGCCCGAGCGCCGCGACGAACGACTGTGGATCGACGAACACCGGTGCCGGTCCACCGACCTGCAGCTCGATGATCCCGCCGTGGGCCAGCAGCACCGCCGCCCCGTAACCCGACAACTGGGTGGTGAACATGCCGGTGCCCGTCACCATGCCGGTGGCCGCGCCGCGCAGCGCCCCGAGCAGACCGCCGCCACCGCCGCCCGCGGCCGCCGGAGCGGCGGACGCCTGCACGACCGCGCTCTGCAGGCCCGAGGTGTGCGCGAGCAGTCGGGACGCCTCCACCCGCAGTTCCCCACCGGCGGACATGTCCACGATGTGGGTTTCGAGGCCACGGAATCCGTAGTGCACGACGCCGTTGCCCTGCGCGACCATCGTCGCCTCGTGCTCGCCCTGCATCATGCGTCCGGCCATCGCCGCGATCCCGCCCATGCCGGGCATACCGCCGGCACCGGGAACCTGATGCGGGCTGAAATGTACTGTCCCCGTGTAGAAGAGCATCGCGCCGCGGCGTGCAACGACGGGCCCCGACTGGTTCAGGTCGACGCGGACGACCTTGTTGTTGACCTTGGTGAAAGTCATCGTCTTCCTACCGTTCCGCCGGCTGGATGGACACGACACCCATCCCGTCCCACTTGAGCGAGAAGGCTTCGCCGCTGCCCTGACCGATCGCGGACCGCCACGACACGTCGGTGACGAACGACTGCGTCAACTGTCCCTTCGCGCAGACGAAGGCATCCGGGTCCACGACCAGTGGGTACTGGGGAGAGACCTCGAGGTGGATCAGCGGCCCGCCCGACGACAGCAGTGCGACCTGTCCGGTGCCCGTGACCGTCGTGGTGAACAGTCCCTGACCGCTCATGCCGCCCCGGACCCCGGCGAACGCGACATTGGTGGCGAGGTTCCCGTTCAGAGCCAGCAACTGCTCGGACTCGACCTGCAGCGTCTCGTTGTTCAGGTCGAGCACGGTCACGTTCCGGCCCCGATGCGCGAGATAGACGACGCCGGTGCCGCTGGCCTCCATCAGAGACAACCCCTCACCGGTCGCGCGCTGCCGCAGACCCGCGAGCACGCCCTCGCCGCCGCCGAACCCGGCCGACTTGAAGCTCACCTGGCCTTCGTAGGCCACCATCGAGCCCGACAGGGCGCGGATGCTGGTGTTGCTCAGCTGGGCCTCGATGACCCGTTTCGATTTCTCGAGCAGTCGCATGGCGCGAAACGATAGCGGGTGCAGGTCGTGCGCGCCTAGCGGCAGTCGACTGTCGAATGCGCTGCTCGTCCCGAACGGGATCCGGCCCGGTCCGCGTGTGGCGGGCCGGGCCGGATTTCGTCGTACCTGTGGGGGTTCTACAGGCCGAGATCCTTGGCGATGATCGTCTTCATGACCTCGCTGGTGCCGCCGTAGATGCGGCTGACGCGCGTGTCCGCGTACAGGCGCGCGATCGGGTACTCGGTGATGTAGCCGTAGCCACCGTGCAGCTGCAGGCACTTGTCGATGATGCGTCCGGCCACCTCGGTGCCGAACAGCTTCGCGCGGGCGGCGTCGGGCACGGTGAGCTCACCGCGGTCGTGCAGTTCGAGGGCGTTGTCGACCATCAGCTGCAGGGCCTGCAGCTCCGTCGAGCATTCGGCGAGCACGAACTTCGTGTTCTGGAACGCGGCGACCGGCTTGCCGAACACCTTGCGGTCCTTGGTGTATGCGAGCGCGTGCTGCACCGCCGCGGCCGCGGTTGCCGACGCACCGAACGCGATGGTGAGCCGCTCCTGCGCGAGGTTGTGGGTCAGGTACTGGAAGCCCTTGCCCTCCTCGCCCAGCAGGTCCTCGACAGGAACCTTGACGTCGGAGTACGACAGCTCCGCGGTGTCGGAGGTCTTCAGGCCGATCTTGTTGAGCTTGCGGCCCACCGAGAATCCCTCGGAGGTGGTGTCGACGACGAGGATCGACAGGCCGGCGCGCCGGTTCTCCGGATCGAACGGCGCGGTGCGGCAGACCGTGAGGATGCGGTCGGCCAGGGCGCCGCCGGTGATGAACGTCTTCGCGCCGTTGATCACGTAGTGGGTGCCGTCCTCGGACAGCTTGGCGGTGGTGGCGATGTTCGCGAGGTCCGAACCGGTGCCCGGCTCGGTCATGGCGATCGCGAACATCAGGTCACCGGAGCAGAATCCCGGGATCCAGCGCTGCTTCTGCTCCTCGGTTCCGTACTCCAACAGGTACGGCAGGATGAGATTCGAGTGCACCGAGTACGAGCCGAAGGTCACACCGGCGGCCGAGCATTCCTCGGCGACAACCGCATTGAACTTGATCGAGCTCTCGCCACCGCCGCCGTACTCCTCCGGAGCCTGGATGCCGAGGATGCCCAGCTCGCCGAGACGGTTGTAGAACTTGCGCGGGGGATGCCCGTCGGCCTCCCACTCGTGGTACACCGGCGCGACTTCCTTCGCGATGAAGTCGCGCACCGTCTCGCGGAACGCCTCGTGATCCTCGTTGTACACCGTACGCTGCACGGTCGAACTCCCTCTGGTTGTCCGGTTGGTCGAATTACAGTGCGTAACTACGCAGTACACCCTTGCTGATGATCGTCTTCTGGATCTCGCTGGTGCCTTCGCCGATGAGCAGGAACGGCGCTTCGCGCATGAGCCGTTCGATCTCGTATTCCTTGGAGTAGCCGTAGCCGCCGTGGATGCGGAAGCTGGCCTGGGTGACCTCCGAGCAGTACTCGCTGGTGAGGTACTTGGCCATGCCGGCCGCGACGTCGTTGCGTTCGCCCGAATCCTTCAGGCGCGCAGCGTTGACCATCATCAGGTGGGCTGCCTCGACCTTGGTGGCCATCTCTGCGAGGGAGAACCCGATCGCCTGGTGCTGTGCGATGGGCTTGCCGAAGGTGGTGCGCTGCTGGGAGTACTGCGCGGCGAGCTCGAACGCGCGGATCGCGACACCGCACGCGCGGGCCGAGACGTTGACGCGGCCGACCTCGACGCCGTCCATCATCTGGAAGAAGCCCTTGCCGGGGACGCCGCCGAGGATGTCGGTGGCCTTGGCCTTGTAGTTGTCGAAGATGAGCTCGGTGGTGTCGATGCCCTTGTAGCCCATCTTGTCGATCTTGCCGGGGATGGTGACCCCGGGGACGACCTCGCCGAATCCGGCGGGCTTCTCGACCAGGAAGGTGGTCAGGTTCTGGTGCGCCTTCTCGGCGCCCTCCTCGGTCTTGACCAGCGCGGCGACCAGCGTCGAGCTGCCGCCGTTGGTCAGCCACATCTTCTGGCCGTTGATGACGTAGTCGCCGCTGTCGTCGCGCTTGGCCTTGGTGCGGATCGCGGCGACGTCCGAGCCGAGTTCGGGCTCGGACATGGAGAAGGCACCGCGGGTCTCACCGGTGGCCATCTTCGGCAGGTAGTAGTTCTTCTGCTCGTCGGTGCCGTGCTGGCGCAGCATGTACGCGACGATGAAGTGGGTGTTGATGACGCCGGAGACGCTCATCCAGCCGCGGGCGAGTTCCTCGACGCACAGCGCGTAGGTGAGCAGCGACTCGCCGAGGCCGCCGTACTCCTCGGGGATCATCAGGCCGAACAGGCCCATCTCCCGCATCTGGTCGACGATCGCCTGCGGGTAGGTGTCCGAATGCTCGAGTTCCTGCGCGTTCGGGATGATCTCGCGGTCGACGAATGTGCGGACGGTGTCCAGGATTTCGGTCTGGAACTCGGTCAGGCCGATCGTCTGGGCGAGGCGGGTCATGCGTGATCCTTCTGGTTGATGCGGACGGTGCCGGCTGCGGCGAGGGCGTCGACCTCGTCGCCGGTGAGACCGAGGTGCTCGACGAGCACGTCGGCGGTGTCGTCACCGTTGGCGGGAGCGGGGCGGACGGCCGGGTACCCGCCGTCGAACGACATGGGGACCGCGGCCGCGGAGTAGGTGCCGATACGCGGCTGGTCGAGCTGCTGGAACATCGGATTGTCCGTGACCCGGGGGTCGGCGGCGAGCTCGGCGAACGTGCGGTAGCGCTCGTGCAGGATGGAGGTCCCGTCGAGCGCGGCTTCGACCTCGGCTGCGGTGCGGGCGCCGAACCACCCGGCGAACAGGCCGTTCAGTACCGCGCGGTGCTTGTAGCGTTCGCCCTCGATGCGGAAGTCGGCGCCGAGCGCGGCTTCGACGGCGGTGACGGCCGCGGTCGTGCCGGTCAGCTCCGTGAGGTCGCGGAAGTGCCGCGGGGTCAGCGCGACGATCATGAAGCGGGCACCGTCGGAGGTGGCGAAGTCGCAGCCGTAGGTGCCGTAGACGGCGTTGCCGACGCGGCCGCGTCCCGTCAGGCCGAGCTGCGCCTCGGCGATGTAGCCGAGATTGCCCACCGTCGCGAACGCGACATCCTCCAGCGGCAGAACGATCTTGGTGCCGGCTCCGGTGACCTCGCGGCGGTACACCGCGGACGCCACCGACAGCGCGGCGTACAGACCGCACGAGACGTCCCATGCGGGCAGCACGTGGTTGACCGGGCCGTCGAGATTCTCCGGACCGGTGACCTGCGGGAAGCCGGCGGCGGCGTTGACGGTGTAGTCGACGGCGCCGGTGCCGTCGGCACGTCCGAGCACCTGCACGTGGATCAGGTCGGGACGGATCGCGGCCAGGGCGTCGTAGTCCAGCCAGTCGCGGCCGGCGGCGTTGGTGACGACGATCCCGGCGTCGATGATCAGGTCGCGGATCAGCTTGTGCGCGTTCGGATCACGGAAGTCCGCGGCGAACGAGCGCTTGCCCTTGTTCAGGTTCGCCCAGTAGATCGACTCGCCGTCCTCGGTCAGCGGCCACCGCTTGTAGTCGGCGGCTCCACCGATCGGGTCGATGCGGATCACGTCGGCGCCGAGGGCGGCGAGGGTCATTCCGCACAACGGCGCGGCCACGAAGCTCGACACCTCGATCACGCGCACACCGGCGAGGGGTGCCGTGGACGAAGGGAGCTCGTCGGTGGAAGCGGTGGAGTTCATGCGTTGCCTGTCCTCGTCACGAGGTCCGGGCACACCTGTCCCGAACCGATTGCCACGTCAGAATGCAACACATCTCACCTACGGAACCAGGACCGTTCGGCTATCGGACGGTTAGCGCACACCAATGAGCTGATCGTCGAACTGAGCGCGGGTCACAACTGCTTTCGGTCCGGTTGTGATCTTTCATAGGTACGAGTGATCGATCCGTTCACATACGGCTCTTTGCGGTCCGTGAGATGGGTCACGTTCAATGTGTACGGACGCCAGGCGTGATGTTCCACGTAGAGGCCGGGGTAGGTCCCCGCTTCTCACCCTCCGAGTTCTGAAGGGACTCCCCAGTGACTACAGGCGAAATCGTCAACGGCAGATCGGACACTCCTGATGCCGCGAGGGCGAAAGCCCCCGCCTTCAAGGTGACCGCGGGCCGCGCATGGGGGATGACCGGGCTGGTCATCTTCCTCTACGTCGTCAACTACGCGGACAAGGCCGTCCTCGGCATCATCGCGAAGCCGCTGAAGGAAGACCTCGGCCTCACCTCGTCGCAGATCGGCTTGGTCGGTTCGCTCTTCTTCGTGACGTTCACGATCGGCGGGTTCCTCGCAGGCCCGCTCAACAAGTACCTGACCCTGCGGTGGGCGCTGCTGGCACTCGGCGTGATCTGGTCGGTCGTCATGCTCCCGCTCGTCGTCTCGGCGTCGCTCGTGTTGCTGATCGTGTGCCGCATGCTCCTCGGTCTGGCCGAAGGACCGAGCTCGGCACTCATGCATGCCGCGACCTACTCGTGGCATCCGCCGGCCAAGCGTGGTCTGCCGGGCGCGTTCCTCGCCGGCTCGGCGTCGGTTGCGAAGATCGCCCTCGCGCCCGTGCTCACGTACATCACGGTCGAGTACGGCTGGAAGATGGCGCTGATCGCGCTCTCGGTCCTCGGTGGCGTGTGGGTCCTGTCGTGGCTGTCGGGCTGGAAGGAAGGTCCCTACACCGCGAAGGTCGTCAAGGGTGGTGACGCCGCGAGCGCATCCACCGAGCCGTCCGTGCCGTGGAGCAAGATCTTCCTCAACCGCACATTCGCGAGCTGCGCACTTCTGATCATCGTCGTCTACGCGCTGACCACCGTCGTCCTGACCTGGCTTCCCTCGTACTTCCAGGACGGCCTCGGCTACAGCCAGCTCCAGGCCGGTTCCATGTTCGCCTTCCCGTCGATCGTCGGCCTGTTCCTCATGATCGTCTCCGGATCCGTCACCGACCGCCTGGCCGGCAAGGGCACCAGCTCCCGGGTCGTCCGCATCATCGTGCCGTGCGTCGGCGTGCTCATCTGCGGTGCCGTGCTGGTCTTCCTCCCCTACATCGGGACGCCGGCCCTCGCTGTCGCCGCGGTCTCCATCGGCTACGGCTTCGGTGCGATCGTGTTCCCGCTGATCAACGCCGCGATCTCGGAGCTGTGCCCGCCGCAGCAGACCGCGGGCACCATGGGTGTGTTCCTCGCGCTCATGGCGATCGGTGGCCTGGTCGCCCCGTACGCGACCGGTGTCATCGTCGACAACGCCGCGACTCCGGCCGAGGGTTACGCCACCGCGTTCCAGGTCATCGGTGTGCTCGGTGTGATCGCCGCGGTGCTGGTGCTGGCACTCGCGAACCCCGATCGCGACCGCAAGCTGATCCGCAGCGAGGCCTGACGAAAGTAGTGGCATAGCTTCCACCTAACGGAAGCTTCCGCCGAAAGACTTTCCCTCACCGGCCGGGTGCGTGGTCTCCTCGAATGTGAGGACCACCACCCGGCCGGTCATCGTTTTCCCTTCGCCACGGTTGCCCGGCAACCGTGTCCCCGCAACAGCAAAGGACCGATTCGCATGCGCGATGCCGTGATCGTCGACGCCGTCCGGACCCCCATCGGGCGTCGCGGTGGCGCACTGTCCGAGATCCACCCCGTCAACCTGTCCGCACACGTGCTGACGGCGCTCGCCGAGCGGACCGGCCTCGACCCCGCCACCATCGACGACGTCCAGTGGGGCTGCGTCAGCCAGGTCGGCGACCAGGCCGGAATCGTCTCGCGCAGCGCGGTGTTCGCGGCAGGATGGCCGGTCACCGTGCCCGCCACCACGATCAACCGCGCGTGCGGCTCCAGCCAGCAGGCCGTGTCCTTCGCCGCCGCGACCGTCATCTCCGGCCAGAACGACGTCGTGGTCGCCGGTGGTGTCGAGTCCATGAGCCGCGTGCCGATGGGCAGCGCCAGCAAGGACGGCCAGCACTTCCCGCAGAACGTGCGCGACCGCTTCGGTGTCGAGGGCTTCAGCCAGGGCATCGGCGCCGAGATGATCGCCGAGAAGTGGGGCTTCTCGCGCACCGCGCTCGACGAGTTCTCGCTGCGCTCGCACGAGCTGTCCGCCGCGGCCACCGATGCGGGCGCCTTCACCGGCCAGATCGCCCCCGTCGGCGACTTCGCCACGGACGAGGGCATCCGCCGCGGCGGCACCCTCGAGTCGCTCGGCAAGCTCAAGACCGTCTTCAAGGAGGACGGCGTCATCCACGCCGGCAACTCCTCGCAGATCTCCGACGGTGCCGGCGCCCTGCTCATCACCACCAGCGAATACGCCGCGGCGCAGGGCTGGACCCCGCTCGCCCGCATCCACACCGCCGTCGTCGCCGCCGACGACCCGGTCGTCATGCTCACCGGCCCGATCCCCGCGACCGAGAAGGCGCTGAAGCGTTCCGGTCTGTCGATCGACGACATCGGCGCCTTCGAGATCAACGAGGCGTTCGCCCCGGTGCCGCTCGCGTGGCAGGCCGAGACCGGCGCCAAGCTCGACCGTCTCAACCCGCTCGGCGGTGCCATCGGTGTCGGTCACCCGCTCGGTGGCTCCGGTGCGATCCTCATGACGCGTCTCGTGCACCACATGCGCGACAACGGAATCCGCTACGGCCTGCAGTCCATGTGCGAGGCCGGCGGCATGGCCAACGCCACCATCCTCGAACTCCTCTGACCTGACCCGCATCGACCGAAGGAAATCGAACACCATGGAACTCAAGGGACTTTCGATCGCGATCACCGGTGGCGCCTCGGGCCTCGGCCTCGCCACCGCGCGCCGCGTCCTCGACGCGGGCGGCACCGTCACCCTGATCGACCTGCCCACCTCCAACGGCGCGGACGTCGCGGCCGAACTCGGTGACGCTGCGGTCTTCGCCCCCGCCGACGTCACCGACGCCGACCAGTTCGCCGCCGCCCTCGACGTCGCGCACGAGCGCGGCGGGCTGCGCGGCGTCGTCCACTGCGCCGGTGCCGGCCGCAAGATGCGCGTGCTCGACAAGGAAGGCAAGGCCGGGTCGCTCGAGGACTTCGAGTTCGTGATCCGTCTCAACCTCATCGGCTCGTTCAACGCGCTGCGCCTCGGCGCCGAGCGCATGGCGCAGCTCGAGCCGATCGACGGTGAGCGTGGCGCGGTCGTCATGACCGCTTCGGTCGCGGCGTTCGAGGGCCAGATCGGGCAGATCAACTACTCGGCGTCGAAGGCCGGCATCGTCGGCATGACGATCGTCGCCGCCCGCGACCTGGCCAGCAAGGGCATCCGCGTCAACACGATCGCCCCCGGCATCATGGACACCCCGCTGCTCGCCCGCCTGCGCGAGGACGTGCGCGCATCGCTCGAGGCGACCGTCCCGAACCCGTCCCGCCTGGGCCGCCCGGACGAGTTCGGCCGCCTCGCGGCGTCGATCCTCGAGAACGGCTACATCAACGGCGAGACCATCCGCCTCGACGGTGCCATCCGCATGGCGCCGCGGTAACGGCTGTATCGCAATGGATCTCAGCACTCTTACCCAGATGCACCTGACCTACCCGCAGGTGTCCATGGCCGTGTGGGCGCAGAGCATGGGTGCTCGCTACGGGGACCGGCTCGCCATCGTCGACGGTGACCGCACCTGCACGTACCGCGAACTCGACGAGCGGTCCGCGCAGTTCGCGAGCGCGCTCGCCGCGTCCGGTGTGCGGCCGCGCGATGTGGTGCTGCTGCACATCGGCAACTGCATCGAGTTCGTCGTCGCCTACTACGGCACGCTGCGGGCCGGCGCGACCGTCACCCCGGTCAACCCGCTGCAGCCGCTGCCGGGTCTGCGTCGCCAGATCGAGGAGACCGGCGCGGTCGTCGGTGTCAGCCAGCCCGCGCAGGCACAGACCCTGCGGGACGCCGCGGCCGGTACGTCGCTCACGACGGTGGTCGTCGCCGGTGACGGGGTCGTCGCGGACGGCCCGGTCGTCGGGTTCGACGCGTTCCTCGCCGGGCAACCCACCGAGTTCGCGGCGGCCGAGGTCACCGGCGACGACGTCGCGCACCTCGCCTTCACCGGCGGTACGACCGGCATCTCGAAGGGCGTGCGGGTACTGCACCGCAACGTCGTCGGCAACGTCACCCAGATGTGCGCGTGGCGCGCGGGGCACGCCGTCCGGGAGACCCCCGACGGCCTGGTCACGCTCGACCCGATCGAGGAGCTCGACATCTACGGCGTCCAGCCCGGCACGGGTTCGACGGTCGTGGTGTCGCCGCTGTTCCACGCGCACGCGCTGATCAACACGTCGTTCCTGCTGATGTGCGGGTTGACGCAGGTGATGGCCGGTCGCTTCGATCCCGCGCGCATGCTCGAGCTCATCGAGAAGCACGAGGCGAGCTACATCACGGGCAGCCCCGCGATGTGGCATTCGCTGGCCACCCATCCGGATGTCGCCACCCGCGACACCTCGACGGTGCGGGTCGTCTCGTCCGGTGCCGCGCCGATCGACCGCGGCACGCTCGACGCGCTGGTCACGGCGTTCCCCAATGCGCGGGTCACCGAGGGCTACGGCCTGACCGAGGCGACGTGTGTGGTCACGGCCAACCCGCTGGGCGTCGGCACGGACTACCGCCTCGGCAGTGTCGGGATCCCCATCTTCGACACCGAGGTGCAGATCCGTGCGCAGGGCACCACGACCGAGGTCGGTCCCGGGGAGCACGGTGTGCTGTGGGTCCGCGGACCGCAGGTCACCGACGGATACCTGAATCACCCCGACATCACGGCGCAGCAGTACGTCGACGGATGGCTCGACACCGGTGACATCGCCTACAAGGACGAGGACGGCTACGTGTTCATCGCGGACCGCGCGAAGGACATGCTGATCTACAAGGGCTACAACGTGTATCCGCGTGAGCTCGAGGAGATCCTGGTGTCGCACCCGTCGGTGTCGACGGCCGCGGTGATCGGCCGCGACGCCGGCGCGGTCGGGCAGGAGCCCATCGCGTTCGTGGTCCCGCGTGACGGCGCCGACGTCGACGAGGCGGAACTGATGACGTTCGTCGCCGAACAGGTGTTGCCGTACAAGAAGATTCGCGATGTCGTGGTGGTCGATGCGCTGCCGACGTCGGCGGCCGGCAAGATCCTCAAGACGGATCTGCGGTCGCGGCTGGCGGAGGTGTCGCAGCCGAGCTGACAGGCGAAACCCCTCCCTCGTATCCGATCCCGTGTATCCGAGCGAACGGCACGCTCGGTCGGTTGAAGGAGACGAGCGGTACATTCGCTCGGTCACGGGGAGGGTTATCCGACGATGCCGGCCAGTGGCGGCGTCCCCTGTGGGGCGCCGCCACTCGGCGTCTTCGGGCACCGTTGGTGAGGTAAGGCTTAATTAACGGAGTTTTTTTCCTCTATTCTCGTGATCATGTACGAGTCGACCGCTACGCACGACACGGGGAAAACATCGCGGAGCCGCACGGGAGCGGCGGTGGTCGCGGCGTCGGTGATCGTATCGGTGTGCGCGGTGATCGTGGCGATCGCCGCCGTCGTCGTCGCGGTGCGCTTTCCCGGTGATTCGGGTGAGCGGGAGGCCGATCCGTCGCTGAGTGCGGCGATTCTCGCGGCCCTGCAGGCGAACGCGTCCGACGTCGGCGCGGGTGCCGCTCCGGCCCCGGCGCCCGCCGAGCCCGGGGTCCCGGCGGACGAGGCGCCTGCGGAAGCGGCTCCCGCGCCGATCGCACCGGCCCCGGCCGCGTCACTCCCGGAACCGGCTGCCGCTCCCGCCCCTGCCGTGGCACCCGAACCGGTCGCCGAAGCGCCGGCGGCTCCCGCCGCGGTCGCGGCCCCGTCGGGCGCCGAACTGACCGCTGTCCTGCGGTCCGCCGTCGATCCGGCCAACCCCGCATCGGTCCGCCAGTCGTACGTCGAGCGCGGCTCGGAAGCGGCGGGCGTGCTCGAACAGATCAGCGGCCGGGCCGGGCAGATGCTCGCGGTCGTGAACCCGACCGTCGTCGACCCGATCTCGGTCGACGGCAATACCGCGTCCGGACGGCTGCAGGTGATGTTCGCCGGTGCCGCCGGTCCGCAGACCCCGCTGCGTCTGACCTTCGTGAACGACGGCTCCGGGTGGAAGCTGTCCGCGCGCAGCGTGTGCGACGTCGCGTCGTTCAACGGTTTTTCGTGTCCGTCGGGGTACGCGCGCTGACGACACCCTCACCCGGCGAGAACAGTGCGCTCCACCGTCCCACCAGGAAGCGGATCGCGACGTCCACGACGAGCGCGGCGCCGATGATCGTCAGGGCCCACGCGAACAGTTCCGGCGTCTGCAACAGCGTCCGGGCCTGCGCGATCGCCGCGCCGACACCGTCCGGTGCGGACAGCAGCTCCGCCATCACCGCGACGCGCACGGCGCCGGACGCGACCGCGCCGGCCGCACCCACGATCGGCGGCAGCACCGCCGGGCCTATCACGAACACGATCCGGCGGGTCCGCGAAAGACGCAGTCCCGCAGCCAGTTCCCTCAGGTGTGGGTCGACGGCGCGCAGTGCCGCGGTGGTCGCGGCGGCCACCAGCGGTGTCATGACGGTCGCGGTCACCACGATCGTGATGGCGGGGTCGCTGCCGAACCACAGCACCAGGCACACGATCAGCACGATCGGTGGCAGGCCCTGCAGGATCGCGCGCAGCGGCGCCAGGAATCCGTCCGCGACGGCGGACACCGAGGCGGCCCAGCCGATCAGCACTCCCACGACCAGTGCCGCGCCGGTCGCCGCCGCCGCCCGGCCCAGGGTGATCGCCAGTTCCACGGCGAGCGTTCCGTCGACGAGCAGGTCCCACCACGCGGTGAGCGTCTCGGCCGGGCTCGGCATCACGGCGGGGGAGCGGCCCAGTGACAGCTGATGCCAGCCCGCGACCAGGGCGACGATGCACGCCGTCGCGCCGAAAAGATACCGCGGCGTGCTCACCCCGCCGAGCCCGCGTAGAACCCGTCCGCGGGCAGTTCACCTCCGACGGATGCGGGCACGTTCTCGAGCAGCGACGAGTACAGCAGTTCGGTGTCGGCGCGACCCTCCGCGGCCGGCAGGTACACCGGACGCAGACCGGGCAGGACCCGGCCCACGACGTCCGCGGGCACCGGGATCCGCGCGGCGACCTCCGCCGCCCCCCGGGCGGGCGAGGAGACGACGGACACCACCGAGGAGACGAAGTTGGCCTGCAGTGCGGCCACCAGGTCGGGACGGGTGCGGGCCAGTTCGCCGCGCAGGACGAACCCGGCGAACGGCAGCGCCGTCGCGTCGGTGCGTTCGGTCCACAGCTGTTCGAGCCCGACCGCTTTGCCGACCGAGTCGGAGGTGTCCGCGACGACCGTCGCCAAATGTTCGGGCAGCACCGCGTACGTCATGGACCCGCTGGTCAGGCCGGTGGCGATGTCCAGGGGTGTGGGGTGGTACTCGAGCGTGACGTCCGGGTTTTCGCCGTCGTACGTCAATCCCGCGGAGTCGAGGATCTGCTGCATCGTCAGGTCGAGGATGTCCCCGGGGAAGGGAATGTGCACGACCTGGCCGCGCAGGTCGTCGAGCGTGGTCCCTTCCGGGCCCATGAGCTGGACGTTGTTGCCGCTCACGGTGCCGACCAGCACAAGATCGATACCCTGGGCGCACAGGTTCGCCGCGACGTTCACGGGCATCGCGGCCAGGTCGTATCGGCCGGCGATGAAGTTGGTCCGCAACTCCTCGGGGGTGCTCGCCGTCGAGACGGTCGTCTCCGCGATGCCCAGTTCGTCGAGCCGGGTCAGCGGCACGGCCATCGCAATGTTGTTGGCGACCCCGACGTTCAGCGTGTCGGGCAGGCCCGGGACCGGATCACCCGCGGCCGGGGCGGTGCCGCACGCGGTCGCGGCCTCGTCGCTGCCGCACGCGACGAGCCCGGCGGTCAGCACACCGGCGGCAGCAGCCGCGACGAGCGGACGGAACAGGAGGCGGACATGGGGTCGGTTCACGCGGATCCTTCCATCGAGGCGGGGGAGCGCAACGAACCCCGGATCGGGTTCGACGACGTGACGATCGTCCGGGGCGGCCGGAAGATCGTGGAGCGGCTCACCTTTCGGGTCGCCGCGGGAGAAATTCTGGCGCTGCTCGGTCCGTCCGGGCGCGGCAAGACCAGCGTGCTGCACGCCGGTGCCGGTCTGCTGCGCCCGGCGTCCGGGACGGTGGAGCGCCGCACCGAGGCGCAGTCCGTGCTGTTCCAGGAGGCCCGGCTGCTGCCGTGGATGAGTGTGGGACGCAACGTGCGCCTGGGCGCGCGGGACCGCTCGGTGTATTCGCTGCGCCCGTGCCCACGTGTCGACGAGGTCCTCGCCGAGGTCGGGTTGGCGGGCCATGCGGGGTCGGCGCCGTTCCGGTTGTCCGGCGGGATGCAGCGCAGGGCCGCGCTGGCCCGGGTTCTGTACAGCGAACCGCAGGTGGTGTTCGCGGACGAACCGTTCGCGCATCTCGATGCGCAGTCGGCCGGTCTCGTCGCGTCGGCATTGCGCCGCCTCGCGGATTCGGGTGCTGCGGTGCTGATCACAGCCCACGAGGAGACCGCCGTGTTCCCACTCATGGGAAATTACCGTACATTATTCCTCTAAAGTAAGCCTTAGCTGATTTGAGGACGACATGAGCGACGACAAGAGCACCGCAGGATCCTCGGGAGAACTCCCCCTCGCCGAACGCGACGCCGCGCACGTGCCGGGCCACTGGCTGCTCGCACGTCTGGGCAAGCGCGTTCTGCGCCCGGGCGGCAAGGAGCTGACCGAGCGGATGCTCGCCGACGCGAAACTCGCCCGCGCCGACGTCGTCGAGCTCGCTCCCGGTCTCGGCCGCACCGCTCAGGACATCGTCGCCGCCGGACCGAAGAGCTACGTCGGCATCGAATCCGACCCGAAGGCAGCCGATCTCACGCGCCGCGCGATCGCCGGCAACGGCACGGTCGTGTCCGGTGACGCCGCAGAAACCGGCCTCGACGATGCCTCGGCCGACGTCGTCGTCGGCGAGGCCATGCTGACCATGCAGACCGACAAGCACAAGGCGGAGATCGCCGCCGAGGCGCATCGCGTGCTGCGCGACGGCGGCCGCTACGTCATCCACGAACTCGCGATCGAACCGGACAACGTCGACGACGAGGTCAAGACCGAGATCCGCAGGGCGCTGGCCCGTTCCATCAAGGTCAACGCCCGCCCGCTGACCGCGCAGGAGTGGAAGGACTTGCTCGTCGAGGCGGGCTTCGAGGTCGACGTCGTCGGCTTCGCCCCCATGAAGCTGCTGGACCCGTCCCGGATCGTCGCCGACGAGGGCCTGCTCGGCACGCTGAAGTTCGTTTCGAATGTGCTGCGCGACTCGGACGCTCGCGCCCGGGTACTGCAGATGCGGTCCACGTTCACCAAGTACCGCAACCATCTCGTCGCGATCGAGGTCGTCGCCCGCAAGAAGGCCGCCTGACGCTCTCTCTAGCAGATCGTTAACTCCAGCGCACCTGCCCGGTGACCGGCGCCGGTGAACCGAGCGGGAGGTTGTGCGCGAAATCCTCGGGAATATCGCACACAACCTCCCTCTCGGTGGACTCTCATGTCACCGGAGACGAACCTTCCCTACACGACACAGCCCCGGCGCCATCCGCGTGAGCGGACAGCGCCGGGGCTGTGTGTTGTTCTGTTACAGCAGAATTCAGCCTCGCTGGGCCTGCTTGACGAGCCCGCCGCCGATGATCAGGCGCTGGATCTCGCTGGTGCCCTCGTACAGGCGCAGCAGACGCACGTCGCGGTAGATGCGCTCGACCGGAACCTCGCGCATGTAGCCGGTGCCGCCGTGGATCTGCACCGCGAGATCGGCGACCTTGCCGACCATTTCGGTGCAGAACAGCTTCGCCACCGACGGAGCGATGCGGCGGTCGGTCTCCTCGACCCACGCCTTCGCGGCGTCGCGGACGAGCGCGCGACCGGCCATCACTCCGGTCTGCTGATCGGCGATCATCGCCTGCACCAGCTGGAAGTTGCCGATCGGGGTGCCGCCCTGGGTTGCGGTGGCCGCGTAGGCAACCGACTCGTCGAGCGCGCGCTGCGCCTGACCGACGGAGAGCGCGGCGATGTGCACGCGACCGCGGGCGAGCGAGACCATCGCGGCCTTGTAGCCGACGTCCTCGCTGCCGCCGACGAGCGCGGAGTTCGGCACGCGCACATCGGTGAACGCGACGTCCGCGGTCCAGGCGCCTTCCTGGCCCATCTTGGCGTCCTTGTTGCCGACCTGCACACCCGGAGTGTCCGCGGGCACGAGGAACACCGCGATGCCGGTGCCGTTCTCGTCGGCCGGACGGGTGCGGGCGAACACGACGAACAGGTTCGCCAGCGGCGCGTTGGTGATGAAACGCTTCTCGCCGTTGATCACCCAGTCGTCACCGTCGCGCACGGCCTTGGTGCGCAGGCCCGACGGGTTGGACCCGGCGCCGGGCTCGGTGAGCGCGAACGACGCGACGACCTCGCCGGAGGCGATGCCCTCGAGCCACTGTGCCTTCTGCTCGTCGGTACCGAAGTTGACGAGGACCTGCCCGGCGATGCCGTTGTTGGTGCCGAACATCGAGCGCAGCGACAGAGTGGTGTAGCCGAGTTCCATGGCCAGTTCCGCGTCCTGCTGCAGGTTCAGGCCGAGGCCGCCCCACGCCTGGGGGATCGCGTATCCGAACAGGCCCATGTCCTTGGCCGCCTGGCGGATGTCGTCCGGGATCGCGTTGGTGTCGGCGATCTCCTGTTCACGGGGCACCACCACATTGCGCACGAAGGCACGCGTCTGCGCGAGGATCTCCTGGAAGTCGTCGTCGTCGACCTCGGGGGCCGGAACGGACTTGGTGGCTGTCGACGAAGTGGTCATGGCAACAACCATCGATCGTTCCGGGCGGCCTGTCCAATACGAATGGGGTATCTCCACATAGGCACTGTCGATGGTTCCGACGGGGTCGACGGCACGGTTCCGCCGTTATATTCGGATCATCAACTCGTGCGGACTGTCCGCACCTGCCGCTCGTGTGCCTTCCACCGATCCTCTCGGAAGGTCGCATGCCGAAAGGATTCGCATGTCTTTGCTGGAGAACCGTACTGCCGTCATCACCGGTGGGGCCCAGGGCATCGGTTTCGCGATCGCCCAGTCCTTCGTCGAGCAGGGAGCCAAGGTCGTCATCGGCGACCTCGACCTCGATGCCGCGACCGCCGCGGCCGAGAAGCTCGGTGGCCGTGACGTCGCGCGTGCCGTGAAGGCGAACGTCGTCGAGTCCTCCGACTGGGACACGCTCCTCGCCGAGGCCGTCGACGGATTCGGTTCGCTCGACGTCGTCGTCAACAACGCCGGCATCACCCGCGACGCGACGATGCGGACGATGACCGAAGAGGACTTCGACCTGGTGATCGCGGTGCACCTGAAGGGCACCTGGCACGGCACCCGCAAGGCGTCGGCGATCATGCGTGAAGCCAAGCGCGGTGCGATCGTGAACATCTCGTCGCTGTCCGGCAAGGTCGGCATGGTCGGCCAGACCAACTACTCGGCCGCGAAGGCCGGCATCGTCGGCCTGACCAAGGCCGCCGCCAAGGAGATGGCGCACCACGGCGTGCGTGTCAACGCGATCCAGCCCGGCCTGATCCGGTCCGCGATGACCGAGGCCATGCCGCAGAAGGCATGGGACCAGAAGATGAGCGAGATCCCGATGGGCCGCCCGGGTGAGGTCGACGAAATCGCTTCCGTCGCACTGTTCCTCGCGTCCGACATGTCCTCCTACATGACCGGCACGGTCCTCGAGGTCACCGGCGGCCGCTTCATGTGATCGCGTCCCGCGACGCCATCCATCTCCCTCTCGAAAGGTCATCATGCGCGACGTAGTCATCTGCGAACCGGTTCGTACCCCGATCGGCCGCTACGGCGGAATGTTCAAGTCCCTCACCGCAGTCGACCTCGGCGTTGCGGCGCTGAAGGGTCTGCTCGACCGGACCGGGATCGCACCGGACGCGATCGAGGACGTCATCCTCGGCCACTGCAACGGCAACAGCGAGGCCCCCGCGATCGGTCGCGTCGTCGCGCTCGACGCCGGACTGCCGATCACCGTGCCGGGCATGCACATCGACCGCCGCTGCGGGTCGGGTCTGCAGGCCGTGATCCAGGCCGCGCTCCAGGTGGGCAACGGCGACAACGACGTCGTGGTCGCCGGTGGCGCCGAGTCGATGTCCAACGCCGCGTTCTACTCCGTCGACATGCGCTGGGGCGGCGCCCGCACCGGTGTGCGGATGCACGACGGTCTGGTCCGTGCTCGCGAGACGGCCGGCGGCAAGTTCTACCCGGTGCCCGGCGGCATGATCGAGACCGCGGAGAACCTGCGCCGCGAGTACTCGATCTCCCGCGCCGAGCAGGACGAGCTCGCCCTGAACTCGCACCTGCGGGCCGTCGCCGCCCAGAAGAACGGGATCCTCGCCGAGGAGATCGTCCCGGTGACCGTGACCAGCCGCAAGGGCGACCAGGTCATCGACACCGACGAGCACCCGCGCGCCGACATCAGCCTCGAGTCGCTCGCCGCGCTCAAGCCGATCATGGGCAAGCAGGACCCCGAGGCGACCGTCACCGCCGGCAACGCCAGCGGCCAGAACGACGCCGCGTCGATGGCGATCGTCACCACCCCGGAGAAGGCCGCCGAGCTGGGGCTGACCCCGCTGGTGCGGATCGTCTCGTGGGGTCTGGCCGGCGTCGCACCGAAGATCATGGGCATCGGCCCGGTCCCGGCGACCGAGAAGGCGCTCGCGAAGGCGGGCATCACCCTCGCCGACGTCGACGTGATCGAGCTGAACGAGGCCTTCGCGGCCCAGGCGCTCGCCTGCACCCGCGAGTGGAAGTTCACCGAGTCGGACTTCGAGCGCACCAACATCCACGGTTCCGGCATCTCGCTGGGCCACCCGGTCGGCGCGACCGGTGGGCGCATGCTCGCGACCCTCGCGCGTGAGCTGCACCGCCGCGACGGCCGCTACGCGCTCGAGACCATGTGCATCGGCGGCGGGCAGGGCCTGGCCGCGATCTTCGAGCGCGTGGCCTGATCCGACGCAGGCAGCCGGGTCAGGCGTTCGCCGACCGCACCAGGTCGACGAACGCCTGACCCACCGCCGACAACGAATCGGGATCGAACACGAGCCCGAACGCGCGGGTGAACGTGGGGTCGCAGGGCCGCACCACCGCGTGGTCCTGCGCGGATTCCGCGAGTTGCCGTTCGACGAGCGAACCACCGAGACCGGCCAGCACCATCGGCAGCCGGGCCTCGCGATGATCGGTCACCACGCCGACGTCGAGACGCACACCGGCCCGCCGCATCGCGGAGTCGATGCTGTCACCCATCGCGCCGCCGCCGCGGGGAACCAGCACCATCGGAATGTCCGGCATGGCGGCGAGCGGCACGGGGCCTTCCGGAAGGTCGGTGCCCGGGGGATACGCGAGCCAGTACTCCTGCTCGCCGAGCTCGATCACCTCGAGTCCGTAGCCCCCTTCGATCGGGAGGTGGGACACCACGAACTCGCAGTGACCGTCCCGGATGAGCGAGGCGGCGGTCTCCTCGGCGCGGAACTCCCCGAACCGGACCGCCACCTTCGGGTGGGCCTTGCGGAACTGGGCGACGAGATCGACGAGCGGGTCGATCGCCAGCGCCGGGAACACCGCCATGTCGAGACGGCCGGTGATCTCCCCTTCCAGCGACGTGAACAGGTCTTCCACGCCTCCCACATCGCGCAGGATCTGGCGGCTCGGGCCGATGAGGCTGTGCCCGGCCGCGGTGAGCACCATCCCGCGTCCGATCCGGTGGAACAACTGCACGCCGAGTTCGCGTTCGAGGCTGCGCAGCGCCTGCGAGACCGTCGGCTGTGCGACGCCGAGCGCGGCCGCAGCACCGTTGATGCCGTCGTTCTCCACCACGGCGAGGAAGTATTCGACCTGTCGGAATTCCATGTGCGACTACGCTCCCGTCGTCCCGTTGGTGGCGATCGCGACGAACGCGGCGGCCGCCGGTGACGGTTCCCCGGCGCGCAGCACGAGGCCCACCGGCCGCGACATCGGCGGATCGAGCGACCGCACTTCGGCCGTGGGCATCTGTGCTTCGGCGACCTGCCGGGGAGCGATCGTCGCGCCGGTTCCCCGCATCACCAGTTCCCAGGTGGCCGAGGGATGCGCACAGTCGACCGCGATGTCGAGGTCCTTGCCGTCGGTGAGTTCCCCCGACTGCATCGCGTCGGTCCGGTTCGTGAGGTCGACGACCAGGGGGATCGAGGGGAGCAGCGAACGAGGCACCGGATTCGGGAGGCCGTCGGCGAGGTTCGGCGGTACCGCGAGCACCAGTTCCTGCTCGACCACCGGCACGGTGATCATGCCCGCGTGTTCGACGGACAGGTCGGTCACACCGATCTCCGCCTCCCCGCGCCGCAGCGCGGTGTGCACGCCGGCCGGGCCGTCGGTGGCGACGACCCGCACGAGGATGCCGGGATAGCGGCTGCGGAAGCGACGCACCAGCTCGATGACGGGGTGGATGGAGAACGCCGAATAGGTGACGATCTCGATGCGGCCGGCGGCGAGTTCGCGGACCGCGGCGACCTTGCTCTTCGCGCGGTCCACGTCGGCGAGGATGCGGCGTGCGGCGACCTCGAAGGATCTACCCTCGTCGGTCAGTGTCAGGCGGCGACCGGTGCGGTCGAACAGCGTCGTGCCCAGGCGGCGCTCGAGCGTGCGGATCGCCTGGGACAGCGACGGTTGCGAGATGTAGAGGGACTGCGCGGCTTTCGTGATCCCACCGTGGTCGACGACAGCGACGAAGTAGGTCACGAGATGCAGGTCCACGCGGCTATCCTATGCGATCACGTAACCTGCCAGTTACCGGTGAACGCCGGAGGACGCTTCTCGACGAACGCGCGGATCGCGCCGGGCGCGTCGGTCGCGAGGTTTACGGCCTGGGATCGGGCCTCGTTGTCGAGGGCTTCGCGGAGCGTCGACGTCGAGCCTTCCTCCAGCAGACGTGCCGACAGACTCACCGCGACGGGCGGCGCCTCGGCCAGCCGGACGGCCAGCTCGATCGTTCGGGTACCGAGGTCGGCGGGTTCGACCAGCTCTGTCACCAGCCCGAGCGCGAACGCCTCCTCGGCGTCCACGATGTCGGCGAGCATGACCAGCCGCTTCGCCTGGTGCAGGCCGACGAGGCGCGGCAGGATCCAGGAGCCGCCGAAGTCCACGGACATGCCGCGCCGAGCGAAGATCTGGCTGAACTTCGCGGTACGGGACGCCACGACGACATCGCACAGCAACGCCAGGTTCCAGCCGGCGCCGACCGCATAGCCCTCGACCGACGCGATCACCGGTTTCGAGAACTCCGCGACCGCCAGTGCCGCCGAATTGACCTCCCGCATGCGCTCGAGGGGATGCATGCTGTCGCGCCGGTCCATGTCGGCGCCGCTGCAGAAGTTGCCGCCCGCGCCGGTGAGGACGACCGCCCTCACCGAGTCGTCGCGCTGAAGCTCGTGGAAGGCATCCCGCAGCGCGGTCCACGAGTCGAGCGTCATCGCGTTCTTGCGATCGGGACGGTGGAGCGCGACGGTCGCGACCGCGCCGTCCCGCTCCACCGCGATGCCGGGCAAACTCACTCGCCCTTCCAGACGGGTGCACGCTTCTCGGCGAACGCGCGGGCACCTTCCTGGGCGTCGGCGGAGGCGAAGACCGGCTCGATGAACTTGCGCTGCGCGACGAACGCGTCGGGGTCGGTGTAATTGGCGGACATCGCCACGACCTGCTTGGTGGCGCGCACGGCGAGCGGTCCGTTCGCGGCGACGCGCGCGGCGAGTTCCTTCGCCACGGCCAGGGCCTCGCCCGGTTCGGTGAGTCGGTTGACGAGGCCGTGCTGGTGGGCGACCTCTGCCGTGAGCGGATCGCCGGTGATCGCCATCTCCATGGCCAGCGGGTAGGGGAGGATCTTCGGCAGGCGCAGCAGGCCACCCGCGGCGGCCGCCAGACCGCGCTTGACCTCGGGGATTCCGAACTTCGCCTCACGGGAGGCGACGATCAGGTCGGCGGACAGGGCGAGCTCGCAGCCACCGGCCAGCGCCCACCCCTCGACGGCAGCGATCAGCGGCTTGGTCGGGGGTGCCTCGGTGAGACCACCGAAACCGCGACCCGGGATCGACGGACGCTCACCGCGAGCGAACGCCTTCAGATCCATTCCGGCGCAGAATGTTCCGCCGGCACCGGTGAGGATGCCGATGGTCAGGTCCGGGCGAGCTTCGAACTCGTCGATCGCGGCGGCGAGCGCCTTCGAGACCTCCAGGTCGACGGCGTTCTTCGCTTCGGGCCGGTTCAGCGTGAAAACGGCTACACCGTCGGAGAATTCGGTCAGGACAACGCTCATGTCAGATTTCCTTCGTGTCTGTGCGGACGAGTGACCATCGTGCGGGAACACCGCCGTCGGAACGGATCTCACCGCGGTCGGCGAGAACGATGAGGTGCGCCTGCGTTTCCCGGACGGCGAGACGCCGCAGGCGGGGGGACATCACGTCGACCGGTCGCGACCACGTGATGCGCGTGGTGACCTCCCACGCGGTGGATTCCGGGTGCGCGTCGACGGCCGAACGGATCTCGTCGAGCCGCTCGTCGTGGTGTGCCATCAGCCGGCGCGCGCGGTCGGCGACACCGCGGAACCGGTACTCGTGGGCGGGCAGCACCTCGCATTCCGGCAGCGCGGTGGTCGCGTGCAGCGACAGCAGGTAGCGGTGGAGCGGATTCTCCAGCTCGCCGGGACCGGACGAGATGTTCGGGCTGATCCGCGGCAGCATGTGGTCGCCGCTGAACAGCAGATCGTGGTCGCGGTCCAGGAACGCCAGGTGACCTGGGGTGTGGCCCGGCGTCCAGACCGCTTCGATGTTCCATCCGGGCAGGTCGAGCCGGTCCCCGCCGGACAGCACGACGTCGGCGGACTCACCGGCCGGGAACCGGACGATCTCGAAGCGCGGTGCTTCGGCGACCTCGTCAGGTGCGCCGAGTTCGGTCATGTCCACCCGCCACGCTTCGACTTCCGCAGCGACATCGTGCGGGGTGAAGTGCCCGAGTGCCGTGGCCTCGGCGGCGTGCATCGCGAGGGCGGCGCCGGTCGTCTCGCGCAGGCGCGGAGCCAGACCGAAATGATCCGGATGCAGATGGGTGATCGCGGCATAGCGGACGTCGGAGATGTGGTGACCGGTTTCGGCGATGCCGTCGACCAGGGCGTTCCACGATTCCTCGGTGTCCATGCCGACATCGACGAGGGCGAGACCGTCGTCGATCGCGAAGGCGTAGACGAGGACGTACCGCAGCGGATTGCGGGGCATGGGAACGGGAATCGACCACAGGCCGTCCCGGACCTGCTCGACGGGCGGGAGGATTCCGGCGGCCCACGCCTCGCGCTGCAGCACGCCGATGTCGTCGGTGACGCTCATGGTTGCGCTCCGGGGACGCGCGTACCCAAGGTGCTGCGCAGGGTGCGCTTGAGGATCTTGCCGCTCGCGTTCCGCGGCAGTTCCGGCACGAAATGGATGTGCTGCGGCTTCTTGTAGGAGGCGAGGCGTTCGACGGTGAACTGCAGCAGTTCCGCCTCGGTGGGGACGGGGGCGCCCTCGACGAGGCGGACGACCGCGGTGACGGCCTCGCCCCACTTGTCGTCGGGCAGGCCGACGACGGCGACCTCCGCAACCGAAGGATGTTCGGCCAGAACGGATTCGACCTCGATCGGGTACACGTTCTCCCCGCCGGTGATGATCATGTCCTTCACGCGGTCGGTGACGAACAGATAGCCGTGCTCGTCGAGGTGGCCGGCGTCCCCGGTACGCAGAAAGCCGTCCTCGGTGAACAGTTCGGCGTTCTCGGCGTCCCGCCGCCAGTATCCGACGGTGTTGTTGCGCGAGCGGCAGACGATCTCACCGGTCGCTCCGATCGGCAGGATCTCCCCCGTCGTGATGTCCCGGATCTGCACGTCGACCCCGGGCAGCGCGGTACCGGCCGAACGCAGCAGGTAGGAGCGGGGACCGTGCGGATCGTGGTCGTCGGCGCGCAGGGCGGTGAGCGCACCGGTGGTTTCGGTCATCCCGTAGCGCTGGACGAACCGGCAACCCAGGGTGTCCATCGCGCGGGCGAGCTGTGCCGGCGTGATCGGGGATGCGCCGTACGCGACGAGGTGCAGGCTCGACAGGTCGTAGTCCGCGAGATTCGGCATCTCGAGCAACATGCCGATCGCGGACGGGACGAGGAACGCGTGGGTGACGCCGTAGTCGGAGATCGCCGCGGCGACCAGCGCCGGGCGCATCTCGCCGAGCAGTACCAGGTGCAGCCCCGCGGACAGGCTCGTGCTCATCCATCCGGCGCCCGCGATGTGGAACAGCGGCAGCGCATTCAGCGAAACCGAGTCCTCGGCGAACTCGTAGAGCTCGAAGTTCTCGGGCACGTTGTAGAGATTGCGATGCACGGACACAACGCCTTTGGGGCGACCGGTCGTGCCGGAGGTGTAGAGCTGCAGTGCTTCGCACTCCGGGTCGTCGCCGAAACCGGGGTCGATTCCGTCGCCGGATTCGACGAACTGCTCCCAGGACTGTGCGCCCGGAACGACCGAGGGGTCACCGACGACGACGATGCGCACGTCGGGCAGCACGCGCGCGACCGCTCGGGCGGCGTCGGCGAAGTCGGCGTCGACCACGAGGATGCCCAGCTGTGCGTCCTCGGCGATGGCGGCGGCCTCGTCCGGCGTCAGCCGCCAGTTCAGCGGGGTGAACACCAGGCCGGCCTTCGTGCACCCGACGAACATGGCAGCGCCGGGCAGGCTCATGCGCAGCAGCGCTCCGACGCGCCTCGACGCGGACCCGATCGCGGCGAGTGCCGAGCCGACCTTGTTCGTGTACTCGTCGAACTCGCGGTACGTCAGGGTCGTCCCGCCGGCGGTCAACGCGGGACGGTTCGGGCGCTCGGCCGCGAAGTGCCGAATGCGATTGGGAAGATGCAGCCCACTCGACAGCAGTCCACCTGACAAAGGAAGCTCCCGATCCCCGTGATTTGTCACGAACCCGGCCGGGCCCGCACAGCCCAGTCGACCATCACGGTGGCCTCGACCACAAAGACGGGGCGCCGCACGAACCGTTAGGGAAGACCTATATCTCTTGCCGGCGACATTCCAGCGACCGCACCACGGCCCGGATCCGTTCCGGATCCGACGGCCCGGTGTCGGACACGAACTGCCAGTCGGTCCGGGTCCACGGGTCGACGAATCGGCCTTCGTCCGAGGGGACGTGCTGGGCGGCCTCGGCGAGGATCCGATACGCCGGGCTGTCGACGCCCTCGTCCTCCGTGCCCGTCATGACAAGCGAAATCTGTTGTGCGGCAGCGAGTTGCGCCAGGCGGACCAGGTGCAGGAGGTCGTCGCTGCCGTATCCGTGTGGAAGACCGGAGACCACCAGCACCCGCGGTTCGGGGTGGTGCGCGTCGCCCGCGGACGCGGCCAGCGCATCCAGGTCCGCGGCGTCGGCGAGACCCTTCAGCTTCGCACGGACACCCGCGACCTCGTGGACCGGCGGACCGGCCAGGAGCGAGCCGGCGAGGTCGGTGAGCTGCCGCATCGCACCCGCCGGATCGACGACGTGGAGGAGGGAACCCGGCCGCGATGCGAGCAACCGGAGCGCGAGCGCCGACGCCACCGGGGCCGCGGCCTCGGCGTCACCGTCCACCCACAACGGCCGCCCCAGCGGCACGGGGACACAGAACGGCACCCGCAACGGTCCGCGGTCGGGTGCCGTGACCTCGCCGATCCGCACGCCGTCCGCGACCTCACCCGGCCGCCGCCACACGGGTGCATCCCACGAGGCGAGGGCCGCCGGCAGCGCCCCTTCGAGCGCAGCCAGCTCGGAGATCAGCTGCTCGGAATCGTCGGTGTAGCGGACCTCGGCCGCGGCGATCAGCTCGTCACAGCGCCGATGCGCCCGGGCCCGGGCCTGCTCGGCGGCGTCACCGGTGCGGGCCGAGGGATCGGCGACCGCGGCGGACAGTTCCTCGTCCAGCCGGTGATGCGCGTACTCGTGCGCCGAGACGTATGCCGCGGCCGACCGGGAGGCGTCCTCGAAGATCTGCCACATCCGAACGCACGTCGCCCCGGTTTCGAGGGGCGGCACTTCCTGCGGCGCGGGCGGGGTGGCCGGCTCGGGATCGTCGACCTCGACGCCGTGCGCGGTGAACAACTCGGCCAGGCCACCCGCATAGCCCTGCCCGAGCGCGCGGATCTTCCAGTCGCCGCCGCGCCGGTAGATCTCCCAGCACAGCAGCGACGTCTCTCCGGCGACCGGTTCGATGCGGAACGTCGCCAGCGGTGTGCCCGCAGTATCGGTGAGGGTGGTGTCCACCGGGGTGGCCTGCTCGGTGCCGAGGGCACACAGCACCCTGTCGGCGTCCGGCCGCAACCGCCCCGGTTCGACGACGAGTGCGTCACCGTCGAGCCGGACACCCGCGGTCTGCGGCTGGTTGTAGAACACGACGTCCTGCGACGACGCCACCTGCAGGTGGGCGTCGACGACGAGGGCACACAGATCCACCGGGACCGACGCGGTCGCCGTGAAGCGGACCGACGGCGCCGCGAGCGGGGCGTTCTGCCCCGCCCGGAACTCGACGGCCATCGGTTACGTCGCCAGGAACCGGCCGAGTTGCGGCGCGGCCTCACCCGGATGCTTGGCCTGGATGCCCTCGCCGATCGCCTGCAGCTTCCACTCCGGTCCCTGCCGGTACACCTTCGCCATCACCATGCCGGTGAACGGCATGCCGCCCTGCAGCGTGTAGCGGGCCAGCTCGGCGTTGGTGGTGCCGTCCACGAGGCGGCAGAACGCGTTCCTGACCTGCTCGAACGTGTGGCCCTTGTACGAGGTGACGATGAACATCACGGTGTTGACGTGCGGCGGGATCCGCGTCAGGTCGACGAGTACGACCTCGTCGTCACCGGCGCCCTCACCGGTGAGGTTGTCGCCCTGGTGCTGGATGGATCCGTCCTTCGACGTCAACTGTCCGTAGTACGCGACGTCGACGATGTTGTGGTCGGCGAACAGGACCGCCGAGGCGTCGAGGTCGACGTCCACCGAGCGGTTGCCGAACAGGCCGCGCTTCTCGACCGGATCCCATCCGAGGCCCATGCGCAGGAACGTCAGCGCGACGCCGCCCTCCTTGCGCAAGGTCACCTTCTGGCCCTTGACCAGGCTGACCGGGCGGTTCTTGGTGAGACTCACCTCGGCGGGCGGAGCGGCCGGCGCGGGGGCCTGCGGGGCGGGCGTGGGCTGCCCGTAGGGTTGGGGAGGTGCCGCCTGCGTGTACTGGGGCTGCGAGTACTGCGGCTGGGGCGCCGTCGGCTGGGCATAGGGCTGGGGTGCTGCGGGCTGGGGTGCTGCGGGCTGAGATGCTGCGGGCTGCGGTGCCGGCTGGGCGGGCTGCGGTGCCGGGGCCGGGGCGGCGGGTGCATCGTCGACCGACACCCCGTGGTCGGTGACCAGCGCGGCGAAACCACCGGCGTAGCCCTGCCCCACGGCCCGGACCTTCCACGCACCCTGGCGGCGGTACAGCTCGAGAGCGATGACGATCGATTCGCTGCTCAGGCCCTCGATCCGGTACTCGTACAGCACCGCGCCGGTGGCGTCGGAGACCCGCGCGGTGGGCGGCGCGAACTGCCCGAAGGTGCTCGACGCGTCGTCGAGGGTGATCACGGCACGGACCTGTTCGATGT
Organism: Rhodococcus sp. NPDC003382; assembly: GCF_053589135.1. NCBI lineage: Bacteria > Bacillati > Actinomycetota > Actinomycetes > Mycobacteriales > Nocardiaceae > Rhodococcus > Rhodococcus sp. NPDC003382. The sequence continues at coordinate 31,993 of NZ_JBSFRH010000006.1, forward strand.
CGGCGGGGACCGCACCGAGCGACACCGCCAGGGACGCCGCCTGCCCCGGAGCACCGGGAACCAGACGCACGCCCGGACCGGAGGGCTGGTTGAAGAACACGAAGTCGGCGTCCGACCGGACCTTGCCGTCGGCCTTCACCAGCAGAGCAGACAGGTCGGCCGGAGTGGTCAGCTCGAGCGAGACGACCACGTCGGAGGCGGTGATCGAGCCGTTCTGGCCCTTGGCGAGCGAAGTGGTCACGTCAATCGTCCTCACTGGATAGGCGTGCCGAAGGCGGCACTCGGTTGGGATCGGTCGAGTTCGGTCCCACTCTACGAACCGGACGGGATCCGGGTGGAACCGGCAAACCAGGCGAGGATCTCCTCGCCCGCGGAGACACCCGACTCCTCGGTGACGGCGACGGTCGGATGCTGCCAGTTCAGCGCCTCGAGTTCCCCGTGACACGGACGGATCGCGGCGTCGGCCGCCTCGAGCATCGGGGCGTCGAGTGCGCCGTCGCCCGCGGCGAACACCGGCGAGTCCTCGCTGAGCACCCCGTCGCCCACGAGCCGACGGTGCACCTCGGCGACCGCGTGGCTCTTGCACACGCTGTCGGGGACGGTGTAGATCTTCCGGCCCTGCTGGGACGCACCCCAGCCGTGCGCGCGGCACCACTCGTCCCACTCGACGAGGAAGTCTGCGGGCTGCGCGTCCACGTCGACGACGAGATAGCAGAACAGGTCGTCGGCGATCCGCAGCTTGCGCACCCAGTCCGGTGAGATACGCGCCCGCAGCGCGGTGAGCACCTCGTCGAGCCCGGCGCCGCCGGCCCGCACCGCGCGGTCGAGCCCTTCGCGCCAGGCGGGGTCCGGTTCGCCGTCGACGAGGATCGCGCCACCGTTGCTGGTGATCGCGTACCGCCACGGCCCGCCCGGCAGCGCGATGCGCCGGAACTGCGCCGGGGTGCGGGTCGTCGTCGGGACGAGTTGTGCGGTCGTGCTCAGTTCCCGCAAGCGCAGCGCGGACGTTTCCGTCAGGTACGACAGCGGGGCGCCCTTGTGGTACTCGACGCACAGCAGATCGTCGCGGTCGAACTGGGCCCGCGTCATCGCCGCCCGCGAATAGATCAGGGTGCGGTCGAGGTCCGAGGCGATCAGCGCGGTGGTCACGGCAGGTCCTTGATCAGGCCCATGCAGGAATAGGCGAGGTCGGGGACCTCCACGACCGGGACACCGCGCGCTGCGGCGAGCATCCGGATGTGCGCGTGCTCGGGGGCGTCGGCCTCGCGCACGAGAACCTTCCACGGCACACGCCGCAGCAGCACCCGCGTCGTCTCTCCCACACCGGGTTTGACGAAGTTCACGGTGGAGATCCCGTACCGGGCCCGGATCAGTTCCACCGACGCCCAGCCCGCCCACGTCGGGGTGCGGTCGGAGTTCATGACCAATCGGGCGTCGGCGACCGCGCTCTCGCGATCGCCGAACTCCGCGCACACCGCGTCGATCAGCGTCGTCGACACGTCCTCGCCGGCGAGTTCGGCGTAGAACTTCGCGCCGTGGAACTCACCCGGCCCGATCAGGGTGTCGTTGAGGACTGTGCGTGAGATCAGCCCGGACACAGTGGAATTCAGGCACGCGGAGGCGATGAGGAAATCGTCGCGGGTGCCGTAGGTGCGCACGCACTGCCCAGGATCGGCCAGAACCGCGAGATCGTCGGACAGCGCCGGGCCACCGGCCGCCGCGTACTCGGCCAGCGCCGCGGACAACTCGCGGGCGATCGCACCCTTGCCGGTCCACCCGTCGACGAAGACCACCGACGCCGGATCGTGCCGCGCGGTGATGTGGTCGAGCGCGGCGGCGTCGATGCCACGGCCCCGCACGATCGACACCGCGTAGTGCGGCAACGACAGTCCGTGATGGTGCTGAGCCCACCGCCGGATCAGGATGCCGACGGGCGTGCCGGCACGGGCCAACGACACGAGCGTCAGGTCCGGCCCGCGTTCTGCCAGAAGGAGTTCGGTGACGGTGCCGACCGCGCGCGCCAGCCGCCCGGAGGTCTCGGCGAGCACCTTGTCGAACAGTTCGCGGTAGGCCGCGTCGGGCCGGTACTCCACCGGCAGCGACTCGGCGTAGTGCGCAAGCCCCGCCTGGATTCGTTGCTCCCGCTCGGCGATGTCGGTTTCGAGGTCGACGTGCGAGAGGTCCTTGAGCAGCCAGGTCACGTCGTCCGGCGCATACGACCCGAATCCGGGCCCGGTCAACGGTGCCGTCACAGTGCCTCCCTGCTGATACGAAGCGCGACCGGGTCGGTCGCGGGAACCGTCGCGACGAGCACGTCCTCACCGGCGGCGGTGAGGACGTCGACGAGTCCTCCGGTCGCGCGGAGCCGGTCGGTGTCCGCGGGGCTGTCGACCACCAGCACGAGCGCGGGCCGCCGGTCGGCGTCCGGCCACTGCGCGTTGTACAGATACCGGGGTGCCTCGGTTTCGTGCGTCTCCGGCACGTGTTCCGGTGCGAGGAAGGTGAATCCGCGGCGCAGCGGATAGCCGGGGACGTCGAGGACGTAACCGGGGGAGCGGGTGGTGGTCTGGAATCGAGTGGCCGTGCCACGGGTCGCGAGGGTGTCGGCGAGCCGCAGCGGCAGGTACATCAGTTCCTCGTGCCCGACGACGACGGCCGGACGACCGGGTTCGAGCGCTGCCGCGAGGGCGTCGGCCGCCACGGCGATCGCAGCGTCGAAACCCGCGGTGTCGGTGCTCAGGAATCCGTGCCGACCCCCGTCGGGAACCGTTGCCGGCCAAGGAAGTTCGACGAACTCCGCGGTTCCGCGATGCGGCGCGCGGGGGTTCAGCACCGGATCGGTCAGTGCCGTCACACGTTCGGTGGTGCCCTCGGGAATCACGGCCCGTCCGGACGCGAGCGACACGTGCTCGATCCGTGCGCCGAGATCACCGGCGGCCTCCGCGACCGCACGCTGGTGCTCCTCGGCGCGCATGTCGACGAGGGAGGCGATCACGTACCGGCTGCGCGGGTGGTGCCGGTGCAGCGCGCGAATGGCATCGAGCGCGGTTGTCCCGGTCGAGATCTCGTCGTCGACGAGGACGAGTGGGGCAGGGTTCGCGAACAGGTCCGGGGAGGTCGGCTGGAGCAGATGGAAGGTCGCGTGGGAGTGTCCCTCCTCGAAACCGGCGAACGTGTCGGCGCCCGGAACGTCGCGGCGGGTGGAATGCAGGTAGCAGGCCGCGCCGATACGCGCGGCGACACAATGCCCCAGGCCCGTCGCGGTCTCGGCGAAGCCCAGGACGACCGCCGTCGACGCGTCCTCGCCGAGCAGCTCGGCCACCAGATCGCCGAGCCGGTCGCCGGCGGCGATCACGACCGCGGGATCGGTCGGCACGTGCTTGCCCAGCACGGTGGACACCAGCAGGTGCGCGCGGCGCGGATTGCGGCGCAGCCCGGGGTGGACCAGCTCCGGCACGCGGTACCCGGTGGCCGAATCGTGGTGGTGCAGCGTCAGGCCGAACTCCTGCGTCGCCCAGGGAATCCGAACGTCCTCGGCGACGCCGGCCGGAGCGGCGGCGCTCACCGGTCCACCAGTGCGGTCAGCAGGTCCACGAACGTGACTCCTTTGTTGGTGACACCGAACACCGACGCGCGCAGCACCGTCTGCTGCGCCCACGTGCGATGCGGGCGGCGTTCGTTCATCTTGTTGCGATATCCGGAGGCGCGGACGCCGCCGGTGTCGCCGCCGAGGATGTCGACGGCGTCGTGGTATTCCTCGTGGGTCACCGCGGACAGTGCGTGCACCGCGGCCACGTGCGACGGATGGATCACCGTCTTGCCCTGGATGCCGTTGGCCCGGTCCAGCGCGATCTCCCGGAGCAGCCCGTCGAGGTCGCGGCTCACGAGCTGCTGGCGGAACAGCACCGCATCGTGTTCCTCGAACGGGGTGGCCCGCAGCATCGGCCGGAACATGCGTTCGTGGTCGGCGAAGTACTCCCACACCGGACCGGTGATGACGAACCCGGTGCCGTCGGTGCGGCCCAGGTAGTTGACGACATCGGCGATGACGTCGACGACGACCCGCACGTCGTAGATGGTCAGGTCGCGGTCGCGTCGGATGCCGAACGTGCCGCACATGTCGGTCGCGCCGATCCGCACGGCCAGCACCCGCTGCCGGTGCTCGGCGAGCAGCGCCGACACCGCCTGCAGTTCGTCGTCGCGGGTCTGACGATGGACGAGTTCGCTGGACTCGAGCACCGGCATCGCATACAGGTGTTTGCCGAGCCGTTCCGACGCCGCGGCGACCGCGTCGAGGAATGCGCGCCCGGTGCTCGCCCCGAACTTCGGTAGCACGAAGCCGGTGAGGGCGCCGACGCCCGTGCCGAGCTCGGCGGCGATGCGGTCGACGCCGTCGGGTGTGCGCACCCGGACGAACAGCAGCATGCCCGCCGCATCCGTCCCGGCCAGCCGGTCGAGGGTGTCGACGGTGTTGCGCAGGCCTTCCTCCACCTCGTCGTCGGCGACGGCGTCCTCCAGGTCCAGAACCATCGAGGTGACCCCCTCGGCGGCGCGGCGCAGCACGGTCGCGGCCAGATCCGGACGGGTTGCCGGCACGTAGAGGGTTGCGCCGAGCGCGAGCGCCAGGCGTTCACGGTCGTCGCTGTCGTCGAACGGTTGGGGGTGGTGGAGGAACAAGGTGTCCCGTGTGGCCGGATCCAGGTGCCGGAAGTGGCATGTGCCACGCACCTGCGTGAAGGTCCCCCCGCTCATGGGCTGTCCGTCCGTCCTCTCATTCGTTGCACCACCCCGGTGATGAAGTCCGTCACCGCGTCCAGATCGCGCACGTACGCCCAGTAGTCCGGGTGGATTCCTGTCAGCGAATCGACGGCTCTGTCGATCCGGGCGAGTTGTGCGTCGAGTACCGAGCCCCATTCTGCGGTCAATCCACGCTGCACCGCGAGGTGCTGCGCGTCACGCAGTCGGAAGCGCACGGCATCGACTTTCGCTCCTGGATTCTCCCGTACGGCGCGCAGGGTTGCGAGTCGGCTGGTGACGGCGTCGACGTTGTGTTCGGCGACCGACAACTGCGAGCGTGCCGCGTTCGCGTGATCGAGGGCCTCCTCGGGCCGGCCTGCCGACAACGCGGCCCGTGCCGCGGCCAGGCTCTCCTCGGCTTTCGCGAGCATTTCGGTGGCGCGCCGGTCGTTGCCGGTCAGGTCGGCGGAACTTGCCGCGTTGAATTCGCGCAACAGCGCCGAGTACGCCGGTGCGAGACCCTCGAGCCGGGTACGGACCGCGCCGATCCGGGTGGTGACGGACGCAAGGGTGTTCCGGGCCCGCTCCGACTGCGCGGGTGCCTGGTCCAGGGCCGCTCGCAGCGCCGCCGTCGCCTGTTCGACCTGCCCGGCCTGCTTCCGGATCGCGCCTGCCCCGGCAGCGGCCCCGAGCGCGTCCAGCGCGGCGTCCAGTGCGCGCGCTGCGGCCCGCACCGACGGATAGTCGGCGAACGCGGCATTCTCCGGCGACTGCAGTGCCTGTGCGACGGCATGCGCCTCGGTGCGGGCACGGTGCGCGAGTTGCGGAGTGGCCGCAGCGACGGCCATCGCGTGTTCGAGATGCGCGCGATGGGCGCCGTAGAACTCGTCCAGAGTTCTTGTCGCGGAACCGATCCGATAGATCGCCTGCTCGTACTCGGCGGCGCTCGCCAGGGGCTGCTCCGGTTCGGTACGGGAGAGCCGCAGGTAGATCTCGGCGGCCTCGTAACACGCCTCGCGGATCGGTGTCCACATGCGGATCAGGCCCCGCTCGGGTTCCAGTTCGTGCGACGCGGTGACCGCAGCCTCGGTGACCGACTGCCGCCGGTCCATGTCGAGGAAGGCCGCCACCATCGTGTCGTGGGCGTGCCGGGCTGCTGGATCCTCGGTAGGCCCACCCCCGAAGAGTCGGCGCGTGAATCGGCTCGCCACGACCCGAATGGTACTGGTCGGTCCGACTCGGCCGCGGGTCGGCGAGGAGGGCGGGAGCGCAGCCGCGGGTATCCGTTTAGGCTGGAGAGAACACGCGCAAATCGGGCGGGTCCGTTCGGGCCCGCCGACCCACGATCGAAAGGACCCCGCATGGGCGTCAGCTTGACCAAGGGCGGAAACGTTTCCCTCACCAAGGAAGCGCCGAACCTGACCGCTGTGGCCGTCGGCCTCGGCTGGGATGTCCGCACGACGACAGGCACCGACTTCGACCTCGACGCCAGCGCGATCGCAACCGGTGCCGACAAGAAGGTCGTGTCCGACCAGCACTTCGTGTTCTTCAACAACCTGAAGTCGCCCGACGGCTCGATCGAGCACGTCGGTGACAACCGCACCGGTGAGGGTGAGGGCGACGACGAGGTCATCAACGTCGACCTCGCGGCGGTCCCGGCCAACATCGACAGCATCTTCTTCCCGGTGTCGATCTACGACGCCGAGGCCCGCAGCCAGTCGTTCGGTCAGGTCCGCAACGCCTACATCCGCGTCGTCAACCGCGCGAACGGCACCGAACTGGCCCGCTACGACCTCACCGAGGATGCCTCCACCGAGACCGCCATGGTGTTCGGTGAGCTCTACCGGCACGGCGCCGAGTGGAAGTTCCGTGCGATCGGTCAGGGATACGCGTCCGGCCTGGCGGGGATCGCCCGCGACTACGGCGTCAACGTCTAGCTCGTTCGATGAACTCGATCCGGTCCCGGCCGTCCGTAGCCGGGACCGGACTCGTCTTCCTGGCTTTTGCAGTACCTCGCTGCATCGACCTGACTACTGATCAAGAAAGGCCGCAGTCGTGATACTGCGAATATTCGGGGCGTCGTTCGCCGTCACCGTTGTCTCCCTCGTCGTCGCCTTCCTGTACGGCGGCCCCCAAGCTCTGTTCCTCGCCGCCATCCTCGGCGTCCTCGAGGTCTCGCTGTCGTTCGACAACGCGGTCATCAACGCGACCGTGTTGCAGCGGATGAGCGATTTCTGGCAGAAGATCTTCCTCACCGTCGGCATCCTCATCGCCGTCTTCGGCATGCGCCTGGTGTTCCCGCTGGTCATCGTGTGGGCCGCGTCGGGCCTCGGGCCCGTCGAGGCGCTGAGACTCGCCCTGAATCCGCCGGCCGACGGCGCCGCGTACTTCCCCGACGGCAGCCCCAGCTACGAAACGCTCATCACCGACGCACATCCGCAGATCGCTGCGTTCGGTGGCATGTTCCTGTTGATGTTGTTCCTGCACTTCATCTTCGAGGAACGCGAAATCAAGTGGCTGCAGTGGATCGAGCGCCCCCTCGCGAAGGCCGGCAAGCTCGACCAGCTCGAGGTCGTCGTCGCGTCGGCGCTGCTGCTGATCACGGCGACGGTCATCGCGCCCGACGACAAGGTCTCGACGGTGATGATCGCCGGCGTGCTGGGCATGATCACCTACATCGCGGTCAACGGACTCGGTGAGATGTTCCACATCCCCGAGGAGGACGAGGAGTCCGCGGGCGGGCCGTCCGCCCTGGCCAAGGCCACCGGTAAGGCCGGCTTCTTCCTGTTCCTCTACCTCGAGGTTCTCGACGCGTCGTTCTCGTTCGACGGCGTCATCGGCGCGTTCGCGATCACGTCCGACCCGATCATCATCGCCCTGGGCCTCGGCTTCATCGGCGCGATGTTCGTCCGCTCGATCACGATCTTCCTGGTCCGCAAGGGCACGCTGTCGGAGTACGTGTACCTCGAGCACGGCGCCCACTGGGCGATCGGTGCGCTCGCGCTGATCCTGCTGTACTCGATCGGCACGCACGTCCCCGAGATCGTCACCGGCCTCGTCGGTATCGCGCTGATCGGCGCGGCCTTCGCATCCAGCGTCTACCGCAACCGCAAGGAGAAGGCACGGGAGGCCGTCGTCACCTCCTGACCCGGGCTGCCGCACCTCACGGTGAAGGGCACGTTCGACCGGTCCAACCGGTCGAACGTGCCCTTCATTCGTTTCTGGGGAGAGGCGGTCGGCCGACCGTCACGGCGTGTCGTACGAACAGATGATTGTTGCACTTTCAACGACTATCACCCTCTGTTTCACCCTGTCCCGCGGATAACGCAGGCGGGACGGACCTCGACAGTGCTGCTGAGTACCACGCGTTGCCCGTCCGGTCGGTGAAGCCGAACAGCCGGATCACGCGTGGCGGTGTGCGTTCTCCGAAGTGCTGCGGGCACTCACGCACCCGCGAACCGGATCGGGGTGCGCTGCCGCCGTGCGGGGCGGAGCGCATCGCAGTGAGATGAGGGACAGATGGTTGTGGATGCAGTTGCCGACGACCTCGGCGTAGTGCGGAAAGCGGAAGTGCGCCTGGCGGAGGCGCACGAGCTGGCCAGGTGGGACGAACTCGTCGCCGCGAATCCCGACGGGGGTTCGGTCTGGCGTGGCCGGGAGTACTCCGAACACGAACGTGTCCTGGGCTTCACTCCGGTCTATCTGATGGTCGACGACATCGCCTGCACCGTGCTCGAGCGGCGCATCCCGCTGTTGGGGCGGTTGTGGCATCTGCCGGCGGGTCCGGGCGTACTCGACGTCAGCACCCTCATGCGGGTGTCCGATGCGCTGGCGGAGTTCGCGGCCGAGCAGGGTGTGTTCACCGTGCGGATCGAACCGCTGATCCGCGACGATGCTGCCGAGCGGGAGCGTCTGCTCGCGGCGGGGTATCGGCGCGTGCCCGGGTGGGCGCCGTCGCACACGATCGTCGTGGACATCACCGGATCGGAGGACGACGTGCTGGCCCGGTTCGGGCAGCGGGCACGCCGCTGGATCCGCAAGGCGGCCCGGGTCGGTGTCGTCGTCGAACGGGTCGAGGCGACCGACGAGAACTGCCGCATCCTCTACGACCTGCTGACCGCGACGGCCGACGGACGGTTCCCGATCCGGACCTTCGAGCATGTCCGCAGCCTCTACCAGCGGCTGCAGGCCAGCGGCAACGGCCAGTTGTTCCTCGCGCGTCTCGACGGGAAGGTCGTGGCCGGCGCCTACGCGATGCTCGTGGGTGACAACGCGCTGTACCTGACCGGGGCATCGGTGCGGAAGGAGCCGGGGCGGTCCGAGGAGAACGGTCTCGGCGCGCACGGGGTCGGCCATGCGGTGCAGTGGGAACTGATGCGGTGGGCGCGGGAACACGGGGCCGTGCGGTACGACATGTGCGGGACCCCGCCGTCGTGGGAGGCGGACGATCCGGCGCATCCGCTGCACGGCGTCGGTCAGTTCAAGTTGAGTTTCGACAAGACCATCGTCGACTACATCGGTGCCTACGACGTCCCGGCGCGGCGGATCCGGGCGAACCTCCTGTACGGCTACGAGCGGATGCTGATCGCGGCGGCGGAGCGCCCCCTGTTCCGCAGGTTCCTCACCTGACCGGGTGACGGCGTCGTCGCGGGAAGGCCGTCGTCGCGGGAACGCTTCGGAGTCAGGGAGTTCGGAACAGTCCCTCGCGCAGAAGTGTTTCCGCGTCGGCGAAAGCGCGGGCGCGGCGCGTGATGGTGGGAGCGCCCGGCGGGTTGCCGCTCCACTGGTCGAACAGTGTGCTCAGGCTCAACGCCAGCCGTTCAGGCGCATGCCACGAACTCCATCGCCCGAATTCGTTGCTGCGCACTATTTCTCGCGCCGCCTGCCGCACGGAGGTCCCGCGCTCGTAGTGCACGCGGCCGACGTCGCGCAGCCACAACCAGTAGTCGCGGAGTGCGCGCAGGTCGTCGACGGTCCCGGTCGACCCGTGACCGGGAACGTACACCGCGGCGTCCCACCCGATGAGGCGGTCGAGGGCGGCGAACCAGTTGTCGAGCGGACCGTTCCACAGGATCGGGGTGGATCCGACCCACAACAGGTCGCCGGTGAACACCACGCCCGCGTCGGGCACGTGCACGACGACGTCGCCCGCGGTGTGGCACGGGCCCAGGCGCTCGAGGTCCACCGTGCGATCGCCGACCGTCAGCCGGAGGGTCGTGTCGAAGGTGCGGTCCGGCAAACGTGGTGTGCGACGGGGGAATCGGGCCCCCGCTCGCACCCGTGCCGAGTAGGCCACAGCCGCACTCACCGGCCCCGGCATGCGGCCGATCAACTCGCCCGCGGTCGCCAGCGCCCTCAAGCCGGCGGGCGGCAGGTCCTCGTGCATCGCGTCCAACGCCGCCGCACTGGTGGTGATCCGCGCCGTCGGGGGCAGTGTGTCGTTGCCCCACCAGTGATCTCCGTCGGAATGGGTGTTGACCGCTTCCGTGACGGGAGCGTCGATGACGAGCGGTTGCTGTACGTCGGAAATGCGCTGGGCCCACGCCACATCCCAGACGGTGTCCACGACCAGGGATGCCGCGCCGGGGGAGACGACGAGCCCGGTGTTCGCTTCGCCCCATCCGCCGCCCGGGCGCACGAATGCCCACACCCCGTCGCCGATCTGCGTCAGACCACCGTGTTCCATATGCGCCCCCTGATCTGTATGGACCATCCACGCTACCGCCCGGAGGGCGTGGGTTTCGGCCGGAGGGTGGGCGGGTAATTCGCACGGGGCAACTGTGTCGGAGACGCACGGGGCAACTGTGTCGGAGACGCACGGGGCAACTGTGTCGGAGACGCACGGGGCAACTGTGTCGGAGACGCACGGGGCAACTGTGTCGAGGAGAGGTGGGTGTGGGGCATGAGACCAGCAACGGTACTGGGAACCACAGCGGCGACGGCGATCACCGCTTTCGTCGGGTCCGTCGCGTCCCGGGGATCGGATTCCCGCTGGTACCGCCGCCTCCGTAAGCCGTCGTTCCAGCCGCCGGCCTCGGCTTTCCCCATCGTCTGGACCGCGTTGTACGCCGACATCGCGGTCACGTCCGCAGCGGCGATCGACGAACTGACCCGGCGTCGCGAACTCGATGCGCGACGCGCGTACGTCGCCGCGCTCGCCGCGAATCTCGTGCTCAACGGCTCGTGGTCGTGGGTGTTCTTCAAGGGCGGACGGCTCGTCCCGGCAACGGTGGTCGCGGCACTCCTCGCCGCTAGCAGTGCCGACCTCGTACGACGCACCGCCGACGCCGTGCCCATCGCGGGTGCGGCACTGGCACCCTATGCGGCGTGGACCGGGTTCGCGACGGTGCTGAGCGGGCGGATCGCGCAGCTCAACCGGTGACGTGCTTCACCCGGCGCAGGTGCACGGCGACCGGGACTTCGGCATACGCGATGATGGGGACATGCTCGAAACACCCGTGATGATCGGCATCGTCTCCATCTGCATCGGATTCGTGTTCTTCATGCTTGCCGCGACCGGAACCCGGAGCAAGTGGGACAAGAAGGTGACGATCACGCTGTTCGCCGTCGCGATCGTGTTCATGACGATCATCCCGGTGATCGGTGCGGTCGGATTCGCGGCCTGACCGCACGTCTCACGGCCGGGTGAGTGCATCGCGCAGCACGGCGGCGAACTTCTCGGGCTGCTCGACGAATCCGGCGTGACCTCCGGGAAACTCCTTCGGTGTCAAGGAAAGTGCCTCGGCCAGGGCGATCGACGTCGCGTACGTCACGAGCCCCCGCGACTCGGCGCCGATGCCGACCACGAGTCGTGCGGGCGTCGCCGCCAACGCGGCGAGGTCGGGCAGATAGCGGGTGGTTCCCCGGATCTCGTGGGCGAAGAAGCGGGCGCCGTCGGCGAGGTCCTGGTCCGGTGACTCTCCCGGCGGGGGACCGGAGGGTTGTTCGTCGGGCCCGGCAGCGCCGGAGTCGAATCCGGCGAAGGCCATGAACGCGGCCCACGCCGCACCGAGGCCGTCACGGTGGAAGGTGTCGACCATCGCATCCACCGCGGCGCGTCGCTCGGCGGCGTCGTGCAGCAGCTCGAGGAGCGGCGGTTCGTGAGCGACCAGTGTGCGTACCCGCTTCGGGTGCAGTGTCACGAGGGCGAGACCGGTGACCGCGCCTCCGCTGGTGCCGAAGACGTCGGCGGCCTCCGCATCGAGGGCGTCGAGGACGGCGACGAGGTCGGCGGCGCGCAGGTCGGGGGTCGAATCGGAGTGCGGGTCGTCGAGGACACTGCGCCCGATACCGCGCGGGTCGTGGGTGACGACGGTGTGGTCGTCCGCGAGGACCTCGGCGAACGGGGCCAGGGCCGCGGCGCCCATCGGGGCGCCGGTCAGGATCAGCAGGGGGCCGGCGCCGCGAACCTCGCAGTGCAGCCGGCCGCCGGACACGGGAACGGTGTGTGTGATGGTCATGCACGAACAGACCCGCGCGGACGTGGTTTCTCATCGCCCGCCAATTGGTGACCGAAGTTGTCCGCAATCGCTCTTACCGTGGATTACATCATCACCACGACGGAAGGGCAGTGGACATGACCGACAATTCCCGAACCGGAGAACGCGCGGACATCCTCGACATTCTCGCGGAACAGCGCGAGATGCTGCTGATCACCGCCCGCAACCTGACCGACGAACAGGCCCGCACGCGCAGCACCGTCAGCGATCTCACGGTCGGCGGTTTGATCAAGCACGTCACGGCGACGGAGAAGACCTGGATCGCGACGATCCGCAACCTCGACGACACCACCACGTTCGACATGGAGTCGGCGATGGTGCAGTACTACATGAACGACGACGAGACCCTCGCCGGCCTGCTCGAGGCGTACGCCGAGGTCGCGCGGGAGACCGAACGGTTCGTCCTGGCACTCGACGATCTCGACTTGCAGGTGCCGCTGCCCACCGCGCCCTGGGCGCCGGAGCGGGAGTGGTGGAGTGCGCGAAAGGTGTTGCTGCACATCATTCGTGAGACCGCACACCACAGCGGCCACGCAGACATCATCCGCGAATCGCTCGACGGCGCGAACAGCACCATGCAGCGCGGCGCAGACGCCGGCATGACCTTCGACTAGCCGTCCCTCCCCACCCCCTCTTTTCCGAGCGAATGTATCCCTCGTCTCCTTCAATCGACTGAATGTACCGCTCGCTCGGAAAAAGAGGGGGAGGGCCGCACCGCCGCCCTGCGTGCGGAGTCGAGTGCGAAAAGGTTTTCGTCCCATCCGGATTCGAGTGGTCCGAAGAAGTGGAAGCGCACCTGCTTGATCTTGTACAGCCAGCGGCCGTCGATCTTGACGACCTCGTCCGTGTACCGGCCGGCGGCGACGCTCGCGACCCCGTCGGTGACGCACGGCTGCCACAGGAACGAGCGGACGGTCGCGCGGTCGCCGTCGAGGTCGATCTCCAGGTTGGTGATGAAGTGCCAGAAGGCGGTCAGTCCGCCGTCGGCGAGGCCGGCGAAGAACTCGCGCATCTCGGCCTTCCCGCGCGGGTGGGACAGGCCGTCGAATTCACCGTCGTCGGTGAACAGGTCCATCAGCGCGTCCCAGTCCCCGTCGTCGAGGTGGCGGCAGTAGCGGGCGTCGAGCAAGCGGATTGCCTCGAGGTCCTCGAGGCGGGCGATGCGGTCGGCGAGAGTGGCCTCGCCGGTGAACTCCATGGCGGTCACAGCGTGATCCTCCGAGATCGATAATCGACGGTGATTAACGCACGTTCATGTGATGTGGACCATATTCCAGGGGTTATCGGGTGGTCAAGTCGGGGTTCTTGCTGGTCGTTTGTTCGACCTCTACGCTCCGATACATGAACACTCGGTCGGTTGGTGTGCAGGTGGGGGTGCGCGAACGCATTCTGGAGACGGCGCTCGACGAGTTCTATGCGTCCGGATTCCACGGTGCGACGATGCGCAATATCGCCAACAGTGCAGGTTGCAGCGCTGCGAACGTCTACAACCACTTCGAGAACAAGTCCGAACTGCTCGTCGAGATCCTGCGACGGGCCAGTGACGAACAGTTCACCGTCACCCGCAATGCCCTGCGCAAGGCCGGCCCGCATCCGGTCGATCGCTGGCGCGCCGCGGTCGTGGCGCACGCCCTGTACACCGCCCGCAATCCCCGCGCCTGCCTGGTGGCCAACTCCGAACTGCGCTACCTCGGCGAAGTGGACCGCAAGCGTGTCGTCGGCTCCCGCGACGCGCAGGAACAGCTGTTCGTCGACATTGCTCGAGACGGCGTCGACCAGGGTGTTTTCTCGGTTCCGCATGTTCACCAGGCCGTCACGGCGGTGCTGACGATGTGCGCCGGCATCCCACTCTGGTTCCGGCCCGAGGGTCCGCTCACGGCCCAGCAGGTCGCCGACGACTACGGCGTCTACGCCCTCAACCTCGTCGGATACCGGCCTTCGTAGCGTTCAGCCGTTGACGGGGTGACGGAGGTCATGCTGTACTGGGTGAACAAGCGTTAATGCCTTGCTTGCCCGCCTGCCCGGCCCATCGAGGGAGTGTCCATGACCCACCGGCCGTCCCAGCCACGCACCGATACCCCGCGCTACCTCACCGAGGAACGCCTCGCCATCCGCGACCTCGCGCGGGACTTCGCGATGACGAAGGTGCTGCCCATCGCCAACGAACTCGACCCCGTCCAGGGCACGATCCCGGATTCGCTGAAGAAGGAAATGGCCGACATCGGTTTCTTCGGCATCATGATCCCGGAGGAGCACGGGGGCCTCGGGCTCGGCGTCTTCGAGTACTGCCTCGTCGCCGAAGAGTTGTCCCGTGCCTGGATGAGCGTGTCGGGCCTGCTCGCCCGCGGCAACGGCATGGGCGGCGGCTTCACCCCGGAGCAGGAGGCGGCACTGCTGCCGAAGGTCGCCCGCGGCGAATACCTCGGCGCCTACGCGCTCTCGGAGGCCGAAGCCGGATCCGACGTCGCCAACATCTCGTGCCGCGCCACCCGCGACGGCGACGAGTGGGTCGTCAACGGCACCAAGATGTGGTGCACCTACGCCGACGAAGCCGACTACCTGGTTCTGTTCGCCCGCACCGACCCGAACAAGGACCCCGCCAAGCCGCACCGCGGCATCAGCGCGTTCCTCGTCGAGAAGGAACGCGGCGTATTCCCGGAAGGGATCTCCGGTACGAAGGTCCGCAAGATCGGCTACTTCGGGTGGAACACCTGGGAGCTGTCGTTCGACAACTTCCGCATCCCGGCGTCGGCGATGCTCGGCGAGGAGGGCAAGGGCTTCTACCTCGCCGTGTCGGGACTCGAGGTCGGCCGCGCGCACACCGCGGCGCGGGCGATCGGCCTGGCGCGGGCCGCGCTCGAGGACTCCATCGCGTACGTCCACACCCGCCGCCAGTTCGGCCGCCCCATCGGCGATTTCCAGCACCTCCGGTTCAAGATCGCGAAGATGGCGGCCGACATCGAAGCGGCCCGCCAGCTCATGTACTCGGTTGCCACCGACATCGACACCGGGCGGCGCTGCTCGCTCGAGGCGTCTATGTGCAAGCTCGTCGCCACCGAGATGGCCGAGCAGGTCACCAGTGAGGCCGTGCAGATCCACGGCGGTGCCGGTTACACCACCGACTTCCAGGTCGAACGGCACTGGCGGGATGCGCGCCTGACGAAGATCTTCGAGGGCACCAGCGAGATCCAGATGCGCATCATCTCCGACGAACTGCTCGGAAGGGTCGAAGACTGATGACCCTCACGACATCCGATCTCGTCACCGTCGGAGACCGAATCGCCGGAGCCGCAAGGGAACTCGCACCGCTGCTCGCCGAAGCCGGCATCGCCCTGCCCGGCGGCAGTGCGCTCGCGGGCGCGATCGCCGCCGAACTGCTGACACCGCCCATCCTCGGCGCAACCCGGACCGGCATCACCTGGTCCACGAGCCGTCCGGTCACCCACGACGATGCCGTTCACGCGGACGTGCTGGTCACGCGCATCGCCGACGGCATCGTCGACCGGTACGTCCGGCTCGTCGACGACACCGGGACCGTGCGGGAGTGTGGAACCGAAACCTGGCGGCTCGACGATTCGACCGCCGCCCCGGCGCGTCCGGAGCTGGACTTCTGCACCGCGGCGTGGGGTGAGCTGCTGCGCGCACGTCTCGACGAGGACGCGGAGTTCGCGTCGTCGTTGTCGAGCTGGGACGGCACGATCGGCCTGCGCTGCGACGACCGGGAACTGCACCTGCGGATCTACAAGGGCCGCATCGTCGACGTCACGCGGCGCACCCCGCACGGCGCGACCTTCACCTTCGTTGCGCCGGCCCATCTCTGGGCCGAGGTGGTGCTCGCCGAACGCGACGACTTCATGCGCCGTGCCATCGGCGGCGAATTCTCCTCCAGCGGAGACGGATACGAGTACCTGCGACTCACCAAACCGCTCAACATCGTCATCGCGCACGCGCGCGCACTCGCCCAGGAGGTCCGGCCGTGATCGAAGCGCGCTACCTCGAGATCGCCGGTGCCCTCGGGTTCGTCGAGATCGTCACCCCCGATGCGCATCCCGCGCCGGATACGTTGCCGACCGTGCTCTGCATCCACACCGCGGGGCAGAGCGGCGTGCAGTACCGTCACGTCGCCCGCGACCTCGCCGCCCGCGGATACCGCGTCATCGTGCCCGATCTGCCGGGCCACGGACGCTCCGAGCCGGCCCCGGGCGGACCGGTCACGTCGCTGACCGCCTACGGCGACTGGCTCTGCGCCGTCCTCGACGAACTCGAGATCGAGCGCCCCTATGTGGTCGGCTGCTCCATCGGCGGCAAGCTCACCCTCGAACTGTCCGTCCGCCCGGAACGTCCGCTGGCCGGCGCCGTCGCGATGGAGGCCGAGGCCGGTCCGGGTCGCGTCAACGTCGCCGGACTGCGGCGGGAACTCGAGGACGTCGCCGGCCCGGCTCGCGCCGAACGCACCTATCTCGGAACCCTGGCGTCGGTGGGCACCTCGGTGCCCGACGACAAAGCACGCGTGATCGCGACGATGCACAAGCGCGAGGACCCCGAGATCTCCTCGTCCGATCTGATCGGCTGGGGCAGCCACGACGTCCGCGACCGTCTGCACCTCATCGACGCACCCATCCATCTCGTCGCCGGCCTCGACGATCCGTGGATCCGCGCCGCCGAGGTCGAGCAGGTGGCCGCCCGCGTCAACGAGGCGCATCCCGGCCTCGCGCGGTACACCGGGCTGTCGGGGATCGGCCACTACCCGATGGAGGAAGTCGACGACTTCGCCGCCGTCGTCGACACCTGGTTCCGCGAACTCGACGAAACCGATCTTTCGGTAAGGGATTCCGAGGAGGTTGCGTTGTGACCACCACCGACACCACCTCGCTGACCGGACTCCTCGCGGAGTTGATCACCACCGACCCGGACGCGCCGCTCGCCTTCGACGTCGTCGGTGACGAGATCCGCACCTGCACCCGCGCCCGTTTCGGCGAACAGGTCGAGGCCCTGCGCACCGAACTCGCGGATGCCGGAATCGAATCCGGCCAGTGCATCGCCGTGATGCTGCCGAACTGGTCCGACGCGCTGGTGTGGCAGTTTGCCGCGTCGTCGCTCGGCGCCCACGTCATCGGCGTCAACACCCGCTACAACACCGGCGAGGTCGCGCACATCCTCGTCGCCGCCCGCCCGGCGGTGGTCGCCGTGGCCGCGTCCTTCCACGGTCTCGATCTGTTCGGAACACTGAGTGCCGCAGCGGAATCGGCTTCGGAGGTCGCCACCCCGGCCGTCGCGGTAGTCACCGGTCCGTCCGCACCGGCCACACCCGTCGACCCAGCGGGATTCGACCTCGGCGGCGGAGCATGGCTCGTCGGCAGCGGCGACATCCGCGGCACCCGTGTACCCCGTACCCCGGTCACCGCGACGGTCACCGCCGCCGGTGCGGTCGCCGATCCGTCGGACCTGCTTGCGGTGGCGTTCACGACCTCCGGGTCCACCGGCACGCCCAAGCTTGCCGCGCACCGGGATTCGGCGGTGGTGCGGCACGGTCGCGCCGACGCCGCGATCATGGGAGTGGTCCCCGGCGATGTGACGTTGTGCGTGCTGCCGGTGTCCGGAGTGTTCGGATTCAGCACCGCCATGGCGACGCTCGCCGGTGGTGGAAGCCTGCTCATGGAACCGGTGTTCGACGCCGCCGCGGTGCTCCGCCGCATGCAGGAGTTGAAGGTCACCCACGTGGTGGGCGGCGACGACCTGTTCGGACGGCTGTACGACACCTGGCACACGGAGCCACGTTCCGACCTGTCGGCTCTGAAGTGGCTCGGTATCGCCGACTTCCTGGGTCGATCCCACGACATCGCCCGCTGGGCCCGCGACGAATTCGGTGCCCTCACCTCCGGTGTCTTCGGTTCGTCCGAGGTCTTCGCGCTCACACTGCTGTGGTCCGCCGAGGATCCGGAGTCGGTGCGCTGGAACGGCGGCGGACGGCCGGTGGCACCGTGGATCGAAGCGCGGATCGTCGATCCGGTGGACGACCGCGTCCTTCCCGCCGGTGAGCAGGGTGAGCTGCAGTTGCGCGGTCCCAACGTCGTCGACGCCTATCTCGGCAACCCGGAGGCGGCGCAGCGCGCGTTCACGGCCGACGGCTGGTTCCGGAGCGGCGACCTCGCGGTCGCGACCGGTGACGGCGCCTATCGATTCGTGTGCCGTATGGGAGATGTGCTGCGGCTGCGTGGATTCCTCGTCGACCCCGCGGAGATCGAGCACCGCCTCGCGCAGCACCCCGACGTGGGGATCGTCAAGGTCGTCGGGATCGCCGGCGACGGCGGCTACACGCAGGCCGTCGCGTTCGTCGTCCCCACCGACGACGCGTCCACCGACACCGATGCCGACGTACTGAAGCGCTGGTGCCGTGAGGAACTCGCGGCGTTCAAGGTGCCGTCGGCAGTGCACATCGTCGATCACCTGCCCACCACCGTGGGCGGAAACGGAACGAAGATCAGGGCCGTCGAGCTGCGCGAGTGGGCGCAGAACTGGACCGATCGCGAAAGGGACTACCGCCGTGACTGATTCCACCGCCGGCGCCACCGATGTGGTGATCTGCGAACCGCTGCGCACCCCCGTCGGCCGATACGGCGGCATGTTCGTCGACGTGCCCGCCACCGACCTCGCCGCCCGCGTCGTGTCGGAGTTGGTGTCCCGCACCGGCATCGACCCCGAGCAGATCGACGACGTGATCTTCGGCCAGTGCTACCCCAACGGGGAGGCTCCGGCGATGGGCCGGGTCGCCGCGCTCGACGCCGGCCTGCCCGTCACCGTCCCCGGGCTGCAGCTCGACCGTCGTTGCGGCTCGGGCCTGCAGGCGGTGCTCGACGCGGCGATGCGCGTCCAGACCGGTGTCGCCGACATCGTGATCGCCGGTGGCGTCGAATCCATGAGCCGCGCCGAGTACTACACCGAATCGATGCGCTGGGGCGCCAAGGGTGCCCCCGCGGCCCTGCACGACCGGCTCGCCCGCGGGCGCGTCACCGCCGGCGGACGCAACCATCCGGTTCCGGGCGGCATGCTCGAAACCGCGGAGAACCTGCGCCGCAAGTACGGCATCTCCCGCCTCGAGCAGGACGAACTCGCCGTCGAATCGCATCGCCGCGCGGTCGCGGCCATCGACTCCGGCAAGTTCGCGGAGGAGATCGTGCCGGTCACCGTGCCGCAGCGCAAGGGCGAGCCGAAGGTGATCGATCGCGACGAACACCCGCGCGCCGACACCACCGTCGAGACCCTCGCGAAACTGCGCCCGATCATGGGCAAGCAGGATCCCGACGCGACCGTGACCGCGGGCAACGCGAGCGGCCAGAACGACGGTGCCGCAGCCTGTGTCGTCACCAGCCGTGCCACCGCAGAGCGTCTCGGGTTGCGCCCGCTGGGCCGGCTCGTGACCTGGGCTGCCGCGGGCGTCGCCCCGTCCGAGATGGGTATCGGTCCGGTGCCGTCCACCGAGAAGGCGCTGAAGCGTGCCGGTCTGTCCCTCGCCGACATCGACCTGATCGAACTCAACGAGGCGTTCGCCGCGCAGGCACTCGCGGTGACCCGCGAATGGAATTTCACCGCAGCAGATTTCGATCGCACCAACGTCAACGGCTCCGGTATCTCGCTGGGGCATCCGGTCGGCGCGACCGGTGTGCGCATCCTCGCGACCCTGCTGCGTGAACTCGACCGCCGTGGTGCCCGCTACGGCCTCGAGACGATGTGCATCGGCGGTGGCCAGGGTCTGACCGCGATCTTCGAGCGGGTGTCGTGACCGCGCGCCCCCTCGACGGCGTCCAGGTCGTCGACCTGTCGAGTTTCGTCGCCGGTCCCACCGCGGGACGCATGCTCGCCGAACTCGGTGCCGACGTCATCCGCGTCGACCCGGTCGGCGGGGCCGTCGACGGTGGGCGCTGGCCGCTCACCGACGACGGCGAGAGCCTCTACTGGACCGGTCTCAACCAGGCGAAACGGTCCCTGGCGGTGGATCTGCGCAGCGACGAGGGCCGCGCGGTGGTCGTCGATCTGATCGCCCGGGCGGGCATCGTCCTCGAGAACGCCGCGCATGCCCCGTGGCTCGCGCACGAGGCGCTGGCCGCTCGCCGGCCCGACCTGATCCACCTGCACATCGCCGGCAACGCGGACGGAAGCCCGGCCGTCGATTACACCGTCAACGCAGCCGTCGGACTGCCGTCGATGACCGGACCGGCCGGGCACACCGCGCCGGTGAACCACGTGTTGCCCGCGTGGGACCTGATCACCGGTGTCCACGCCGCGCTCGGCATCGTCACGGCACTGCACCGGCGTGACCGGACCGGTGAGGGCAGCTATCTGGAACTCGCCCTCGACGACGTCGCGGTCTCCGCGGTCGCGAGCATGGGCTGGCTCGCCGAGGCCGAGGCGCGTGGGTCCGGTCGCGACCGGATCGGGAACGCGTTGTTCGGCAGCTACGGCTCCGACTTCCCGACGGGCGACGGTCGTTCGGTGATGATCGTCGGCCTGACGCCGGGGCAGTGGCGGGCGCTGGTCGAGGTCACCGGAACCGCGGATGTGTTCGCTGCGCTCGAGAAGCAACGCGGCCTCGATCTGACCGCGGAAGGTGATCGGTTCGAAGCGCGGGATGCGATCACCGCGATCCTCGCCCCGTGGTTCTCGTCGCGCACCCTCGCGCAGGTCGAAGCGGACCTTGCGGGCACCCGAGTGCTGTGGGCGCCGTACCGGACGATGGACGAGGTCGCCGCCGATCTCGCGGCCCGCCCGGACGCGGTGGTGCAGTACGTCGACCAGCCCGGGATCGGGCCCGTCCTGACCGCACGATCGCCACTGCGCTGGAACGGTCGGTACACCGAGGCGCGGCCGGCACCTCGGCACGGGCAGCACACCGACGAGATCCTCGCAGCGCTGTCGGACTGACGATCCCACCGGTTCGATTGGGATCGAACCGGATTCGCCCTCCGGGCTCGTTGTGGGTCTGTGTGTCGCATGCTACCGTCACGCGTGTATATACCGAGGTTGCTTGTGTATATACAGAACAACGGTCGGGGCATCACCGGCAAGGACAGGCCGGTCGACGGACGGAGCTGCCATGCCGCTTGCCTTGTGCGCCTCGTCGCACTCGCCGCTGATCGGCCTGCACGATCCGGCGGCGGACGTCGTGCGCGAAGTGCGCGAACAACTAGCCGGAGCCAGGGCTTTCGTGGAAGCCTTCGATCCCGAACTCGTGCTCGTCTTCGCCCCCGACCATTACAACGGATTCCTGTACGACCTGATGCCGTCGTTCTGCGTCGGTGCAGCAGCGGCATCCGTGGGTGACTACGGCCTGCCGAGCGGGCCGCTCCCGGTGGACCGCGACGCCGCCTATGCGATCGCGCGGCATGCTCTCGATTCGGGTGTCGACGTCGCGTTGTCCGAAGCGATGCAGGTCGACCACGGTTTCGTCCAGCCCCTGCTCTTCCTGTTCGGGTCGGTGGACGAGATCCCGCCCGTGGTTCCGGTGTTCGTCAACTGTGTGGCCGAGCCGCTCGGCCCGGCGAGCCGAGCCCGTCTGCTGGGGGAGGCGGCAGGGCGGGTCCTGGGGGAATCCGGGAAGAGAGTACTCGTCGTCGGGTCCGGTGGTCTCTCGCACGATCCGCCTGTTCCGCGGCTGGAGGGTGCGACTCCGGAGGTCGCCGCGCGGATCACGCACGGGCGCAACCCGACTGCAGAGCAACGGCGGGAGCGGGAGTCTCGTACCGTGGCCGCCGCCGGGGCGTTCGCTGCGGGATCGGCGGACTTCCACGACCTCAATCCGGAGTGGGATGCCCTGGTGCTCGATGCGTTCGAGTCGGGCGACATCGCCGCGTTCGACGAGAAGCCGAACGACTGGTTCACCGGGGAGGCCGGCCGCTCCGCTCACGAGATCCGTACCTGGATCGCGGCTTACGCGGCCCTGTCCACGCAGGGTTCCTACGAGATGACCAGCCGGTACTACCGGCCGATCAAGGAATGGTTCGCCGGGTTCGCCGTCACCACGGCAATGCAGAAGGAGGCTGGTGCGCGATGACGATGTGGGACGACCTCGGCTCGGTGGCTCATACGATCGAGTACCGCGAGATCGACGGATGGCGAACCCGTGTGCTGCGGGCGGGATCCGGGCCTGCGCTGGTGCTCATGCACGGCACGGGAGGTCACCTGGAGGCCTACTCGCGCAACATACCGGCGCTCGCCGAGCACTTCTCCGTCGTCGCCTACGACTTCCCGGGGCAGGGCTACACGACTCCGGCCGATCGCGACCTCGAACTCGACGCCTACGTCGACCATCTCGCCGCGTTGCTCGATGATCTCGGTCTGGAGCGGGCGCACCTGTGCGGCGAGTCGCTCGGCGGCTGGGTAGCGATCAAATTCGCTGTCGCGCATCCTGATCGGCTGCGCCGGATCGTGCTCAACACACCCGGGGGAACCATGGCAGCCCCCGAGGTGATGGCGCGGATCCGGGACCTGAGTCAGGCCGCCGCCGACGAACCGACCCACGAGCGCATCCGGGCGCGTCTCGAGTGGCTCATGGCCGATCCCGCCAGTGTCACAGACGAACTTGTCGGGTGTCGCCGGGCGATCTATTCGCAGCCGGGGTTTGCGGAGTCGATGCGCCACGTCCTGTGTCTGCAGGATCCCGAGGTGCGCCGGCGCAACATGGTGACCGACGCCGACCTGGCGGCGGTGACGGTGCCGGTGCTGGTGATCTGGACCAGCAACGACCCGTCCGGACCCGCTGCGGCCGGGATGGACATGGCCGACAAACTGCCGGACGGGCAGTTCCTCTTCATCGACGGCGCGGGGCACTGGCCCCAGTGGGAGCAGCGGGAGACCTGCGACAAGGCCGTGATCGGGTTCCTGTGCGACGACGCGGGACGGTGAGTCTCGTACGCCAGACGCTCAGGCGTCGAGTATCGCTCGGGCGATTTCCTCTGCGGCCCGTACGACTTCCGGTGAGGCTGCGGTCAGCTGCTCCTCGCGGTGGCTCATGAGAGTGAGGCACGCGGTGGGGTGCGAGTTCGCGATGGGCGCCGCGACCGCGTAGACACCGGATTCGATTTCGCCCGCGCTCGTGGCGTATCCGCGTCGGCGCGCCTCGGTGACGGCCTCGGGTTCGTCGGGCAGCGCCGGGCCGGCCGACAGGAGGGCGTAGGCGGCCGCTCCGCGATCCAGCGTCGTGCGCATCCCGGCGCGGAAGGAGATGTGCTGGGGGACGGTGACCGGCTCGACGACCTCGATGGAGACGGCTTCGTCCCGCTCGGCGACGAACAGGTGGACGGTGCATCCGGCATGGTCGGCGAGACGCCGCATCACCGGGGTGGCGATCTCGCGCAACGCCGGCAGATAGGCTGTCGAGAGCGAGGCCAGACGTGAGCCGGGGCGGTACACGCCGTCCGAGCCGGGTGTCACGAATCCGAAGTCGCGTAGCGTCTGCAGGATTCGGTACGCGATCGAACGGTGGACTCCGAGCTCTGCGGCAAGCTGCTGAACGGTCATGCCGGTGGGTGAATCCACCACCGCGAGCAGTGCGGTGAGTCCGCGAGCCAGCGTCTGGCTTCCGACCTGGGGCTGGGGCCGGGAGCGTGCGTCGGAAGTCGTCATGCCGGACCGGACCCGGTCGAGACACAGCCGCGCATGTGCGAATAAAGCAACATGCAATTCATTATATACACCATTCCCTCTCCGCCTGTTGACACGGTTACCTCGCGTTCGCCATAGTCTGTGTGTATATAGAAGCGGCACGTTCGATAATTACTACACTCATCCAGGGGGCGACGTGACCGACGCTCGAGAACGATCCGCCGCGGTGCCTGCCGCCGTCGACGTCCTCGTTGTGGGGGCCGGGCCCGTCGGGCTCACCCTGGCGAACATCCTGGGAGCGCGAGGGCTGCAGGTTCTCGTCGTCGAAGAGCGGGACGTGCTCATCGACTACCCGCGTGGCGTCGGTCTGGACGACGAGTCCATGCGCGCGTTCCAGAGCATCGGACTGGCGAAACATGTTGAACGACACCTGATCCCGAATCAAATCCTGAGGTTCGTCAACGGCAGGGGTGAGCTTCTCGCGGAGATGGCGCCGAGTGAAGCGCAGTTCGGCTGGCCGCGGCGCAACGGATTCGTCCAGCCGCTCGTGGATGCAGAACTCCTGGACGGACTTCGGCGCTTCGCCACCGTCGAGGTGTGCTGGTCCACCTCGATGCAGACCATGCGGGAGGTGGACGACGGTGTCGTGGTCGAACTCCTCGAGGATGATCGTCCGCGCCGGGTGTGCGCGCGATACGTGGTCGGCTGCGACGGTGGCCGGAGCCGCACCCGACGGATCATCGGCACGTCGTTCGACGGCGTCACATCAGCCACGCGCTGGCTCGTCGTGGACCTCGCCCACGACCCCATCGGTTCACCGAACAGCTATGTCGGTGCCGACCCGGTGCGGCCCTACGCCTCCATCTCGATCGCCCACGGCATCCGGCGCTTCGAATTCATGCTGATGGACGACGAGTCCGACACCGAGGTCGACGATCTCGGATTCGTGCGGAAGCTCCTGGGCCGGCATATCCCGCGCCCGGAGGACGCCGAGATCATCGCGTACCGCATCTACACCCACCACTCGCGGATCGCGGGGGAGTTCGGTCGCGGACGCATCTTCCTCGCGGGCGACGCGGCGCATCTGATGCCGGTCTGGCAGGGGCAGGGATACAACAGCGGCGTGCGCGACGCCGTGAACCTCGGCTGGAAGCTCGCGGCGGTGTGTTCGGGTCAGGCCGAATCCGATCTGCTGAAGACCTACGACGAAGAGCGACGGGGCCACGCACGAGCGATGATCGACCTGTCCACCATGGTCGGACGGGTGATCTCGGTGCGGAACGAGCGCCTCGCCTGGCTCCGCGACAGGGTGCTCCGCTCGGCGTCCGTGCTCCCCACGCTGAAGCGATACATCCTGGAGATGCGGTTCAAGCCGATGCCGCGGTACGAGACCGGCGCCGTCGTCCCTCGCCCCGGCAAGACCTCGCCGGTAGGACGGATGTTCATCCAGCCCGAGGTGGTCACCGAGAACGGGCGGTGCCTGCTCGACGAGGCGCTCGGGAACTGGTTCGCGGTGCTCTGCTGGAACAACGACCCCACCGCGGTCCTCGACAAACGCAGCGTCGAGGCGTGGCGCGCGATCGGCGCCCGACTCGTCGCCGTTGTGCCGGCAGCTCAGATCGGGCAGACCTCGTACGGCGACGACGTGACCGTGGTCGGCGACCCGGGGCAGTTGAAGAAGTGGTTCGACGCCCACAGCGAATCCGTCCTCTTCCTGCGACCGGACCGCTTCGTGGCCGCTGCCGGCATCGCCCAGGATGCCGGTCTGCTGTCGGCGCAACTGCTGAGCGTTCTGGGAATGGAGAAGTACCTGGTGGACGACGTTTCGGACGCGGCAGCAGGCTGACGGCCGGAACTTTCACCGCACCTGACGGGTGCCGTTCTCCGCCTGACGATTTCGGCGGATCGACCAACTGTCTGCGCGGCCGGGTGTGAGGATGCTCGAGACGGTCGCGCTTCCGGCTCGCGGCCGACCGGAACAGCAGCATCACCGGACCACAAGAGGAGCAAGAGGATGTCGAAGAGCGAACCTCCGTCGGCAGAGGAAATCGTCCGCTACGAGAAGGACCCGGCAACGAAGATCGCGACGATCACGTTCGATCGACCGGACCGGCTGAACGCGCCGACGGTCGAGGCGCGCCTGCGGTATGCCGACCTGCTGCACCGAGCGAACATCGACGACGATGTGAAGGTGCTGGTGGTGCGGGGCGAGGGGGACGATTTCGGAAGTGGAGTCGATTTGCCGGACTTCATGGAAGGCGTCGAGAACGGGGACTCCGCCGAGCGGCTCAAGGAGTTCAAGATCGACGACCCCGATGTCGTTTATCCGCCGAAGGATTCGTACCGGAACATGGGTAACTACGGACCGTGGTTCGCCAATGCTCGGTCCGGTTGCCGGAGTCTGCAGGAGTTCAGCAAGATCAGCATCGTGGAGGTCAAGGGGTACTGCTACGGGTGGCACTTCTATCAGGCCGCCGACGCCGACCTCGTGATCGCCTCCGACGACGCGCTGTTCGGGCATGCCGCGTTCCGCTATGTGGGCTGGGGACCGCGCATGTGGACCTGGGCGATGACGATGGGGATCCGGCGCTTCCAGGAGATGGTGTTCACCGGGCGGCCGTTCACCGCCGACGAGATGTACGAGTGCGGGTTCCTCAACAAGGTCGTGACCCGCGACCGTCTCGAGTCCGAGGTGCAGACGTACGCCCAGGCGTGCGCGCGCAACCGTCCGACGGACACGGTGGTCATCCAGAAGATGTTCTTCCAGATGATGAAACAGCATCAGGGGGAGTACATGGGAAGTCTGCTCACCGGCATGGTCGAGTCGATGGGGCGGCTGGTCCGTCCGGACGAGCACGAGTTCCATCTCAATTCCGCGATGATGGAGGCGGGACTGACCACATCGGTCAAGGCCAACGACGAGAACTTCCCTCCGGAGTTCCGGCTCAGCAAGGCCGCCCGGAAGCGGCCCTAGTTTTCGGTTGTGTCTGTTTCGGTTGCGTCGAACGTTCTGCGCAGTGCGGCGTGGACGTCATCGAGAAATCGCCGGGTCTGTGGCGTGCGGGGTTGGGCGACGAATCCGCCGTGGATCACCCCGGGGTAGACGTGGAGTTCGACCGGGACCCCGGCACGGGACAACTGTGCGGCGTAGAGCAGATTGGAGTCGAGCAGCGCGTCCACGTCGCCGATACCGATGAATGCGGGTGCTACGCCGCGCAATTCGCTGGGCCTCGCCCGTCCGGGTACGGCCGTTGCCGGTGGTGTCGCGCCGTCGAGCCCGCCGAGATAGGCCTGCCACGTGAGGCGCTCGGCCTCGAGCCGCCACAGACCCCAATGACCGGCGCCGCCCTCGAGTGCCCGGACGGATCCGTGCTCACGGTCGTCGAGCATGGGATAGACCAGGAGCTGGAGCGCGGGCTGGGGCAGGTCCTTCTGGACGAGGCGGATACACAGCGCGGTGGCGAGCCCCGCGCCGGCGCTCGCGCCGCCGATGACCAGTCTGTTCGGGTCCACTCCGAGGGCGTCGGCGTTGTCGAGGATGTGGCGCCAGACGGTTTCGGCATCGTCGAGTCCGGCCGGGTAGGGATTTTCGGGTGCCAGGCGATAGTCGACGGATACGACGGCGCATCCGAGTTCGGCAGCCATGCGATCGAGGCGGTCGTCGTTCTCGGCGAGGCTGCCCATGATGTAGGCGCCGCCGTGGAAGTAGATCAACGCCGGGAGTTGCCCCGTGGCCGCGCGAGGCCGGTACCACCGGACGGGCACACCGGGCCGTCCGTCCGTACCCGGGACGACGTCGTCGACGCGTGCGACGTGCTTGCTCACCGGGGTCGGAGGTGGGGTGACCTTGGAATAGCCGGCGCGGATGGTCTCGATGTCGGTGGTGTCCCATCGGGTCAGGAGGTCGAGCCGGGCGAGTGTCGCCGGCTCGACCCGGCGGTGGACCGCGATGGCCGGTTCCATCGGACCCCGGACCGCGGGAAGTGCCCCGAGCGAGGCGCGCAGGCTCGCCGCTGTCCGGGCGGCCTCCGAGGTGGGCGTGAATGCCTGGGCGAGAACGGGGGGTTCCTTCCGGACCCTCACCCGTTCCGCGAGTTCGGTGGCGAGGAGTTCGGACCCCGGGGCCCCGAGTACTCCGATGCGGCCCGGATCGGCACCGAAGGTGTCGGTGGCCACCGAACGAGCCCACTGCAGGGCGCGATCGCAGTCGTCGAGTGCGCTGCCGGGACGGGTGCGGACCTCGACGATCACGAGTCCTTCGTCGGCGAGCTTCCGGTACACGTCCGCGAAATCGGCTGTGCCGTCGAGGAGGACGAGTGCCAGGTGCGCGGTGTCCTCCGGAAACGCTGCCGCCCGGCTCGGCGCGAAGCTGCGGACGGTCAGTCCTGCCCCCACGTCGTGGGAGTCGCAGTCCGCCACCTCGACCTCCGAATCAAATAATGAACACCGAGATTCGAAAAATACACAGAAACGGTAACCGACGGCGTGGTACCCCACAAGGCTCCCGGCCGGAGCCTTGACGACGACCTAGCCTCCCGACAGAATGTGTGTATATAGAATCGTACCGTTCGTTAATTACAACATCCTGGGTCGTGTGACGGTGAAGGAGCCGGAACTGATGACGGACGCTCGGCACAGCACAGCCGGTGAGATCGATGTTGCAGACGCGGGAGAAGTCTTCGCCGCCTGGCTCACGGAGTTCGCTGCCGCGCTCGGCACGGGCTCGGAGGTCGAGCTCGAAGCATGCCTCCATCCCGATGCCACCTGGCGCGACTTCATGGCCTTCCCGTGGGACTTCCACCACGCTGTCGGCCGTGAGCAGTCGGCTGCGCGGCTGACCGAACTGGCGAAGGAATGGAGCGCGTCGGGATTCTCCGTGAGTGCCGAGCAGGAACCCTTCGTCTCCGGCGACGACATCATGGGATTCTTCGACTTCACGACCAGCGACCGGATCAACCGCGGATTCGCCCGGCTCGTGCGTGACGGCTCTCGATTCGTCGCCTTCACCCTGCAGACCCAGGTCGTGTCGCTTGCGGCGTTTCCGGAGCGGACTCGTCACCGCCGCCCCGAGGGCAAGGTCTACGGCGTCGTCCCGGGCCGCACCCGCTGGGCCGACGACCGGAACGAGGAATCGTCCTTCGAAAACTGCGACCCCGCAGTCCTCGTGCTCGGCGCCGGCCACAATGGCCTCGCGCTGGCGGCGCGCCTCGGTGCGCTCGACGTTCCGACGCTGGTGATCGACCGCGAGGCACGCATCGGCGACACCTGGCGCAAGCGTTACGCGTCGCTCGCGCTGCACAGCACTGTCTACGGCGACCACCTGCCCTATCTCCCGCTGCCCGTGACGTGGCCGGCGCACACCCCGAAGGACAAATTCGCGAACTGGCTCGAGACGTACGCGACCACGCTCGACCTCAACGTGTGGACCAGCACGACGTTCCTGGGTGGCCACTACGACGAGGCCACGGAACGGTGGACGATCCGCGTGCAGATGGGCGACGGCTCGATCCGCGAGCTGCACCCGCGCCACTTCATCGTGGCGGGAGGCATGTTCGGCGCGCCGCGGATCCCCGAGATCGCGGGACTCCAGGAGTACCGCGGTGTCGCGGTGCACTCCGACGAATTCCAGGACGGTGCCTGCTACGCAGGCAAGAAGGTCCTCGTCGTCGGGTCCGGGGTCAGCGGCCACGAAATCGCCCACGATCTCTGGGAACACGACGCCGACGTCACGATGGTGCAGCGCACGTCGACCTACGTTGTGACCTATCCGACCTACCACAGGTTCTGGTCGACACTGTTCACCGAGGACATGACGCTGTCGCCGGACTTCGCGGACCAGATGACCTACGCCCTCCCCAACGAACGGGTGGACGAGCTCAACAAGGAACTCGTGCAGCTGGCCAAGGAAGCCGACAGCGAACTTCTGAATGCACTCGAAGCCCGTGGGTTCAAGCTCAATTGGGGCCCGGACGGCACGGGCATCATCGGTGCGCACATGTCGGGCAAGGACAGCTATCAGATCGACATCGGGGCCTCCCAGCTGATCGCCGACGGGCGGATCCACCTGAAGCAGGGCGTCGAACTGAAGGAGATCAAGGACGGCACAACGGTTGTGTTCACCGACGGGTCGGAGATGCACGACGTCGCCCTGATCGTCTTCGCGACCGGTTACCACCAGTTCTGGGGTCATATCGGGCCGGTCCTCGGTTCGGCGGCCGCCAAGATCGACAAAGCCTACGGTCGTGCAGCCGACGGTGAGTACGCGAACACCTGGCGCCGTTCGGCCCAGCCGGGACTCTGGTTCGGCACCGGATTCATCCGCATGGCGCGCTTCTACTCTCGC
This sequence comes from Rhodococcus sp. NPDC003382, assembly GCF_053589135.1. NCBI lineage: Bacteria > Bacillati > Actinomycetota > Actinomycetes > Mycobacteriales > Nocardiaceae > Rhodococcus > Rhodococcus sp. NPDC003382. Next base: position 62,170 of record NZ_JBSFRH010000006.1, read on the forward strand.
TTCACGGCGCTGTTGATCAAGGCGATCGAGGAAGGCATCGAGCCGGTGGATCCGGAGAGCCGCGCGAGGTAGTCCATCCTGCCCGGGCTCGATGGGCCCGGGCAGGCGGTGACCCGGGTCTACCTGTTGCGCAGGACGTTTCGCTGGATCTTGCCGGTCATCGTCTTGGGGAGCGCGTCGAGTACGTGGACCTCGCGGGGTCGCTTGTACGCGGCGAGGCGGTCGCCGGCGAATGCGATCAGTTCGTCGGGCTCGGCGGTACCGCCCTCGCGAAGTGCGACGTATGCGACGACCGCCTCGCCACGGTAGTCGTCGGGCGCACCCACGACCGCCGCCTCGAGGACCGAAGGATGTTCGCACAACGCGTCTTCGACCTCGCGCGGCCACACCTTGTACCCGGACGTGTTGATCTGATCCTTGATCCGGTCGACGAGATAGACCCATCCCTCGTCGTCGATGACGGCGACGTCGCCGGTGTGCAGGTGCCCACCCGGAAGTGTTCTCGCCGTTGCCTCTTCGTTCTGCCAGTAGCCGGGGATCACCTGCGGTGCGGTGACGACGAGTTCGCCTTCCTCGCCCGGGGACTGGCGCCGTCCCTGCGCGTCGACCGTGAAGACCTCGACACCTCGCGTGGGCACTCCGACCGAGAGCGTTCCACTGGGACCGTGGACGGGAGCGGCGACACCCGGTGGCACCGCGATACCTCCGCCGGTCGTCTCTGTCATGCCCCAGATGTTGTGCAGGTAGACGCCGAACCGATCGCGGAAGGCCTCGATCGTCGCCGGTGGGATCGGCGCGCCACCGGAGTAGACGAACTTGGCGCTCGCGAAATGGTCGGCGCCGGCGTCGGGGACGCCGAAGAACGCGTTGAAAGCGGTGATGGACCCCACGGTCGTGGTGACCCCGTGCTCGCGGAACAGGTCGAGCACCACCGACGCCTCGAACCGTCCGCCCATGCTCAACGTCGCGTCGTTCAGCAGCGCGATCCCGGCGTTGAGCGAGAGCCCGGTGATGTGGAACATCGGAGCGATCGCGTAGGACACGTCGCCGGGGGCCAGCCGGACCCACTCGCTGTAACCCGCGACCGAGCAGAGGAAATTGCGATGGGTGTTGAGGGCGCCCTTGGGCGGACCCGTCGTGCCCGAGGTGTAGGTGATGAAGGCGATGTCGTCGAGGTTCCGCTCGGCCGGATCCGGCCGTTGTCCGCGTCGTTCGACCAGGACGGTGGCCAGATCGCCGTCGGGAGAGGGCGCAGGATCGGGCTCGGTGAACACGCGAGAGTCGTTGCGGGTCTGGAAATCCCGTGAGGACGCCGAGATCAGCCATCGCACGTGTGTCCCGGACAGGGCACTGCGCGTCGCGGCATCGGTGCCGCGGGTGACGACGATCCCGGTCGTGCCCGAGTCCTCGATCAGCCGGCGCAGTTCCTCGCCCCGATACATCGGGTTGAGCGGCACCGCGATCGCTCCGGCCTTCCACACCGCCAGCAGTGTCAGCGGGTAGTACGGGATGTTCTGCAGGTAGATCCCGATCCGGTCGTCGGGGCGCACGCCCCGCGCCTGCAGTTCGGCGGCCAGCGCGTCGGAGTGCGCGTCGAGGGTCGCGGCATCGATGGTGCCGTCGAAGTAGCGGATCGCCGCGCGGTTCGGACCGGCGGCGACCCGCGCGCGCCACGCGTCGACTATCGAGGTGTACACACTCACTCCTTCTCCCCACCGACTGCGTGCCGCCCGGCGATCCAGGCGAACGTCATGCCGGGACCGAGTGTGCCACCGGGACCGCCGTAGGAGGCGCCGGTCGGGGAAGAGACGTTGCCGGCCGCGTACAACCCGGTGATGACGTTGCCGTCCAGATCGATCACCTGGGCATGCTCGTTCACCTTGGGCCCGCCCTTCGTGCCGATGACACCGCTCGTCAGCTCCATGGCGTAGAACGGCCCGTCCGTGATCGGACCGAGCGTGCCCTCGATGCTGCCCTTCTTGTACGGGTCGCCCCACCACCGGTCGTGGGCGCTCTCACCCCGCGCGAATTGCGGGTCCTTCCCGGCGGCGACATTCTTGTTCCACTGCTCGACCGTGCGCTCGAGCTCGTCTCCCGGAATTCCGAGTGCCAGCGCGAGATCGCGCAGTGTGGGGCCCTCCACCAGCCACGGAGGAGTGGTGCCCGTGTAGGGGCGGCCCGCCGATCCGTAGGTGGTCAGATAGGTGTGGTCGAAGATCAGCCACGCGGGCAGGTTGGCATAGCGGAACGCGGTGACGTCCTCCTGATGGAAGGCCCCCACGACGGCGTTGTAGCTCACGGCCTCGTTGGTGAAGCGCCGGCCGGTCCGGTTCACCATGATGCTGCGTGGCCTCGTGCGGTCACCGTTGATCATCTCGAGGTTCATCGCGTTGATGCCCTCGGGCAGTTCGGTGATGGGAATCCACCAGGCTTCACGCATGTTCTGGAGCGCGGCGCCGGCACGCATGGCCATGCGCAGGCCGTCGCCGGTGTTGGTGGGGATCGACGCGGGCTTCGTCACGTGGCCGCGGAGGAAAGCGGCGCGATACTCCTCGTTCCACTCGAATCCGCCGGTGGCGAGGATGACGGCGCGCGATGCATGGATCGTCCGCCGACCCTCGGCGGTGTCGACGACGACGCCCCGCGCCCGGCCGTTCTCGACCACGAGATCGTGCGCGGGCGTCGACACCCGGACCTCGACGCCCGCCCCGAGGCAGGCGTCGAGGAGTGCTCCGACCAGTCCTCCGCCCATGCCGCGCAGGTCTTCCGCGTCGCGGCGGGCGAGTTCCTCGTCGGACGGCGGTTTGGGAACCGCGCAGCCGATCGCGGTTTCGTCCATCCGCAGATGTGTGGAGTAGTAGGGGCTCACCTCGACCCGGTCCCGCCACTCGCCCAGCTTCGCGAAGGGTAACAGTTCCTGCCCGAGCGTTCGGCCACCTTCGGGCTTGCCACCGGGATTCGACGGGTGGTAGTCGGGCAGTCCGGGGACGGCGAAGAAGCGGATTCCGCCGTCCTCGCCGAGGCAGCGCACCATCTTCGGTCCGGCGTCGACGAAGGCTTGTGCGAGGCGTTCGTCGAGAATGCCGCGCCCGAGCGACATCAGGTAGGCCATCGCCTCGTCGGCGCTGTCCTGCACGCCGATGTCCTTCATGTACGGGTTGTTCGGGATCCAGACGTGACCTCCCGACCAGGCGCTCGTCCCGCCGACCCGATCGTTCTTCTCGAGGACGACGACGCGAGCACCTTCGCGGGCCGCGGTGAACGCGGCTGTCAGCCCGGCGGCGCCGCTGCCGAGGACGATGACGTCGTACGTTTCGGATTCGGGCATTCCGGTCCTCCGGTTCGCGCGATGCTTGTGACTCGGTGTGATGCTGATTACCATAACCGTCGTGCACTAATAGAGTAAGTCTGTTCTATATATACAACGTGCATTGGCTCGTCAGGGGTGGGCGACCGCGGCAAACGGATCGGGGGACGGGTGCAGATTCAGGACACGTACGACGTGGTCGTTCTCGGGTCGGGACTCGCCGGCCTCACCGCAGCGCTGGCCGCGGCGCTCGAGGGTGCCGACGTCGCCCTGCTGGAGAAGGCCGAACTGGTCGGTGGCACGACCGCGCTGTCGGGCGCGGGGATCTGGATCCCGGGCAACCCGATCGCGGCCGAGAAGGGCATCGAGGACTCCCTGGAGGAAGGGGCCGCCTACCTGGCGAGCCTCTCCAACGGGATGATCCTCCCGGAGTTGGCCGAGGCGCTGATCTCCGGTGGCCCCCGGTTCGTCGACTTCCTGCACGAGCACACCGATCTGCGTCTCCAACTCGTCGAGGGGTACCCCGACTATCACCCCGAGCATCCCGGTGGAAAGCCGGGAGGCGGCCGGACTCTCGAGCCGGGCCTCTTCTCCTTCGCCGGGATGGAGGAGTGGATCGACCGCATCGGCGGCGACATCCAGCGCATCGTGCTGACCGAGATGCCCCTGGGCGGTGGGACGGGTGTCGTCGCACCCGAAGTCCTCGCCGCCCGCGCGGAAGCCGCACAAGAAGGCCTGGGTCGCGCGCTCGTCGGTGGCGTGTTGAAAGCGTGTCTCGCGCAAGGGGTCCGGGTCGAGACCCGGTGCCGGGCGCTGCGCCTGTGCACCGTCGAGAACCGAGTCGTCGGGGTCGAGGTCGAGACGGACGACGGGATGCGAACGGTCGGAGCTCGCGCGGTGGTGCTCGCGACGGGAGGGTTCGAGTACGACCCGGACCTGGTCCGCGATTTCCTGCGCGGACCGCTGACGCGCCCCATCGGCGCGCCGACGAACACCGGCGACGGCCTGCGGATGGCCATGCGGGTCGGAGCTCGCCTCGGCAACATGCGCGAAGCGTGGTGGTCGCCGATGGTGCCGTGTCCGGGTACTCGGCGCGACGGGGTGCCGGCGGCGATGCTGTCCTCGCGTGAGCGTGCGCTGCCCGGGTCGATCATGGTCAACCGCTACGGCCGGCGCTTCGCCAACGAGGCGGCGAACTACAACGCATTCGGCGGCGCCTTCCACCATCTCGACGAGTCGAAACTCGACTATCCGAACCTTCCGGCGTACATGATCTTCGATCAGTCCACGGTCGATCGGTTCGGCGTGTTCGGCGGCCGCCCGGGGGCACCGGTCCCAGACTGGGTCGAAAGCGCGCCCACGCTGGACGCGCTGGCCGCGGCCCTGGGGTTGCCGGTCGACGCGGTGTCGAGTTCGGTCGCACGTTTCAACGAGTACGCGGAGCAGGGCGTGGACCCGGACTTCTCCCGGGGAAGCAGTGCGTTCGATCGATTCCCCGGCGGGCGGATGAGCGATCCCGATTCGCCTCACGCAACACTCGGTCCGGTCCGGACGGCACCGTTCTACGCGGTCGAGGTCGTGAGCTCTGCGCTGGGCACGAAGGGCGGGCCCCGCACGGACACCGAGGGGCGGGTCGTCGATGTCGACGGCGCGGTCATCGCGGGGTTGTACGCCGCCGGCAATGTCATGGCCAACCCGAGCGGGATGGTCTACGGCGGTGCCGGTGCCACCCTCGCGGTCGCCGGGATCTGGGGGATGAGAGCGGGACGGGCGGCGGTCGCCGATTGTGTCCACGTGTCGGAATTACATTGTTGAAAGAGAACTTTCGCGTCACTTCCCATCCGAAGGGCGACCCATGGTGAACCGGCGGTATCTGCATCTCAACCTGGTCGGCAACGACATCAATCTCCATTTCGGAGCCCCCGCGTACGAACAGCGGCACCGCGCCGACACGGCACTCACCGACCCGTTCGAACGGCTCATGGCCTACGGGCGGCTCGGCGACGAGGGACTCTTCACCGCGGTCTTCCTCGGCGACGTGCCCGGCATGCCGAGCTCACCGGCCTTCGACGGGGGACCCGCCGAGCCGATCACCGCGCTGAGCGCGATGGCCCGCGAGACCACGCACGTCGGTCTCATCGCCACCGCCTCGACGACGTTCTACGACCCGTACACCCTCGCTCGCCTCATCGCGTCGCTCGACCAGGCGTCCGACGGCCGCGCCGGGCTGAACGCGGTCACGACCGTGGGTGACGCGCATGCGCTGAACTACAGCCGGGACGGTCACCCCGATCGGGAGATCAGATATCGCCGAGCCATGGAATTTCTCGACGTGACCGCGGCCCTGTGGGCGAATCGTGAGGTGCGGCGCGATCCGGACGGGGTGACGCGGTACTACGCCACTCCGATCGACCACAAGGGTGAATCCTTCAGTGTCCGAGGCCCTTTGAACGTCGCGCCGAGCCGGCAGGGCCGTCCGCTGGTCGCTCAGGCCGGCGGGTCGGGACCGGGTATCAAAGTCGCGGCCCGGCATGCGGACATGGTGTTCACGGCCGCCACCACCCGGGAGCGTGCGGCGCAGTACCGGGAGGACCTGGACAAGGCGCTCGCGGACGCCGGACGTCCGGCCGGAAGTGTTCCGGCGGTTCCCGGGCTCATCCCGTACATCGGGCGTACCGCGCGCGAGGCCGAGGAGAAGATGCACGCGCTGGACGAGTACGTTCCGTGGGAGAGTGTCGCGCCGAAAGCGTTGGCGCAGTTCGGGTTGGAGGTGCCGTACGACAGCGTCGACGACCGATTCCCACTCGAACTGCTGCCGAAACCGGCCGACGTCGAGGCGACCGTCAAGAGCACTTTCGGGAACTACGTCGGGCTCTACGACTGGATCGAGGCGCATCCCGGCTCAACCGTTCGCGATGTCGCAGCCCAGTCGCTCGGGCGGGGCGGGGCCCAGCACCGAAAGTTCGTCGGTTCCTACGACGACATCGTCGACGACTTCGACCGGTGGTTCACCGACGGCCACGTCGGAGGGTTCAACCTCATGTTCCCCGTCGGCCCGGCGTCGGTCCGGGAGTTCATCGACGAGGTGGTTCCGCGGCTGATCGACCGCGGGATCTGCCGGGGAACTCCCGACGAGCGACCGTTGCGGGAACGCTTCGTCGGCGGGGAGTAACGAGCATTCCGAATTCCCTTCCATGACAACCACTCCGAGTAGCGCAAGACGTGCTGAGAATCCGAAAGGAACCGACATGCCGGAGACGTTGACGCCACCGGGACCTCAACCCGAAGGCTTCGACCCGGACTGGGTGCGCGCCAAGCACGCCTACGAACGCGCCAAGCGACTGCGGCGCGACGGAGTCGAACAGTACATCGAGGTCACGGCGGACTTCTCGCACTACGAGGACGACCCCTACACCGAGCGGGTCGAGCGCGACCCCGTGAACGACGAGGTCGAGATCCTGATGATCGGCGCGGGTCTCGGCAGCCTGATCGCTGCGGCACGGATGCGTGAGGCCGGCCTCGACGGTATCCGGCTGGTCGACCGGGCCGGCGGCGTCGGCGGAACCTGGTACTGGAACCGCTATCCCGGTGTGCAGTGCGATATCGAGTCCTACATCTACATGCCGCTGCTGGAGGAGCTGAACTACATCCCCACGCAGAAGTACGCCTACGGATCCGAGATACGGGAGCACCTGACGGCGATCGCGGACAAGTACGACCTGGTGCGGGACGCGCTCTTCCACACCACCGTCAAGGAGATGGTCTGGGACGACGAGGCCGCGCGCTGGATCGTGAAGACCGATCGCGGTGACCGGATCCGCGCCCGGATCGTGGTGGTCTCACCGGGCTCGCTCACGCGACCCAAGCTGCCGGGCATCCCCGGCATCAACGAATTCGAAGGTCACACCTTCCACACCAGCCGCTGGGACTACGGCTACACCGGGGGAGACGAGAGCGGCGGGTTGACCGGGCTGCAGGACAAATCCGTAGGCCTCATCGGCACGGGTGCCACCGGTCTGCAGGTGGTGCCCCATCTCGGTCGGTGGGCCGGGAAACTCTACGTGTTCCAGCGGACTCCGAACGCCGTCGACGAACGGGGCAACAAGCCGACGGACCCGCAATGGGCAGCAAGCCTCCGGCCCGGATGGCAACGTGAGCGGATGGAGAACTTCACCCGCTACACGGCCGGGGTGGAGCATCACACCGACCTCGTCGACGACGGCTGGACCCGCGTGTCGGCCGAGGTCACCAAGACGGCGATCAAGCAGGAGATCGAGCGTCGGGGCGCACCGATGACCCCGGAGGAGATTGCCGAGTTCCTGTTCGAGGCCGACTTCAGATCCATGGAACGCGTACGGGCGCGGATCGACGCCATCGTGACCGACAAAGCCACCGCAGAAGCCCTCAAGCCCTGGTACAAGCGCCTCTGCAAGCGCGTCGGGTTCCACGACGAGTTCCTCCCCACCTTCAACCGTGACAACGTCGAGTTGGTCGACACGGACGGGCGCGGCATCCAGAGCCTCACGCGCGACGGTGTTGTCGTGGGGGATCGCGAGTACAAGGTCGACGCGCTGATCTTCGCGACCGGCTACGACGTCAGCAGCAGCTACACCCGTCGCACGGGATTCGACATCATCGGCCGGGACGGTGTTCACCTCAGCGACAAGTGGAAGAGCGGACCGCGCACCTTCCACGGCCTGCAGTCCAGCGGGTTCCCCAACTGCTTCTTCCTCGGGTACACGCAGACCGGTGTCGCGAACAACTACACGCACACCGCCGAGGAACGGGCCCGTCACCTGGTCTACCTGCTCGAGCAGCGGGTGGCGCGCGGAGCCACCACGATCGAGGCCGATCTCCGGGCGGAGGACGCCTGGGTCGCCACCATGAACGAGCTCTCCGGCCCCGGCCGTGCCTTCTACGCGGACTGCACCCCCAGCTATCTCGACAACGAGGGAGACATCGGCAATCCCGACGGCCTCGCAGCAGCGAACTACGGCGGCGGTCCGGTGCAGTTCTTCGAGCTGCTGGCCCGCTGGCGGGAAGACGGAGAGATGGACGGCGTCACGCTTCGGTGACGCCGCGGTGCCGAACCGGATCAGTTCCCGGGAGCCCGGTAACTGGTGTCCCGGTGCACGGCCTCGTCGATCTGCTCGGGCGTGAGCAGCAGGATCGGCTTCGACCTGGCCGCACCCGAACCGATGGTGCGCAGTTCCAGGGTGGCAGCGGCGATGTCGTCGGGCACCTCGCCGATCACGTACAGATCGTGGCCGCCGAGCGCGAAATGCACGGATTCGACGCTGCCGCCGACACTCTCGACCATGCTGGTGATCGCGTCGCGGCGGGCGGTACCGCCTTCGCCGAGCAACCCTTTCGCGCCTTCGCTGGTGTAGGTGACCTGCCACAGAAATTTCGGCATGGGACGGTTCTCCTCGGTTCGGGGACTGCTTCCATGTTCGGTCCGGACGCCGCGCCGCGGGGCCGTTTCGCTGCGATCGGCCCGCTCTTGCTGGCCTAGGCTCGTTGCGACACCGAGAAGATCTCATCGAAAGGGAGGGTTGCCGTGCCGAAGCCGCCGCTGCCCGATGCCGTGGCCGAATTCCTCGCCCGGCCGAACTACGCGACCATCAGCACGCTGCGTGCCGACGGCCAGCCAGTGTCCGTGCCCACCTGGTACGGCTACGAGAACGGCCGCATCCTGGTGAACATGGACGAGGGCCGCAAGCGTCTCGACCATGTGCGCAACGATCCGCGAGTGAGCCTGAGCGCGATGGACCCCGAGGACTGGATCACCCACGTGAGCGTGCAGGGCCGGGTCGTCGAGATCGTCGACGACGAGGGCCTCGTCGACATCGACCGCATCGCGCGGCACTACACCGGAAAGCCGTACTACGTGCGTGACCGCAAGCGGGTCAGCGCGTGGATCGAGATCGATCGCTGGCACGCATGGGGTCGGCTCAAGGACGCGTAGTCGTTTCGGGGCCGGGTGCCTCTCCGTTGTCTTCGCTGTCGAGCAGTAGAGCTGTCGAGCAGTAGAGCTGTCGAGCAGTAGAGAGGTACCCGGCACCCGGGCAACTCAGAGGACGCCGGCCTCCTTCGCGACCTTGCGTGCCTGGAACGCGACGGCGATCAGCAGGACGCCGAACAGGATCGCGTAGATGCCCAGCAGCCAGATCAGGCCGATGATGCCGCCGCCGGGGAAGATCAGCAGGACGATGCCGAACAGGATCGCCAGGATGCCGGCGACGAGCGACGCCACCCATCCGGACTCGGGTACCTTCCGGAACCGCAATGCGCCGACGGCCCCGGCGATTCCGAAGAAGATCGCATAGAACGCGATGATGTAGAGCAGCACGAGCGCGGTCGCCTTGGGCCATACCAGGGCCACGATGCCGGCGAGGATCGAGATGACGGCCATCGCGAGCCACCACCCCCAGCCGTCGAGGGTCCTGCGATCGCGGACCGCGTGATAGCCGAGCACGAGGCCGTCGACGATCGCGTAGATACCGAAGACGACGACGAGGGCCCACACGGTGATGCCCGGCCAGACGAGGGCGACGATGCCGAACAGCACCGCGAGGATGCCGCGGATCAGAACGATCCACCAGATCTGTTTGAAGAGTGAACGGAACGGATCACTTGGGGTGGCAGCGGCCTCGGACATGAGCACTCCTGGTTTTTGATCTTGTCTCCCGGCACAGCGTATGCCTGCTTACGGGGCGATGCGTCCCAATTGGAAGCCAACTCGCGGGCGATTTGCGGAGGTATCGTCGGGCGATGGTCCGCGCACGGGTCGGAATCTCGGGTTGGCGCTATCCCGGATGGCGCGGCGACTTCTATCCGGTGGGACTGCCCCAGCGCCTCGAGCTCGAGTACGCCGCCGAGCGGATGGGGTCGATCGAGATCAACGGCACGTTCTACAGCCTGCAGCGGAAGTCGAGCTTTGAGGACTGGCGCGACCGTACCCCGGACGATTTCGTGTTCGCGGTCAAGGGCGGCCGGTTCGTCACCCACCTCAAACGCCTCGTCGACGTCGACGAGGCGCTCGCCAACTTCTTCGCATCCGGCGTGCCCGCGCTCGGTCCCAAGCTCGGTCCGCTGCTGTGGCAACTGCCGCCGACGATGGCGTTCGAACCGGATCGGATCGCCGGCTTCTGCGCGCAACTGCCGCGCACGACACGGGCCGCTGCGGCGCTGGCGGCGCGCCACACGGACAAGGTTCCCGACGAGCGGGCGTGGACCGAAGCCGACGCCGACCGCCCTCTCCGGTACGCGATGGAAGTTCGGCATCCGACCTTCGCTTCCGCCGAGGCGGCTGCGCTGCTCCGCGAACACGACGTGGCGCTCGTCGTCGCCGACACCGCGGGCCGCTTTCCCTTCCTCACCGAGGTCACCTCGGACTTCGTGTACGTCCGCATGCACGGTGACGCCGAGCTGTACGTGAGCGGCTACGGCGACGCAGCGCTGGATCGGTGGGCCGAGCGGATCCGGGCGTGGCTCGCCGACGGCCTCGACGTGTACGTGTATTTCGACAACGACGCGAAGGGGTTCGCTCCTCACGACGCGCTCGCGCTGCAGCGCCGGCTGTGAGGTGTCGGGGCCGGACGGCACACTGATGCGCGTGCCGCGCACGAGGCGGACGAAGCAGCACCGACGAGGAGAACACTGTGTGGCCCACGCACTGGCCGACGATCGCGCGGGAGATCGCGCATGCCACCGAGACTGCGCTGAACGCGGCCCGGGCCGACGACGAACCGGCGTTCGCCGATGCGGTGAGCGCTCTCGTCGAGTTGCCGTACGAGCAGGTCACCGCGGTGCACTCGGGCATGATGCGCGAACTGCTCGAGGAACTGCATCCGGACGGTCTGGCCGGTGAGGACGTTCAGGCCGTGTTCGAACGTTGTGCCCGCGGTTCCGTGCAGGCGACGCCCGACGCGCTGGTGGCGGTGCTGACCGGGACGCTCGGGGTGACCGATCCGGACGCGCCGAAGGCCAGGCCCGAGCAGTACCTCACCGCGGGGATCGTGGTCCTCGCCGACCTGCTCGCGACCCGCAAGGTCGAGCCGGGACAGTACATCCGCCGGGCGGTCGGGGAGATCGAACGGGAGCAGACCGTCGAGATGCCCTGACGGTCTCCGTCGTCACGGGCGGGTCTGTTGCTCGACGTTGAACACGACCCGGCGCAACAGGTCGGTGAGGGTGTCGAGTTCGTCGTCGGAGAGCCCGTCGAGCATGCGCATCTCGCGGGTGACCCGGCGCGGGTATTCGGTTTCGACGACGCGCCGCCCGGCGTCGGTGAGCTCGAGCAGCACGACGCGGCCGTCGCGTTCGAGCCGTTTGCGTTCGACCAGTCCGAGCCCGACGAGCCGGTCGGTGTGTTTGGTGGTGGAGGCCCCCGAGATCCCGGTGACGGAGGTGACCTCGCTGGCGCGCAGCGGGTGCGGGCTGCGCGCCAGTGCACACAGCACCTCGAATTCCGTTCGGGTGACACCACTTCCGATCAGTTCGTGATCGAGATGGTTCAGTGCCAGCGAGCTGATCCGGATGATGCGGCCGATGATGTCGATGGGCCGGGTGTTCAGGTCCGGATACACCTCGGACCACGCGCGTCTCACTCGATCGACGAAGTCGTCCGGGGGTGTGGGTGCGTCGGGCATGTATCCAGTGTAGCGATCCGTTTCACAACCGATTCATAGTTATTTCATCTGTGAAGTATTAGACTGGCCCGGTGCTTCCTTCGACCGTCGACCCGACCTACAGCCGTCTGCGTCACACCGGCGGCGCACTCGCGCACTCGTTGTCCGCCGACGCCTGGCGTCGATCGCTCGACGTGCGGAGTGCCGACGCGGTCGTCGCCCCGGCGGTGCGCGTCGGGTTGGCGATTCTCGTCGTCCTGATCGGCGGTGGTCTGCTCGGTCAGACGCACCTCGCGGGATTCGCGGCGCTCGGAGCCCTGTCCTCGGCGTTCGGGCGCCACGAACCGTATCGGCGGCTCGCCGCCAAGTCCGGATGCGCCGGAGCCGCGGTCGCCGCCTATGTGGCGCTCGGCGCCGCCGTCGGCGCTGCGGGAATTCTGATGTGGGCGGAGATCGCGCTGCTCGCCGTCGCCGCCGGGGTTGCGTTCTGGCTGCTCGCGGCGTTCCGCATCATCGGCCCGGGCGCGGTCATCCTCATCTTCGCCGCGGCCGGAGCCGCCGGATTCGCCGACACCGCCGCGGACATCGGCGTGGCCGTGGCCGCCGCCGCGACCGGCGCCGTGATCGGCTGGGTGATCGTCATGGCACCGGCGCTGTACCACCCGCACGGTCCCGCCCGCGTCGCCGTCGCCCGCGCGCTCGCCGCGGTGTCCGTGCTGGAGAACTCCGGCGAGTCCGCGGTAGCGCCGGCACGCGCGGCGATCGCGAAAGCGCGTGAGGTCGTCGCCCTCGGGCCCCGTCACCCGCACACCCATGAACTGCTTGCGCTGCTGGACGCCGCCGAAGCGGTCGTCGACGGTGGTTCGCACGACACGGTCCGTGCACGCCGCGACGACTTCGCGCGATTCGAATCCGAGCTGCGAAAGGTGCGCCGCGACATCGAGATCCCACGCGTCGATGCGGCCGACGCCGCACCGCCCGACCGGCCCGAAGGTTTCCTGCGGACCGGCGTCCGGGATCTGCACGACCGCGCGATCGTGATCGGTGCCGGGCGGGTGATGCTCGCGTCGTTGCTCGCAGGCTGGATCGCGCTGGCCGCAGGACTGCAGCATCCGCTGTGGGCGACGATGGGCGCGATGGCCGCCCTGCAGGGCGCCAACTACCGGCAGACCGTGCAGCGCGGGATCCAGCGACTGCTCGGGAACGTCGCAGGTGCCCTGTTGGCCGCGATCCTGATCGCCGCCGCGCTCGGATACTGGCCGCTCGTCGTCGTGATCGTCGCGCTGCAGACGGTGGCGGAACTGTACGCAACCCGGAACTACGCGCTCACGTCGATCGCGGTCACCGCAATGGCGTTGCTGGTGATCGGCCTCGGCGAGCCGATCGGACCGGACATCGCGCTCAGCCGCATCGGGGACACACTCATCGGCGTCGTCGTCGGTGTGGTGGTCGCCGCGCTCACCATCGCGCGCGGCGACCACCACCATCTGCCCGCCCGGTCCTGACTACCGGGCCGAGGACCGGCCCTTCGGGATGTCGCGGAACGCGATGTTCGGATCGTGGGTGCGCTCGCGGGGCATGCCCAGCACGCGTTCGCTGATGGTGTTCCGAGCCATCTCGGTGGTGCCGCCGGCGATGCACCAGACCTGCTGCATCAGATAGTCGTGTCCGACCTCCGCGACAGCGCCTTCGTCGTCGTCCCACGCGGCACCGCCGGCATCGGTGAACTCGTACATGATCGTGGTGAGCCGGGTCGCGACGGTCCCGGCCATCAACCGGACGATCCCGGCCGCCTGGTCGGAGATCTTGCCGGTCGCGATGCCCCGGCCGATCCGCCGCTGCAGCGCCTCCTTCGCCAGTTCCAGGGTGTGGGCCTCGCCGACGAGGTCGCGGGCGATCGGGTCGTCCAGGCGGCCGGCGTCGCGGGCGACCGAGACGAGTTCCGAAATCCGCGACCCGCCGCGGGAACTGCCCGGCGGCCGGGTGGCGAACTGCGAAGTCGACTGCATCCGCTCGTGGAACATCCAGCGCGTGCCGACGCTCCAGCCGTCGTCGACCTCGCCGACGCGGTCGCTGTCCGGCACCCGCACGTCGGTCAGGTATTCCTGGCAGAATTCCTTCGAACCACTGAGCATTTCGATGCGGTGAACCTCGATGCCCTCGCGTTTCAGCGGCAACATGAAGACGGTGAGACCGCGGTGCTTGGGAACGTCCCAGTTGGTGCGGGCCAGGCACAGGGCCCAGTCCGACCACCAGGCTCCGGTGGTCCAGATCTTCGATCCGTTGAGAATCCAGTCCTCGCCGTCGCGCACGGCCGTGGTCACGGCACTCGCGACATCCGAACCGCCGCTCGGCTCGGACAGGAACTGCATCCAGATCTCCTCGCCCTTGAGAATGGCGGGAATGTGACGCCGCTTCTGCTCCTCGGTGCCGCATTCGAGAAGCACTGCGGCACAAGGAACGAACGTCGGTGACTGCAGCCGGGCCGGATATTCGAATCCGGCCAGTTCCTCGTCGAGTACTCGCTGATGCGCGCGGGTCAGCCCCTGACCGCCGTACTCCCGGGGGAAGCAGATCCCGGCGAGCCCGGCGTCGAAGAGCATGCGCTGCAGCTCGCGTTCGCGGGCGACCGCGGCGAGTTCCTCCTCGTCCGTGCCCTCGGCGCGCAGGACGCCGATGTGGGCTTTGGGATCGGCGGGGCGCAGGTTCGCGCGGATCCAGGTGCGGGCGCGATCGCGGAATTCGTCGAGGGTCTCGGTGTTCTCGGGTGACGGAGTCACTGTGTTCTCGGGTGACGGAGTCACTGCGTTGTCGGGGGACGGAGTCACTGCGTTGTCGGGTGACGGAGTCACTGTGCGGCCTCCTGCTGCAGAGCGATGTCGGCGACGAGCTGTCGGTGTTCGGCGGGGCTACCGTGACTCGACCGGTTCGCGGCGGCCCGCCGCATGAACAGGTGCAGGTCGTGTTCGTAGGTGACACCGATTCCGCCGTGCAACTGCACGCAGTCCTGGATCATCAGACCACCGTATTCACCGATGTATGCCTTTGCGGCACTGGTCGATTCCGCGGCATCGGGTGCTCCTGCCGCGACCGCGGCGGCGGCGTCGTCGGCCAGGGCGTGGAACGCCTCGAGCCACGTCTTCATGTCCGCGAACCGGTGTTTGAGCGCCTGGTACGAGGCGAGCGACCGGCCGAACGAGTAACGGTCGAAGGCCCATTCGACGGTCAGATCGAACACCGATTGGAGGGCGCCGACCGATTCGGCGCAACCGATCACGATCGCGAGCCGTCGCAGGTGCTCGACGTCGGACGCCGCACCGCCCGCGGATCCGACCAGTGCCGTGACCGGCAGGCGCACCTCGTCGAACTCGACGGCCGCGTAGCGGCGGGTCACGTCGATCGAACGCAGGGGAGTGACCCGGACACCCGGGGTACCGGCCGGGACGAGGACCTGGGACAGGCCGTCGCCGGTGCGGCCGGCTACCAGCAGGAAGTCTGCGGTGGGTGCGGCTTCGACGGGACGTTTCGTCCCGCGCACGACGACCTCGTCGCCCTCGACCCGGATCTCGACCGGAGTCGCGCCGGCACGGCTTCCGGGTCGCGGTTCGTCGACGCACCACGCGGCGGTCGACGTTCCGGCGATCAGTGCGGCGAGCGGTTTGTCGTGCGCGTCCGTGTAGTGGGTGCTCAGCGCCGCGGCCACCAGATTGCTCGGGGTCAGTGGGCCGGGGGCGGCCTGCCGGCCGAATTCGTGGGCGACGAAGGTGAGGTCGACCAGGCCCGCGCCGCTGAGCGAGCCGCCGCCGTGTTCCTCGGCGACGAGCAGGCTCGTCCAGCCCAGTTCGGCTCCGCGGCGCCAGTAGCCGGAGTCGAAACCGGCCGGGTCGTCACGGAGGCGGCGCAGTTCCGCCGGTGGCGCCTGGTCCTGAAGGAACCGGGCGGTGGTGTCTCGAAAGAACTCCTGGTCGGGAGTCGGTTCCCACAACATGTGTCTTCGTCCCCTGCTGTCGCGTGCCGGTACGAACATCGTGCTCTCGCAGTAGAGAACAATACTTGCAAGTATTGAAAATGGCACTCTTGATGCGGTGGTCGCGAGCTGATAGGGCGCCGCCGGCGGGGGATACGATCGCCGGGTGCGCGTACGCCGGATCGTCGACCTGAGCCGCCTGGTCTCCGCGGACACCCAGGTCTATCCGGGCGATCCCGCGCCGACCCTCACCCCGCACGCCACCCTCGGCGAGGACGGCTACAACCTGCTGCGTATCGACATGGGGTCACAGACCGGCACCCACGTCGACGCCCCGCGGCACATGCGCGCGGCCGGGGAACCCGTCGACCGCCTCGCCCCGGAACTGTTCGTCGGGCGCGGTGTCGTCGTCGACGTGCGCGGCCTGGCCGCGCGTGCCGCCATCACCGCGGACCTGCTCGGCGACGTACCGTGCGGACCCGGCGACATCGTGCTCCTGCACACCGGCTGGGACGCGCACTACGGCACCGATGAGTACTTCGCCCACCCCTACCTGGCGGCCGACGCGTGCCGGGCACTCCTCGGCCGGGGCGTGCGCACGATCGGCATCGACGCACCGAGCCTCGATGCCACCGGCGCGAGCGAGTTCCCTGCGCACTGGCTCATCGCCGATGCCGGCGGCGTCATCTGCGAGAACCTGTGCGGACTCGAACGCATCGACTTCCCTGACCCGCTGATCAGCATCCTGCCGATCCGCTTGCGTGACGGCGACGGTGCCCCGGTCCGGGCGGTCGCAATGGAGGTGGCCTAGCGCCCGGTGTGCCCTATTGGCGGCCCTGACCGCCACAAAGGCACACGGCTCACAGCAGTTGCGTCAGCACGATCCGCGCGGCCCCGTACGCCGCTGTTCCGGCCGTGACCAGCCCGAACACCAGAATCCACACGGCAGCCGGGATGTGCGTGAGCCACCGCAGTTGATCGGCGTCCGAACCCCCGCCGCCCCCACGCCGATGGGTGCGGGCCAACTCGACGACCGGGCGGGTCGCGCCGAACAGCAACACCCACGTCAGCAGATAGGCCGCCGTGTAGCGGATGACCGGATTCCCGTAGTAGGCCGCCGTCCCGATGGCTGCGCCCACGGCGAGAACCGACAGGAAACCGAACAGATTGCGGATCAGCAGGATCAGCAACGCCAGCGCGGCCAGCACCGACCACAGCACGGCGGCCGGACGATCGAGCGTCAGCAGCGTCGCCGCGAGGAAGCCGAGCGCGGCCGGGCCGACGTAGCCCGCGAACGCGGTCGCGATCATGCCCGGACCCCGTGGATTGCCCGACGAGACGGTCACCCCGGAGGTGTCGCTGTGCAGCCGGATCCCGGACAGCCGTCTCCCGACCAGGCGGGCCACGAGCGCGTGCGAGCCTTCGTGGGCCTGGGTGATCAGGTGTCGCGTCGCGAGCCACAACGGCCGCACGGTGACCAGCACGAGTGCGATCACGGCGGTCGTGACGATCAGGGCGGGCGGGGCCGGCTCGCTGACCGCGGACACCGCGTCCCACGCGGATCCCAGTGCGTCCGGGATCGAGGCGAGGGTCGAGGACACGGGGCACCTTCCGTCGGAGAACTGAACGAGTCATCGTACGGCGGGCCCTGCCACGCGACCGCCGCCGGGGACCGGCAGATCGACCGCCGCCGGGGACCGGCAAATCGACCGCCGCCGGGGACCGGCAAATCGACCGCCGCCGGGGACCGGCAAATCGACCGCCGCCGGGGACGCGTGGCGAATCGGCGACCCCGATAGATTGGATCGCGTGTCCGACCGTCGCTCCGCCCAGATCCGCGCCGGTATCGCCGACTCCTGGGCCGTCGGTCTCGGGCTGATCCCGCTGGGTCTGGCGTTCGGGGTCGTGCTGACCCAGGGTGGTTTCGACTGGTGGTGGGCGCCGATCTTCTCCACCGTCATCTACGCCGGGTCGATGGAGTTCCTCGCGGTCGGGCTGATCGGCGCGGTCACCCCGTTCGCGTCGCTCGCGGTGGCGACGCTGCTGATCAACTTCCGGCACGTGTTCTACGGCCTGAGCTTCCCGCTGCGGGTGATCCGCAGCCGCGCCGGGCGGATCTACAGCGTGTACGCCCTCACCGACGAGTCGTACGCGATCGTCGCCCCGAAACCCCGCGACGAGCTGACCGGTGCCCGCGTCCTCAGCGTGCAGGTGCTCTGTCAGGTGGTGTGGGTGGCCTCGGGCACGGTCGGCGCGCTGATCGGAGCGGCCCTTCCTGCGGGCCTGTCGGGACTGGAGTTCGCGCTCACCGCGCTGTGCGCGGTGCTCGCGATCGACGCATTCCGCATCAATCGCGACCTGCCCGCGCCCGCGATTGCGCTGGTCTGCGGTCTGGTGGCGCTGGTGATCGCCAAGGACGTCATGCTTCCCGTCGCGCTCGGGTTGTTCGTGCTGGCGCTGCTCGTCCGATTCGTCTACCGCAATCGGGTGTCCCATGCCTGACTCGGTGCCCGGCGCCGGCTACGTGCTGGCGTCGCTGTTCGTGATGTTCGCGGTCACCGTCGGCCTGCGCGCGGCGCCGTTCGCGGCGCTCGCGTTCCTGCGTGATTCGGCGGTGGTCAAGTTCCTCGGCGCGACGATGCCGGCCGGAGTGATGTTGATCCTGGTGATGTACACGCTGCGGGACACCGGTGCGACGACGTGGCTGCCCGCGGTGATCGGGCTCGGCGTGACCGTCGCGGTCCATCTGTGGCGGCACAGTCCGGCGCTGAGCACCGTGGCCGGCACCGTCGCCTATGTGGCGGCAGGCGCGCTCTGGAGCTGAGCGGTCTCCTCGGCGGGCGTGGCGGAGGTGTCGGCTCCGCGGCGCGACCGGGCGGCGATCACGGCGGCGACCAGCAGCGCGATCCCGGTCAGGCACTGGGCGTTGCCCAGCAACTCGAGGACGGCCTGCTCGACCCAGCCGTGCGACGACGCGTCGATGAGCAGGTAGTTCGGTCCGACGAGGAACACGAGCGCGGCGGGCAGCAGGACCGGCCACCAGCGGCGGTACTGCGGCGCGATCGGGATCGCGACGAGCAGCACGCTGTACGCCCAGTGGTGGGTGACGGCGATGGGGGCGGCGAGCAGCGTCGCGAGCGCGATCACCCCGAGCGCGATCACCGGCTCGTCCGACCGCAGGAAACGATTGGCAGCCCACGCGGCCGCGGCGACGATGACGAGGGCTCCGGCCAGCCACAGGCCCTTGGTGACCGTCTCGGAGAAGTCGAACCGGGCGATCAGGCCCGTCAGCGCCTGATTCCGGAAGAATTCCTGGTCGCCGGCACGATCGGTCGCCCACGCCTCGTGGGTCCAGAAATAGACCGACGACTCGGGCCGCAGCCAGTAGCCGAACGCGGCGAGCGCGATGAACCCACCGGCCGCGCGGGCCACCGACGGGAGGTCTCGGCGCAGCAACAGCAGCAGGCCGAACGCCGCAGGCGTGATCTTGATGGCCGCGGCGATCGCGATACCGACCCCGCGGAATCGGCGGGGGATGACACCGAGGCAGTCGGCGACGACCAGCGCCATGAGCACGATGTTGATCTGGCCGAATGCGAAGTTCGACCGGATCGGCTCGAGGCACAGTGTCAGTCCGAGCGCGGCAGTGGCGAGCAGGGGCGCGCGGTCGACGTTCATGCGTTCGAACGCGACCTTCAGCACCCACCAGACCAGCGCGATCAGGCCCAGCGTCCACAGGAACTGCATGGTGGTGCTGCCCACGAGCGGCAACACCGCGAACAGGGCCGCCGCGAACGGCGGATAGATGAACCGGAAACCCGAGCTGGTGTGGAAGCCCTCCGTGTACAGCGGAGTGTGGCGCAGGAACGCTTCACCGGCATCGCGGAACACGTCCAGGTCCATCAGGTACTCGGTGAGCGAATCCTGCAGGTACCTCGTCACGACGATCGCCGAGAGGATCAGGCCCAGCGCGACGAGTGCCGACTGCACGGGCCGTATTCGGATTTCGGACGACAGCACGAGCGTGCACCCCCTGGGTTCGAGACGGCATGAGACCGGTACGGCATGTGAACTCGAGCCACGTTACACAATCGTTGTCATTGCGACGTGGCAGCAAGATTACCGTCGACTGCTCCGTTGCGTTGCCGTCATCGACTGCGGGTGGCGAGTTCCCCGTGCAGCAACCGGGTTCGATCGACGTCGTCCAGCGAGGTCACCACCAGGTCGGCGTGCGCCGCCACCAGGGCGTCCGCGTCGCCGGACCGGGCGACGCCGAGCGCCGCCATGTCGCCGGCTTTCGCGGCCAGAATTCCGCTGACCGCGTCCTCGACGACGAAACACGATTCGGGCAAAACACCCAATTCGCCTGCGGCGGTGAGGAATATCTCCGGATCCGGCTTGCCGCGGGCGAAGTCCCGGCCGGACAGATTCGCGTCGAAGACATCGAGAAGGGTGAAGCCGGCCGCCGCGTCCGGGACACCCTCGAACTCGGCCAGCGAGATGCCGCGCAGGAACCGGTCGGCGTTCTTCGACGACGACGCCGCGGCGACGGGGATACCCGCGGCGCGCACGGCCAGGACGAACCGCACCGCGTCCGGATACGCCTCGAACGCGCGCTCGTCGATCAGGCGCACCAGCAGCTGCTGCTTGCGTTCCGCGTAGGTCGCGGTGCGTTCGGCGGCGTCCGGGACACGGAAGTACTCGAGCGCGGCGCGCGCGCCGCTCAGGCGCGGCTTCCCCGACAACACCCGCTGATAGACCTGCGGGGTGAAGGCCTCCGGCGACCACGTGGTCGCGTCCCGGATGCCGGACCATTCACCGACCATCAGTTCGTGCAGGGCTCGGCGCCATGCCGCTTCGTGGGGGGAGTCGACGAGGACTCCGTCCACGTCGAAGATCGCGCCGGCGAAACCGGTGCGTTGTGACGGCGGAGGCGTCGCCGCTGGGGTCACGACCGCGCCCTGCGCGGTTGCCGGGTGCTCGACGACCGTTGCGCGGGAAGGGTGAACACACAGCTGTCGCCGGGACCGAGTTCGTGCTCCTGTCCGTTGAGGGCCACCCGGATCGGGACGTGGAAGCCTACGGACTGCGCGAGCACGGTCAGTTCTCCCCTCGAGATGCGTACCCGCAACGGTGTGCCGCGGAACCGGATCGAGAAGGATACTCCGTCGAGCCGGTCGACGAGCCGCGGCCGGAACACGAGGACACCGTCCTCGACGCGGGTCCCGACATAGGTGCGTTGCAGCACGTCGAGCGTGCCGGACATCACCCCCATGTGGATACCTTCCTTGGTGGTGCCGCCCTGGAGGTCGCTGACGTCGCTCTCGAGCGCCAGCATGAAACGAGTCCAGGAGCCGGGTGGGTCGAGGTCGGCGAGCACGGACGCGAACGTCACGTGGCTGAGTGTCGAACCGTGCGAGGTTCTTTCGTCGTAGTACTCGATGGTGCGGTCGACGAGATCCCGGTCGAACGGGTAGCCGAGCCGTTCGAAGACCGGTTGGAGTTCCTCGTAGTCGAAGAGGTAGAACAGCATGACGGTGTCCGCCTGCTTCGCCATCTTGAACCGATTGGGATCTTCGCCCTCGGCGCGCAGGATCCGATCGAGGCGTCCGATGTCGGGATAGGCGGCGCGGTACTCCTCCCAGTCGAGTTCCTCCAGTTCGTCGTATCCCTCGAACTGGCTGATCACTCCCATGTGGAACGGCACGAACATCTTGCGGCTCATGTCGTCCCACAGCTTCAGTTCCTCATCGGTCACGGCGAGCCGGGCCAGCAGCGCGTTCCGCCGGATCGTGGACAGCGCCTCGAGGACGGACGGGACCGTCGCCATCACCCACGCCACCATGACGTTCGTGTACGCGTTGTTGCGGAGCCCCGGTTCCGTCGAACCGGGGTAGCGTTCGTGGAACTCGTCCGGCCCCATCACACCGTGGATCTCGTACCGTTCCCGTTCGGGGTTCCAGTGCGCGATCGACGCCCAGAAGCGGGCGATCTCGAGCATGAGTTCGGCGCCGTAGTCGGCGAGGAACTCGGCGTCGTCGGTGACCTGATGGAAGCGCCACACGTTGTAGAAGATCGCCGCGTTGATGTGCCGCTGATTGCGACTGCGATCCGGATCCCACTGTCCCGACAGGGGGTTGAGATGCACTTCCTGGGTTTCCTCGGTGCCGTCGCTGCCGCTCTGCCACGGGAACATCGCACCCCGGAATCCGGCATCCTGTGCGGCCCAACGCGCTTCGGTGAGACGGCGATACCGGTACAGGATCAGGCTCCGTGTCACCTCCGGCATCCGGAGATTGAGGAACGGGTAGACGTACATCTCGTCCCAGAAGACGTGGCCCCGGTACGCTTCACCGTTCAATCCGCGGGCCGGGACCCCGGCGTCGTGCCGTGCGGTGTGCCGCGAGCAGACCTGCAGCAGGTGCGCCACGTGCAGGCCCAGCAGGAGATGCGCGCGGGGCTCGCTGGGCAACTGGACATCGCAGATGTCCCACAGTTCGTCCCATGCCGCCCAGTGCTCGGCGTACGCGGCGGCGAAATCCGGATACCGCAGCACGTGCCGGCCGGCCGCGGCCAGTGGTTCGGTGATGGCGTTGTCCCGAGAGGTGAACAGCGACACCATCTTCTCCACCCGCACCGGCTTCCGGCGCTCGACGTCGAAACTGAGCACCTGCTGGATGTAGTCCTCCATCTGGTAGAGGTCGCGTTCGACTTCGCACGGTTCCGCGCTGTCTCCCCGGAAGACACGGGTGCGCGCCGCCTCGGCCACGTAGATGTCGGACTGCCGCGTCTGCACCCGCAGAGCGATGGTCTCGTCGCTGAACGTGCGCGGTGAGACGGGATCCAGGTGCCGGCCCTCGAGCTGCCGGTAGCGGGCGACGACGCGGTTGGTGACGCGACCGTCGAGGGCCGAGACCACTTCCACTCGCCCCGACCAGTTCTCGGGTGTGACGATCCATTCGATCGCGGCCTGGTGGCTGTCGGCCATGCTGACGAACCGGCGGCTCCGCAGCGTCGTCTCCCGCCCGCAGTGATCCCGGAAGGTCATCTCCCGCATCACGGTCGCCGAGCGGATGTCGTAGGTGTGGCGGTATCCCAGCAGGTCGATGTTGTCGAGCCGGATCGCGTCCTCACCTTCGATACGAAGTTTGAGAACCAGCCAGTTCGACACGTTGACGAGATCCTCGTTGAGGACCGGTCGCCCTCCCATGATCGTGGTCTCGCGGTTGTAGATGCCGTGAACGTATGTTCCGGGATAGTGGACGGGACCCATGTCCTCCCACTCGGCGGTGCCGCGCGCGCAGAAGTAGCCGTTGCCCGTGGAGGTCAGGGCCTCACGCAAACCCTCTGCGGCGCTGTCGAAACGATCGTAGTCCAGTCCGAAATCCGGAGATTGCACGGTGTTTCACCTCCCGAGTCACGCGACCTACCGGTGTGTCAGGTCAGGGCTGCCAGGAATCGTTCCACGTCGTCGACGGACGTCAGCGCGTAGCGGGCCGCCGTGGTTCGATTCGCCACTTCCGGGTCGTCGGGGTCGCCGACGAGAATGCCGATCCCACGCTCGCGCAACGCCTGGAATGCGTACTCGTCGGTGATGTCATCGCCGAGGTAGATCGGCACGATGTCGTCGCCGGCGAGACCGAGCACGTCGATGAGATAGAGCACCGCCTTGCCCTTGTTCCAGTCGACGTTGGGGCCGAGTTCGTACACCATCTTCCCGGGCGTGAGCTTCAATTTGCCGGAGTAGGCGTCCATCACGGTCTGCACCGTTGCCGAGATGCGATCTCGGTCGGCGGGGTCGACCTGGCGATAGTGCACGGCAACCGAAGCGCGTTTGGGTTCGACGTGGGCACCGGGGACGTCGCGCGTGTCGTCGCGGAGCCGCGCGGTCACCTCCGAGACGAGGTCGGTGTACTGCTCGACGTACGTGTCGGAGAGCGCGCCCTGTGTCGGTGTCCAGATGTCGAAACCGTGACTGCCTGCGATCGTGAGGTCGTCGATGCCCATCAACTGCTGGGCGACGGTGCGGTCGCGGCCGGTGACGACGCACACCGGGACGCGGGTGGCGAGGTCGCGGACGACGGTGCGCATGTGCTCCGACATCACCGCGTCCTCGGGTCGCTCCACGATCGGGCTGAGCACGCCGTCGTAGTCGAGGAACACTGCCGGGCGGCGTCCGGCCAGCCGACCGGCGAGCTCGGGATTCCCGAGCGCCGGGGGGACGTCGCGCACGGTCGCGTCCTGCATTTCTGAGCACCTCCACCGGGTCCTGTCGCGGTGACCCGGCCTTCATCGTCGCACGGATCCGCGGGGCAGCGCCGTGACTCCCGGCAGCGAGGATCGCCGAAACACCGCAGTATTCGGATATCTACCGTAGTGCCTAGAAACCGGTAGATATCCGAATGCGCGAGCGTGCCGCCGAGGCGTGCGCTGTCCGTCCCACGACACGCGTGTCGGCCGGACCTCTGCGCTGCACCGGCCCGGTGTCTGTGTCACGATCTCGTCCGTGAAGCGGGCGGTGGACAGGTGGTCGGGACGGAATCGGCGCGGGCTGCCGCTGGCGGCGGTGCTGGCGGCCGTCGTCGTCGCGACCGGGCAATCTGTCACCGCCTCGGCGGACGAACCGGACGGGCTACCGGGGACCGGGCCGTGCGCGACCGACACCTGGAAGCACGAGTCGCTGGTGCCGTCCGATCTCGACATCCCCGTGCCGTACCCGGTGATCACGACCGTGCCCTATCCGGCGCCGGAACCGGAGCCGGTACGCATCCAACCGGACCCCCTCCCGGCGGACCCGTGCACCGACCCGTGCCCGGACCTGACCGACGAGCCCGAGCGGACCCCGCCGTTGCTGCCCCGCATCGGACTGAAACCGACACCTTTCTACTTCGGCCTGCCCGTGCCCGGACCCGAGCCGCAGCCCCCCGCGCCCGAACCCGGCGGTGAGATCGCGCCGATCGAACCCGCCCCGCAGGTTCCGGCACCTCCGGTGCCGAACGTCGTGGACGTCACCACCGTTGCCAAGGAAACCGGTGCCGGCTCGATCAACCGGACCGACAAGCGCTGGCAGGTGCACGGCACCGATCTCGGCATCATGTGGGAGTCGGAGCCGGGAAGGATCGCCGTCGCATTCGGCGACACGGTCGGCAAGGGTTTCCACCCGCCGGGCGGACAGGGCGAGGACTGGCGCAGCAACGTCCTCGCGTTCAGCACCGACCGCGACCTCGCCGACGGCATGACCTTCGATTCGATGGTGCAGGACTCGCGCTGTCACGCGGCCGAGATCCTGAGCAGCCGCAAGCTCGACAACGTCGAGATCACCGTGATCCCCACCTCGGGCTTCGCGGTCGGATCGCGCCAGTACCTGACCTACATGTCGATCCGCACCTGGAACAGCATCCCCGCCACCTGGTGGACCAACCACGGCGGCATCGCCTACTCCGACGACGGCGGTTCGACCTGGACGAAGGACCCACATGCCCAGTGGGACAACATCTTCGGGGTGACGAACTTCCAGGTGGCGGCGGCGGTGCCCGCCGAAGGCTACGTGTATCTCTTCGGAACCCCGAACACACGCCTCGGATCGGTGGCGCTGGCCCGGGTACCCGAGGATCGGGTGCTCGAGCCCGACGCCTACCAGTACTGGAACAACGGAAACTGGACGCACGTGGGCGGTTACACCGCGGCCACACCGATCGTGCACGCACCGGCCGCGGAGCTCTCCGTGCGATACGACGCCGCCGCAGGCCGGTGGCAGATGGCGTATCTGGACACGGCGAAGGCCGCGATCGTGCTGCGCGAGTCGGACACCCCGCAGGGGGCGTGGTCGGAGAGCGCCCGCCTCGTCGGGGTGGAGGAACACGTCGAACTGTACGGCGGGTTCCTCCACCCGTGGTCGACCGACGAAGACGTGTACTTCATGCTCTCGACCTGGTCCGACTACAACACCTTCCTGCTGCGCACCCGCATCGAGCGGTGATCAGGTTCCGCTGATCTCGTTGGGGGTTCGCGGCAGGGTGCCGGTGGTGATCGCGCCCGTGGTGAGATCGACGGCGTGCAGTTCGTCGTCGGCGGGGTCGGTGACGTATGCGGTGCCGCCCAGCACCTTCAGTGCGGGCCGCGGCTGCTGCCACTCGTCCGGTTCGGTCCACGGATCGACGACGGCGATCTTCCGGATCAGTTCTCCGGTGTGTTCGTCGACGACGTGCAGATTGCCGTCCGTACCGAGCACCAGCGCCTCCCCGTCCGGTCCGCGACCGAGCGACCGGAAGGTGTAACTGGTACCGAGATCGACCAGCCGCAGGTCCGAGGTGACTGTGTCGACCAGCGCAATGCGTTCGGGCCGTTCGAGTTCGGCGTCCGGGTCGGTCTTGTAGTCGCCGAGCACGACATCGGAGTTCGCCGACCCGGCCTGGTTGCCGAGACGTGCATACGGATCGGGAGCGGTGACCTTGGTGATGGTTCCGCCCCGATAGACGAGCATCCCGTCCTCGCACCCGACGACGACCGCGTCGCGGGCGGTTGCTTCACCGTGAACACCCGGGCACTGTTCGTTGGCGGTGACCTCTGTGCCCGCGGCGTCGCGGACGGCGATTCCGTTGCGGGAGCCGCTGTTTCCGAGCGTGACGAGGAGACCGCCGTCGGCCAGCGGTACCGCGACACCGTGATGCGCCTCGGGCAGCGCGACCGTTTCGACGTCGGGGGTACCGTCGGCGAGTTCGGCCGGGTCGAACAGGTCGATGCGGCCGGTGCCGTCGTCGAACAGCGCGGTGCGGCCGGCGTGGGTGACGACGTGTCCAGGTTTGTCGGCCGCGAATTCCGCTGTGGCCCAAGCTGGATCGCCGACGTAGTGATGTGCGTGGTCGCCGTGTGCCTCGGACCAACTGCCGGTGTCCAGTGCCCGGAAGCCACCGGACGTCGTGACGAGCACGTGGCGCCCGTCGCCCGCGGCGTTGAGACGATTGAATCCGTCGACCGGAAGATCTGCGACGACGTCGAGGTTGGTGGCGTCGACGACGAGGATGCCGCCGTCGTAGGTGAGGGCCAATCGCGGCTGCGCCGAGGCGGTCTCGGCGGGGCCGTCCCATGCGGTGGTCTCGGAGGGTTGGTTCGCCGAGCTGTCTGTGTCGGTCGACGAGCATCCCGCGAGCAGGGCGAGGGCGAGACCCGCGGACAGCGTGGCGACGACGGATCGGGGGAGTGGTTTCATGAGCACAGATCTACGCGTTAATGGAAACGAATGTCAAAGTCGAGTATGCGTATGCGTGCATTGTCAGTCGGGTTCTCCGGCGTCGGTCGGGGTCAGGCCGGGGACGCCGGGCAGGACGGGATAGGCGACCGGGCTGCGGGGTGTGGAGGCGAAGCTGCTGCGCACCCGAATCGAGCGGTGATCGGGCTTCACCGCGAAACCCGATTCTCCGGGCGTGGGTGGTCCTGGAACCACGCGGCATAGCGGGCGGCGAGGGGAGCGGCGGTGAGCCCGTGCGCCAGGACCGAGAGCGCGATCGTGATCACCGCGGTGGTCAGAAGTAGTTCCTCGTGGGGCAACTCACCCGGTTCCTCGACGATGAGGATGACGAAGACGATGGTGGCCAGGCCGCGAGGCCCGAACCAGCCGAGGAACGCAACGGTCGGCGCCCGCGGGTGCGTGCCGATCAGGGACAGTGCGACGGGGATCATCCGCACCACCGTCAGGCTCGCAACCGCGTATCCGAGCACAGTCCACGAGAGGTGACCGAGTGCCGGGCCGAGCAGCACGGCCCCGAAGACGATGAATGTGACCGCGCTGAACAGGTCACCGGCCTCGTCGATCATGCGCCCGGCGTTTCCGTCGTCGAGGTCGGCGCGGCGCCGGAGTGTGCCGAAGGTCAGTCCGCCGACGAACGCGGCGATGAACCCGGACCCGCCCAGCGGCACGGCAGCGGTGTAGGCGAGCAGGGCCGCGGTCACCGGCACGGTGTGAGCCCACAGCGGATCGAGGGTGTGTCGTCGGCCGGCGGTCACCAGGATCGCGGCGGCGAGTGCACCCGCTGCGGCCCCGGCGACGATCCCGTACCCGATCTGTTCGGCAACCAGACGGGCGGCCGCACCACCGCCGATCGTGCCCGCTTCGGCCTGCGCGATCGCGAGCACGATCAGGAACAACGGCACGCAGATACCGTCGTTGAGCCCGCTCTCCACGTTCAATCCCTGCCGTATCCGTGTCGGCAGCACGGGCAGGGTGACCACGGCCTGGCCGAGCGCGGCGTCGGTGGGGGCGAGGATCACCGCGAGGAGCATCGCCTCGGGCCACGAGAGGCCGGGAAGCGCGATCGCGGCGGCACCGAATCCCGCGGCGATGGTCAGCGGCAGTCCGATCCCGAGAAGTCGCGCGGGCAAGGAGATCTCGGTGCGGAGTTCGGGGAGGTCGACGCGAGCGGCGTCGGAGAACAGCACCAGCGCCAAGGTCACCTCGGCCAGTAATTTGACGATCTCGGCGGTGACGTGCACGTCGACCGCACCGGCCGCCTCGACGCCGAGCAGCAGCCCGCTGACGGTGAAGACGATCGGAGCGGTGATCGGCGTGCCCTCCACTCGCCGGGAGATCGCCGCGAAACCGAGCAGGACTACGGCGATCGCGGGCAATGCCCAGGTCATCGCGGCTACCCCCTTACACCCTGTCACCGGCGCGCCGACCGGAGTGCCGGTCCGGTGTGTTTCGGAGGACCCTATTGTTCCCCGGCCGGGCCGGAGACGACGGCACTTCGTGGCTTCCCGCGGACCCGGCCGACGCGCGGCCGACGTCCGATCCGGAACCGCCGCGAATCACCGTTCGGATGAACGCGGAATCGCGCAGGCCTGTCGTTACCATCGACCGATGGACCCGGTCCGCAACCCGTATGCCCCGGGCGCGGGACAGCGCCCGCCCGAACTCGCCGGCCGCGACAGGCAGCTCTCGGCGTTCGAAGTGGTGCTCGAACGCATCGCGCGGGGCCGTCCGGAACGGAGCGTCGTGCTCACCGGGCTGCGCGGCGTCGGCAAGACCGTGCTGCTCAACCAGCTGCGCTCGGCCGCGATCGCCCGCAGTTGGGGCACCGGCAAGATCGAAGCGCGCCCCGACCAGGACCTGCGGCGACCGCTGTCCTCGGCGCTGCACATGGCGGTGCGGGAGATCGCGGCGGCTCATCCGGACCGCGAGTCGGTCGACTACTTCCTCGGCGTCCTCAAGTCGTTCGCGCTGCGCGCCACCGCGGACAAGGGGATGCGCGAGCGCTGGCAGCCGGGGATCGACGCGCCCGCCGTCAAGGGTCGCGCGGATTCCGGTGACATCGAGATCGACCTGGTGGAACTGCTCGTCGACGCGTCCGGTCTTGCCCGCGACGTCGGCGTGGGCATCGCGCTGTTCATCGACGAGATGCAGGACCTCGGAGCAGCCGACGTGTCGGCGATCTGCGGGGCCTGCCACGAACTGAGCCAGGACGCGGCACCGCTCATCGTCGTCGGCGCGGGCCTGCCACACCTACCGGCGGTGCTGTCCGCGTCGAAGAGCTACTCGGAGCGGCTGTTCACCTATCACCGCATCGACCGATTGGATCGTTCCGCCGCCGACCTCGCGCTCATCGCCCCCGCCGCACGCGAGGACGTGGAGTTCACGCAGGACGCGCTCGATGCCCTCTACGAAACAGCCGACGGATACCCCTACTTCGTGCAGGCCTACGGCAAGGCGACGTGGGACGTGGCAGCGGCGAGCCCGATCACCGTGGACGACGTGCGGGTCGCCGCGCCGGCCGCCGAGGAGGAACTCGCCGTCGGGTTCTTCGGATCCC
The DNA here is from genome assembly GCF_053589135.1 of Rhodococcus sp. NPDC003382. Lineage (NCBI taxonomy): Bacteria > Bacillati > Actinomycetota > Actinomycetes > Mycobacteriales > Nocardiaceae > Rhodococcus > Rhodococcus sp. NPDC003382. The sequence continues at coordinate 91,882 of NZ_JBSFRH010000006.1, forward strand.
GGTACGAACGCGCGACGCCCGCCGAACGGGAATACATGCGTGCGATGGCCGACCTGTCCGGCGACGACGGGCCCGTCGCCACGTCGAAGATCGCAGCGGAGCTCGGGCGGAAACCGGCGTCGCTGTCCCCGGCGAGGGACGGGCTCATCAAGAAGGGGCTGATCTACTCCGCCGAGCGGGGTTTCATCGGGTTCACCGTGCCGCACTTCGGACGGTATCTGCGCGCTCAATCCGATTGAGCTGCGCCCGAATACGATTCAGCGCCCGGTGCTGGGCGATGCGGACCGCGCCCGGTGTGGTGCCGAGCATCGCGGCGGTGCGTTCGGTGCTGTAGCCCTGCATGACCCGCAATTTCAGCACGAGCAGCTGCTGTTCGGGGAGCGTCGTCATGAGCTGTTGCGCGGCGGCGATCAACTCCTCGTCGAGTACGGCTTCCTCGGGGCCGGGGACCGTCACCTCGTGCACGTGCGGCACGGAACGGGCCGCCCCGCGGCGGGCGTCGGCGATCTTCCGGGTGGCGATACCGAAAGCGAAGCGCAGCACCGAGGTTCCCTGGTCGCGGTAACGGGGGAGTGCGCGGGTCAGCGCGAGGCACACCTCCTGGACGAGATCCTCGACCGGGGTGTGGGCGCGGGTGTGCGCGTCCATCCGTGCGTCGCAGAACCGCATCACGTGGGGATGGACCGAGCGCACCACCACACCCACGGCGTGCGGTTCACCCGCGACGGCCCGCGGAACCCAATTGCGGAGCAGGGCTTCGGTTTCGGTATCGGTCACGGTGGTTCCTCTCGGTGCGGGAATTCGACACCTCGAGCGTGCGCCTCCGTGGCCTCACGAAACAGCACCCCTGGGGGTGGTCAGTCCTCCACCCACCGCACGACGTCGTCGAGTTCGGCGCGGTCGGTCCGGCAGGTGTTCGCCGGATGCGACTCGTCGGCGTAGCCGAACGAGACCGCGCACACGATGTCGCGCTCCTCGGAGATGTTCAGCTCCTTCCTGAGGGCTGTTGCCGTCATCGCGACCGCCGCCTGAGGTACGGCGGCGATCCCGAGGGACTGCGCGGCGAGCAGCAGAGTGGCGACGTAGCCGCCGCAGTCGACGGCGCCGTACGTTCCGAGCTGCTTGTCGCTGGTGATGATCGCGACGTGCGGGGCGCCGAAGAACCGGTAGTTCTCGAGCATCTGCCGGGTGCGCTCGGGGAAGTCGTCGCGCGCGATGCCCAGTGCGTTGTACAGGGCGTACCCCGCGTTGCGCCGGCGCTCGGCGTACTCGCCGCGGTATTCGGCGGGGCCCGCGATGTCCGGGTCGAGAACCCCCGAGACGGCCTGCTCGTACGTCGCGGCGCGGAGCCGGTCGGTGGCATCACCGCTGGTCACGTGAACCTGCCACGGCTGCGAGTTGCACCACGACGGGGTGCGCTGCGCCATCCGCAGCATGCGTTCGATGTCCTCGCGCGGCACCTGCTTGGACAGGAACGCGCGGCAGCTGTACCGGGTGTCGAGCAGCGTCGACAGGATCGTCGCATCGTTGGCAGTCATAGGCTCACGATCGCACACGGCGGGAGCTAGCGCTCGTTCAGGTCCTGGGTCCGGTATTGCGAAGAGAGCGTTACCGCCCACCTGCGACCATCGGGCGCTCGGCCTCTCGGGCGAGTCGCTCGAGGAACGGGACGACCCTCGACTCGAGCGCCGAGTTGTAGGCCTGCGGCCGCTGGATCGGATCGGCGTGCCCGGTGCCCGCGAGTCGCACCACCCGCAAGAAGCCCTGGGGTCCGCCGATGCGGTCGAACAGAACCTTCTGGGTGTAGTCCACATCGACGACCTCGTCATCGGTGCCGTGCCGGGGTCGAAGGAACACCACCGCCGGAGGTCGCCGGTCCTTCCGATGGGACGCAAGCACCCCGAGGTTGTCGAGCGCACCGGAAGCCACGATCGCCTCGAATTGCGCCTCGATCAACCCGTTGCTGGCGGCATCGGTGGAGAAGATCTTGTCCTGGAGCACTTCGGTGACCGCTTCGACCAGCGCGCCGGGATCGACGGTGGGCAAGCGGTTCGGGCGCGTGACGAGATAGTGGTCTTTGCGGGCAGCGGTTTCGACCACCAGGCGCAACGTGCGGCTTTCCCGTGCTCCGGGCAGCCAGCCCATCCAGCGCAGCAGATCTTCCCCGGTGTCTCGTGCATCGGCCCGCACCGCGTGCAGATCGATCGGCGTGCAGTCCAAGATCACGGCCAGCAGGTTCACCTCCGGATCGGTGACGACATGCTCGGCCACCTCGAGAGCGATGATGCCGCCCATGCTGTGTCCGACCAGCACAATCCGCTCCACCTCGGTGTGTTCGGCACGATCGAGGATCATCCGGGCGATCACGGCGGTGTCGAGGCCGGCGTTGTCGTACTGCACCGCCCACACCTGACCCAGCTCGGCCAATGCCGGAAGCGCGCGGGCGGTGTCGGTGGCATCGAGATTGCCCAACCCGACCAGATCCACCACTGCGGTGGTCCGGTCGGCCGGCTCCGCAGCATCGAAGATCGGATGCAGGTACGGCTGGGTGTGAGCCAATCGGGCCCGCTCCGGTGCGACGTCATGGATCCAGTACTGCCCGTACAGCGTCAGCAGCGCCACGAGAACGAGGGTCAGCCACACCAAAGCTCGGCGCACACGCGCGAACCGCCTCCAACGGTGACCGAACCGAGTGCTGTGCAAAGCAGCTCGGCGACGCTCATCGCTCCAGTCTGTTACCGGACACGGTGCCAGAGGCAGATGATCGGTCATGCACTTCTCAGTGTAGTGATCTCGACTGGGGTGTCGCCCGAGTCTGCGACCGGCGAGCTGCGTCATTCACTCGACGACAGGGCGCTGCTGGGTGTGCGGGTGGTCAGGCACCGGACGCGATGTGCCGCAGCGCTGTTCGCCCCAGTACCGAAGAGCTGCCTGCGACCGAGATCCGATCAGTAGAGCTCGTCGATCACCGCCTGCGAGAGGACGGCCGCGGTCGGCTGTCCGTCGGGTCCGGTCATCATGTTCGCCCAGGCGATCACGGTGATGTCGCGTTCCGGATCGTGTCCCATGAACGAGTTGTAGCCGGGAAGCTCCCCGCTGTGTCCGTACAGGCTGCCGTACTTCGCGATCCCCAGGCCGTAGGCGGCACTGTCGGGGTTGGCCGGGTCGATCGAGATGACGCTGGCGAGACGCTCCTCCTGCATCCGGTCGTCCAGCAGCTCGCCGCCGACGAGTGCCTTCACGAAGCGGGCGAGGTCGTTGCTGGTGGAGATCCCCGCACCGGCGACCCATCCCCAGGAGGGATTGATGTCGGTCACGTCGTTGGGTTGCAACGTTCCCGCGGCCGCCTCGGCAGCCTGCTCCGCCGGCAACACCCCGCCGGTGGCGACGAAGTCGGTGACCGTGCCGAAAAGGTAGCCCCGCGCGTGCTGCTCGGGGATCACGTTGGATGTCCGGGCGGGCATCAGCGTGCGTTCCAAGCCGAGCGGCTCGAAGATACGTTCGTCGATTGCTTGCTCGACCGGTTCGCCGGTGAGCTGCTCGATGATCAGCCCGAGCAGGACCGTGTTGGCGTTCGAGTAGAGGTACCCCTCGCCGGGTGCGAAGGCGACCGGCTGAGCGAAAGAGAGTGCGAGGAGCTCATCCGGCGTCCAGACGCGGTCGGGCGTTTCGTCCATCGACCGGGCGATCTCGGGCAGGCCGCTGTAATCCGCCAGGCCGCTGCGCATGTTCAGCAGCATCTCGACGGTGATGTCGTCGCCGTTGGGCACGCCCTCGCGATACTTCGAGACCGGGTCGTCGAGACTGAGCTTGCCCTCCTGGACGAGTTGCAGGACGATCGTGCCGGTCATGGGCTTGGTGTTGCTGCCGATGCGGAGCTGGTCGTCGAAGCCGATCGGCTCCTGCTCCCCGACCGTGCGCGAACCGAACGTGAGCAGGCAGTCGCCCAGCTCCGGCGAGAGCACCATGACGACCGCACCCGGTACGTTCATGCTGTCGGCCAGGCCGGCCAGGTCGGGTTCCATCTGCTGGCAGTAGGCCGGGACGGAGTCGGTCGATTCCGAGACCGGATCCGCGGCGTCGGTGGACGTGCAGCCGGCCAGGAGCATGCCGGGAAGTACGACGACCAACCCCACCGTCGCGGTGCGCAGCGAACCGAGCATGCCCATATCGCCTCCAGGTGTGGCCAACCCTACCGCGTGGCCGCCGTCGGCATACCCGAATCACGTGCGGCGACCCGTCGGTTGCGTCGGCCGTGGATCTTCCGGCGAGACCTCCGGGGTGTCCGTGCTCCGGACGCGGCGGGCCCTGGGGGAAACCGGACAGGGAGATCGGTTTACAGGGTGGTCAGCAGTTGGCGCATGGTGTCGATTTCCTGCTGTTGAGTGTCGATGATGGTGCGGGCCATGGTGATTGCTTCGGGAGACTGTCCGTTCTCGACCTCGGTCTGCGCCATGGCGATGGCGCCTTCGTGGTGGACGATCATCTGGGTGAGGAACAGCCGGGCGGCCTCGGTGCCCTGCGCGGCGGACAGCGCCTGCATGTCCTCGTCGCTCATCATTCCCTGCATGCCCGGCATGGACTGCATGGGCATGGACTGCATGGGCATGGACTGCATGGGCATGGACTCCATCGGCATCGGCTCCATGGGCATGGACGTCATGCCGGGCATGTTCGGCCCGGCCCCCGGAGCGTCGGTGGGCATCTGCGGCTGACTCCACTGGCCGAGCCAGGATTCGAGCTGCTCGATCTCCGGTCCCTGCGCGGCCTTGATCTGCTCGGCCAGCGCGGTCACCTCGGGGGAAATGCCCTCTTTCGCCAGGATGATGTCGCTCATCTCGATCGCCTGGGCATGGTGCGGAATCATCATGCGGGCGAACATCACATCCGCCTGATTGTGCGTTACGGCCTCTTCGGCGGGCGTGGTGACGGTGGTGCTCGACGGGGCGGCAGTGGTGCCCGTGTCGGAGTCGCCGCACGCGGCCGCGGTGAACGCCACCGCAAGCGCCGCTACACCGGCAGCGAGAGTCTTCTTGTCCATCAGGGTGTTCCCTTCCTCGAATGGCCATGGAGCACAGGTGAACCTGCGACGAGCATCTGCCGACGAGCAGCGAACTCGTCGGCGTCGATCTCGCCGCGGGCGAAACGCGTCTCGAGCAGCCGCAGCGGATCGGGTTCCTGGCCGCCGCGTCCGGATCCGTCCACCCGGTCGGAACGGAACATCATCGCTACCAGATAGATCACCACCGCCCAGAACGCGACCATGCACACGGCCATGACGATCCATCCGGTCCAGGTCAGCTGACCTGCCCAGCCCATCATGATCGCCTCCCTTCCCCGGTTCGTGTGTCCAGCCTGGCGCTCCTACCCCGCGACTGCTGTGGAGGTCGTATGAAGATTTGCTCAAGAAGCCCGACCACAGCGTTCGTCGTAGTGAGCGCCGGTGAAGATGGACGTCATGGACTCCTTTGCGCGCACGCCCACAGCAGCCGGCGACCCGGGGCCGCCGCAACGCCCCACGACAGGGCTGCGGGCGATGGTCGTCGAGGACGAGGCGCCGTTGGCGAACCTGATCGGCTCGTATCTGGAACGCGACGGGTTCGAGACCGTGATCACCGGCGACGGCGCCGACGCGGTGACTCTCGCCCGTCAGGTCGATCCCGATGTCCTGGTCCTCGACCTGGGGCTGCCGGGATTGGACGGTGTCGAAGTGTGCCGGCGACTGCGCACCTTCTCCGATGCGTACGTGGTGATGCTCACCGCCCGCACCGAAGAGGTCGACACCCTCATCGGGCTGTCCGTGGGCGCGGACGACTACATGACCAAACCGTTCAGTCCCCGCGAGTTGATGGCCCGCATCCGGGCCATGCTGCGCCGTCCCCGCGCCGGCCTCGCCGTACCTGCAGCCGAGCCTGTCTCGGCTCCTGCCGATCGGATCCTCCGTTTCGGTGATCTGAGCCTCGATGTCGACGGCCGGGAGGTCACCGTCGGCGGTATGCCGGTGTCCTTGACCCGCACCGAATTCGACGTCCTTGCCGCCTTGGCGCGCGACCCCGGGGTCGTGCTCACCCGCGCCCAGCTGATCGAGACGGTGTGGGGGCCGACCTGGACGGGGGACGAGCACCTCGTCGACGTGCACATCGGTCATCTGCGTCGCAAACTCGGTGACGACGCCTCACGGGGTCGCTATGTGCGCACCGTCCGCGGGGTCGGCTACCGGATGGGAACCGGCGCATGAACCACCAGTCGTCTCCACGAGAATCGTTGCGGCACAGAGAATCGTTGCGGCGCAGTTTCCCCGGAGCGAGTTTCGGCACCCGGCTGTTTCTCGCGCTGACCGTGGTGGTGGTCGGCTGTGCGGTCAGTGCCTGGCTCGTCGCTTCGTCTCTTGCGCCCGGTATCTTCCACGATCACCTCGGACAGGCCGGCATCGACCACAATTCCAGCCAGGCCGCTCACGTCGAGCAGGCCTTCACCCGGTCGATCGTCCTGGCCTGGGGGCTGGCCGTCGCACTCGCGGTGCTCCTGGCGCTGGTGGTGAGCTGGTATCTGACCCGCCGGGTGCAACGTTCGATCACCGCGGTGACCGCCTCCGCCGCCCGCATTGCCGGTGGCCACTACGACACCCGTCTGGCCAGTCCCGGACTCGGCCGCGAATTCGACGAACTCGCCGTCACCGTCAACGAACTGGCCCGCCGCCTCGACGCCACCGAGACCACCCGGCGCCGTATGCTCGCCGACCTCGGCCACGAGATGCGCACGCCCATCGCCACTCTCGACTCCTACCTCGAAGCCCTCGACGACGGAGTCCGCACCTTCGACGACGAGACCCGCCAGGTCCTGCACGCCGCGACCCAACGGTTGTCCCGGCTCGCCCAGGACATCACCGCCGTCTCCCGCGCCGAAGAACACCTCACCCGCATCCGGCCGGTGCCCACCACCACCGGCGCCCTCGTCGACACCGCGGCCGATGCGGTACGCGAACGGTACGAAAGCGCAGGCGTGGCTCTGCAGACCCGCATCGAAGACTCCGAGATCGTGGCGGTCGATCCGGACCGGATCGGTCAGGTGCTGGGGAACCTGCTCGACAATGCCCTGCGGCACACCCCTCCGGGCGGATTCGTCGCCGTCACCAGCAGGCGAGCCGACGAGGATCGTGTGCAGATCACCGTCGCCGACACCGGCGAAGGCATCGCACCCGATCACCTCGACCATCTCTTCGATCGCTTCTACCGCGTAGACACCGCCCGCGACCGCGAAAGTGGAGGCAGCGGCATCGGACTGACCATCGCCCGGGCCCTCGTCGAAGCCCACCACGGCCGCATCCGGGCCCACAGCGAAGGACCCGGCCGCGGCGCCGTCTTCACCCTCGAACTGCCGATTGCCGGGCTGTGATCTCAGAGTGCTGCCAGGGTGCGGGCCAGTTCGGACTCGTCGACCCGGGTGCTGCGCCCGTCCCGGATCGTCACCTCACCGCCGACGATCACGGTGTCCACGATCCGGCTGGTGCCGGTCGTGAGAATGGCGGCACCCGGATCGCGGACGGGCAGGGTCGCGAAGTCCCGGTCGAACCGGATCAACGTCAGATCCGCCGCGTCCCCGACGTGCACGCCACCGGCACGGGCCGGCAGTCCGAGCGCGGAATTTGCTCCGCCCGTGGCGATGTCGAGCATCTGCTCGAAGCCGAACAGGTCGGCCCTGCGTCGCGCCGCCCGCTGCACGTACGCACCCGTGCGAAGTGATTCGAGCATGTCCTGGGTGTCGTTGCTGGCGGCACCGTCCACACCCAGTCCGACCGCGACACCGTCGGAGATCAGGTCGGGGACCGGGGCGATCCCGCTGCCGAGCCGCATGTTCGACACCGGGTTGTACGATACGGCGACGCCGTGGTCGGCGAGCGTGCGTCGGCCGGCCGCGTCGAGTTCGACGCAGTGCACCGCGATCATCCGGTCCCACAGGAAATCGTGGGAGGCCAGGTACTCCACCGCGCCCATACCCGCGTGCTCCCGGCACATCGTGTCGTCGGTGGTGGTTTCGAGCAGATGTATCGAGACGGTCATGTCGCGGGCGGTCGCGAACTCCCGGATGGCGGCCATGCCCTCGGCGGTGACGGACCGCGGGTTAGGGACCGCGAGCCCGACGGTGACGGCGGATCCGGCCGTGTCCTTCGCGAGCTGGTCGGTGTGGTCGAGCACGTCGTCCAGCGGCTGCATGAGCCGCGGCTCGAAGCCCCACTTGCGGGTGGCGTCGGCCCGGTCGGCGACGCCGCGACCGAGTACCGCGCGAATCCCGGTGTCGCGCAATCCCCGAAGGACTGCGTCGTGCACCTCGGTGGACGGGTGAGGCCACATGTGCTCGACGAGTGTCGTGGTACCACTGCGCAACGCCTCGAGCGACGCGGCGACCGTCGCGGTGTACGCCCGCTCCGGGGTGATCGTCATCGACTCCTCGCCCACCTGCAGCAGCCATTCGAGAAGCGGTATGCCTTCGGCTATGCCGCGCATCAGCGACTGCTGCAGGTGCGTGTGGGTGTTGACGAATCCCGGGATCATGTGGGCGCCGGACCCGTCGATTCGCCCCGCACCGGTCGGGTCGACCTCACCGCGAGCACCGATGGCGCCGACGTGCCCGCCGGAGATCAGCACATCGCGTCCGGGCAGCCACCGACCTCCCGTGAACACCGTCACGTCGGTGATCACGGTGGTGGTCGGTGATGCATTGTCGCTCATCGTTTTTCCTCCGAAGTCGAGTAGTTGGCCTCGACGCGCCGGCGCAGGTAGTCCTCGGCGGTGATCGGCGGGTACTTGCCCTGCGGGCTTTCGATGAGCACGTCACGGTTGGCCTGCGCGAAGAACGCCAGACTGTACCGGGCGCCGCGATGCTCGTCGGGTCCCGGCGACCGCACCCGGTGGAAGTTGGACGGCAGCAGATCATCGCTCCAGCGCATGAGCATGTCGCCGATGTTGCAGGTGATCACGTCGTCGGACGGTTCGATCGGCGTCCAGGCCTCGCCGTCCATCTCGCGGCCCGGGCAGACCTGCAGACCGCCCTGCCCGGTGCGCTGGAACAGCAATGTCAGGCAGTCGAAGTCGGTGTGGGCACCGGCGCGCCAGATGTCCGGAGAGGCAAGCGCATCGTCGGGCAGGGCGAAGTAGTGCAGCAACCGCAGCGTGCTCTGGTAGCTCACGGTCTCGGGATCGTGTGCGCGGGTGAAGAAGTCACGTTCGAAACCGAGCCGGTCCGCGAAGCAGGACAGCAGCCGCATCGCCAACTCCCAACAGCGACGCTCGAAGTCGAGTACGGTCTCACGGAATCCCGGCAGGTTCTCCTCACCCGGCCACAGTCCGTCCATGTGCGGCCGGGTGATCTGGAACGACTCCTTCTGGTCGGGGGTGCCGATCGAGGGCCGTACCTGGCTCATCGATTCCCAGCCGGAGTTGAGTCCCTTCTTCAGCGGCGCCGCGCCCTTCACGGACTCCGGCAGGGCGAAGTACTGCTCGGCCGCGGTGAAGGCACCGTGCACCTCGTCGAGGTCGATGCCGTGCCCGACGACCTGGAAGAAGCCGATTTCCGTGGCGGCGGCCCACAGTTCCTCGGTGATCTGTGCACGCCGGTTCTCGAAGTCGGACAGATCGATTCGGCGAACCTCCCGGTCGGTGGTCACGGTGCCGAGCGCGCCCATCCGGGACTCGCGCTGTAGTTCGGTCATGGGGTGGTTCATCAGTGGTCCTATCCGTCGGATCGTGTCGCGGCGGTCACTCGATGCCGATGGAGGCGTCGGTGAACCGGTTGGTGAAGAGCTGTTCGGCGGTCAGGCCGGCAGGCAGGTTCGCGCCGCCCGCGTTGAGCACCGGCACGAGCTCGTCGATGTTGCGCTGCGTGCGCGCGGCGTCGTAGGTGCCGACGGAGCCGTCGGCCTCGTTGTCGATCAGCCCGTCGGCGGCGAGCAGCTCGGCGCCCGCCGCGGCCTCACCGGCGCTGTACGGCGTGTATGCGACGTCCTGGGCGATCACGTCGACGATCGTCGCGTTCGCCGCGTCGGGCGCGGTGATGTAGTCGGCGCTCGCCTGCTGGATGATCGGGACCAGCTTCTCGAGGCAGGGCGACATCGCGTCGAGCTTGTCCGCGCGCACGACGACGTTGGATGCGTAGATGTCGAAGCCGACGTCCTTGGCGAGCTGGTATTCGATGGGCTTGTTCCAGGCCGGCGTGTCCTCCTCGTAGGAGTACGGCTCGGAGTTCGCGAAGCCCTGCTGTGCGATGGTGGGGTCGCCGACGAAACGCGAGGGGGCGCCGTCGTAGGTGGGATCCAGCTGGGATGCCTTCAGCAGGCTCTTCGCGACGAGCCACTGTGGGAAGATCTGTTCCTTCGAGACCACGACCGTCGCGTCGGTCTTCCCGATGTCACCGATCGACTCCCAGTCCGGGTGGCTTGCCGGATCCCACATCAGGATCGCGGGACTGTACTTCAGGAGCGGTGTGACACCCACGACGGGCTGGTTGCCCGCTGCGGCGATCAGCTGGTCGCCGTGCACGATTCCGAGGTCGATCTCCTCGTCCACGTACAGCTGGGAGGTCACGGACTGGAAGCCGATCGCGGGACCGCCGGCCCGGAGGGAGAGGTCGACCCCGGTGTCCTTGCCGCCGGCGACGAGCGGGCCCGTCACCGACCGGTTCTCGGTGTCGACGGTGTAGCCGGGGCCCAGCATCTCGAACAGCGCGCCCATGTCGGACTGCGGCTGCCACTGGAGCTGTACCGTCACCGTGCCGGGGCAGGCGTCGGCCAGATGCTGATCCTGCGCGGCGGACTCGAGGGTGGCCTCGTTCGCTTCCGCGGTGTCACCGTCGGCGCACGCGGTCAAGGTCAGCGAGGCGAGAGCGAGGACCGAGAGGCCGGCCCGCAGGCGATGGGTGCGTGAAGTGGTCACTGTGCTCCTCGGGATCTGCGCGCGTGTCTGCGCCGGAAAGGACGTGAGGGAGAGCCGAAGTGTGAGCCGGGGACAGTCACCGGTTCGACACGGACAACATCCCACGCCTCAGAATTACATGCAATATGTGCGTCGTTGCATCTGGGTTAACAACGCTGAGTGGCGGGAAAGCTCGCTGATTTCCAGTGCTTGCCCGACTTGGTGACCGCTGTGCAATATTTCGTCATCCACGCGTAATACATGTAACTAATGATCTGAGTCGTCAACAAACTCAAGTTCTGCATGTAGAGCGGATTCCTGGAGGGTCGGTATGGCGTTGGTGAACACGATGCGCGACGCGGATGCGCGCACTCTGACCAAGTCGACGCAATTGACGTTCGACAGCGTGGTCAAGCGATTCCCCACGGGGACGACAGCGCTCGACGGAATCGACCTGCAGGTCGGCCGCGGTGACTTCGTCGCGGTGGTGGGTCCGTCGGGTTGCGGCAAGTCGACCCTGCTGCGAATGGCGGCCGGGCTCGATACCCCCACCGAGGGCAATGTCGCCGTCGGAACCGAGTCCGTCGGGTTCATCTTCCAGGAGCCGACCCTGCTTCCCTGGCGTACGGTCCGGCGGAACGTCGAGCTCACAGCCGAGTTGGGGCACATGCGGAAGGCGGAACGACGGGTCAGGGCCGATGCCGCGATCGCCGCCGTCGGCCTCGAAGACTTCGCTGACCAGCTTCCGAGAGCACTCTCCGGCGGAATGAAGATGCGTGCCTCCCTTGCTCGTTCGCTCGCTCTGGCCCCGGAGGTGTTGCTGCTCGACGAACCTTTCGGTGCCCTCGACGAGATGACCCGCCTCGACATGCAGGTCGAACTCCAGAGGCTCTACACGGGGAAGACGTTCACGGCCATGTTCATCACCCATTCGGTGTCCGAGGCGGTGTTCCTCGCCAACCGGGTGGTCGTCATGACTGCCCGCCCCGGTCGGATCGCCGAGATCATCGACGTCGACTTCCCCTACCCCCGCCGTCCCGAACTGCGCTACGACACCCGCTACACCGAATACGTCTCGCGGATCTCCGCCTCGCTGCACGGAGGTGCACAGTGACCGTCCTCGCCAGATCCGAACGAATCGCCCGGCCCACCATTGCCTTTGCGACGCGACGTCCCTCCACGAGATCCGTGCGTCACATGCTCGGGGCCGTCGCGGTTCCGCTCGCGTCCTTCGGCGTCGCGCTCGCCGCCTGGTACGCGGTCACGTACCTGGTGCTCAGCCCCGAGCGACGATTCCTGCTGCCGCCGCCGCATGCGGTGCTGACCAACTCGATCCTCGACTGGACGCACCTGAAGCCGATGCTCGACGCCTTGCTCGTCACGACCCAGGTCGCGGCGTTCGGATTCGTCATCGCCGCCGCGATCGGTGTCGGTGTCGGTGTCCTCATGAGCCGGGCCCTCTGGCTGGAGCGCGCAATCTACCCTTACGCCGTTGTACTCCAGGTGATTCCGATCCTGGCGATCGTGCCGCTGATCGGACTGTGGTTCGGGTACGGCACCTTTGCACGAGTGCTGGTGTGCGTCATCATTGCCGCCTTCCCCATCATCACGAACACGCACTTCGGCCTCCGGTCCGTCGATCGCGGGCAACACGAATTGTTCACGCTCGCCCGGGCATCCGCCTGGGACCGGCTGGTCAAGCTCGAACTGCCCTCGGCCCTTCCGTCGATCCTCACCGGTATCCGCACCGCCGCAGGGCTGGTCGTGGTCGGCGCGATCATCGGCGACATGTTCTTCGCCAAGGGAGACCCCGGCATCGGCACCCTGCTCGACATCTACCGCAGCCGCCTGCAGTCCGAGGATCTCTTCGCCGCCATCGTCCTCGCCTCTCTGCTCGGTGTGGCCGTGTTCACGCTCTTCGGAGCACTGTCCAAGGTTCTGATCGGGAGCTGGCACTCCTCCGCCGATACGACAAAGAAATAGGGGGACAACCGTTGCACGACAACAAATCCTGGAACGATGAAGGGCGCTGTCGCGCCCGTCGGTCTCCGTGAAAGCCGGCGAGTCCATGCGACGCGCACCCGAGGACACCCGGTCGCGACCGAGGAGTACGCCACATCCGCGTTACCGTGGGGCGTGGCAAGAAGCAGCGGAGAAACACAGATGACGACAACGGAACGCGAGCTGCTCGCGGAATCGGTTCACGCCACGCTCCGAGAACAGATATTCGCAGGGGAGCTGCCACCCGGCACCGCGTTGTCCGTGCCCGCGCTGGCCGCGAAACTCAACGTGAGCAGGACCCCGGTCCGCGAGGCCGTGCAGCAACTCATCAACGACGGACTCGCGGTGTACACCAGGAACGCCGGAGCCAAGGTCGAAACGGTCGACGACGAAACGATCCGGGAGGTGTTCGCGGTGCGCGAGGTGCTCGACGGGCTCGCCGGCTACCAGGCGACGTTGCGGGCCACCCACCGGCAGGTCGCCGATCTCATGGCGATGGTCGACTCACAGCGGGCACTGCTCGACCAGCCCGCGGACCGACGACGGGACTCGCGGCTCGATCTCGACTTCCACACGGCGATCCGCGACATCGCCGCGAACAAGCCGCTGCGCGAGGCCTTGTTCCGCCTCGACGCGCAGGCCCACCTGTACCGCTCGGACATGTGGGCGTCCGAGACCAACCGGCAGCTCGCCGTCGAAGAGCACGAACGTATCGTCGCGGCCATCCGGGCCGGCGATGCCGAGGGTGCCCGCGCCGCCAGCTGCGCTCACGTCGCAGGACTGGCGGTGCGGATTCGGCGTCGGTAGAGACCCCTCGTTCCTGAAGTGGGCGGGTCGGGTGGTCGCCACGGGGGCCCCAGGCCCCGGAATGCGGTAGTTCCCGCGGTCGAATCGGAGCATCCTGGAGGAAGTGAATCGACAGTGCCGCCCGGCCGGCCTTCGGTGCCCCGGGCGCGGACGGGAGCCACCATGCCGGAGAACGTTGCGCGCAAGCTCATCGGAACGCATCTCGTGTCGGGGAGTATGGACCCCGGCGAGGAGATCGCGATCCGGATCGATCAAACCCTCACCCAGGACGCCACCGGGACCCTGGTGATGCAGGAACTCGAGGCGCTGAACCTCGATCGGGCGCGGACGGAGGTCAGCGTCCAGTACGTCGACCACAACCTGCTGCAGGCGGACGAGAAGAACGCCGAAGACCACGAGTACCTGCGTACCGCCTGCCTGCGGTACGGACTGTGGTTCTCCAAGCCGGGCAACGGCGTCTCGCACCCGACGCACATGCAGCGATTCGGGATTCCGGGAAAGACACTGGCCGGATCCGACTCGCACACCCCCGCGGCCGGGTCGCTCGGGATGCTCGCCATCGGAGTCGGCGGCCTCGAGGTTGCGCTGGCCATCGCCGGTGAGCCGCTGAACCTCCGGATGCCCGAGATCTGGGGCGTCGAGCTGACCGGTGCGCTACCGCCGTGGTGCTCGGCGAAGGACGTGATTCTCGAGATGCTGCGCAGGCACGGCGTCAAGGGCGGCGCCGGGCGGATCGTCGAGTACTACGGGCCGGGCCTCGACACGCTCACGGCGATGGACCGCCACGTGATCGCGAACATGGGCGCCGAACTGGGTGCAACCACCACCGTGTTCCCCGCCGACGACGCGGTGCACGAGTTCCTGCGGTCGGAGGGGCGGGAGGACGACTTCGTCGAGGTTGCCGCCGACCCGGGTGCGGGATACGACCTGGTCGAGCACATCGACCTGTCCGCCGTCGAACCGCTGATCGCGAAGCCGTCGTCGCCGGGCAATGTCGTGCCCGTGCGGGAGGTCGCCGGAGAACCGGTCGCGCAGGTGGTCATCGGGTCCTCGGCAAACCCCGGACTGCGCGACTTCGCGATCGTGGCCGCGATGGTCGCCGGGCGGCAGACCCTTCCGGAGGTCAGCTTCGACATCAACCCGTCCTCGCGGGAGATCTACTCCGACCTCACCCGCATGGGCGCCACGCTCGACCTGATCACTGCCGGAGCTCGCATCCACCAGTCCGGGTGCATGGGCTGCATCGGCATGGGGCAGGCCCCGGCGACCGGGCGAAACTCGTTGCGCACCATGCCGAGGAATTTCCCCGGCCGGTCCGGAACCCGGGAGGATTCGGTGTGGTTGTGTTCGCCGGAGACCGCGGCCGCGTCCGCACTCACCGGTCGCATCACCGATCCCCGCGACTGGGCCGCGGAGGTAGGCACGGACTACCCGAAATTGAACCTGCCCGCCGAGGCCTCGGTGAACACCGCGATGCTCGTCCCGCCGCCCCCGGAAGAAGACGCACGCGGGATCGAACCGGTGAAGGGGCCGAACATCTCGTCGCTGCCCGATTTCCCGCCGCTGCCGGACCGGATCGAGTCACCTGTTCTGCTGAAGGTCGCGGACAACATCTCCACCGACGAGATCTCGCCGGCGGGAGCCCGGGCACTGCCGTTCCGGTCCAACATCCCCAAGCTCTCGCAATTCACGTTCACTCAGGTCGACGAAACCTACCCCGAGCGGGCCGCGGAAACCAAGGACACCACCGGACACATCGTCGTCGGGGGAGAGAACTACGGTCAGGGATCGTCGCGTGAGCACGCGGCCATCACGCCGCGGTATCTCGGTCTCCGCGCCGTGCTCGCGAAGTCGTTCGCGCGGATCCACTGGCAGAACCTCGCGAACTTCGGTGTCCTCGCCCTCGAATTCGCGAACCCGGACGACTACGACGTCATCGAGCAGGGCGACGTGCTCGTCCTCGACGGGCTTCGTGACGCGCTCGTGGCAGGACCCGAGCTTTCGGTGCACAACTCGACCCGCAACACCGATATTCCGGTGCGGCACAGGCTGTCGCCCCGGCAACTCGAGGATGTGCTGGCCGGCGGGATCATTCCGAAACTCGCGCTACGGCAGGAAGGTCGGTGACGGCTCTGTCGAAGGTACCGGCACGCGGTAGTTCTCGCGGTCGAACCTGCGGGTGCGCCACCGGTAGCGCCACGCGTAATCGGGCCACAACGAACGGTTGATGCCACCGCGGTCGAGGTACCAGCTGTCGCAGCCGGACGTCCACGCGGTTCCCGCCGACCGCTCGGCCATCTCGGCGCCGAACCGGGCCGGCGCCTGCTCGTCTACCTCGAGGGCCTCGACTTCTTCGCGATCGGCTACGTCCATCGCGGCTGCGGCATAACGGAACTGGGATTCGAGCATAGTGAGAACCGACGTGTGTGCCAGGCCGGTGTTGGGGCCACCCAGAACGAACATGTTCGGGAACCCCGAGACGGTGACACCCAGGTGCGCTTGCGCGCCCTCGCGCGCCCAGCGTTCGAGAAGGACGATTCCGCCCCGACCGGACACCGGCACCGATGCGAGCGCGCCCGAGACGTGAAATCCCGTGGCATACATCAGGGCGTCGGCAGGGTGTTCGCGACCGTCCGCGGTGACGACGGAGTTCCCGGCGAGCCGTGCGATCGGTGACGGCACCAGCTCGACGTTGTCCCGACTCAGGGCGGGATAGTAGTCGTCGGAGAACAGGATTCGCTTGCATCCGATTCGGTGGCGCGGGGTCAGTGCCTCACGCAGCGCCGGATCGGTGACCTGATCGTGCAGGTGCCTCAGCGCGCGAGCCTCGAGCCGGTCCGGCGAACCCGTGAAGGAGCCCAATCGCGCTTCCGCGCGCCAGTATTCGAATGCCCGCCGAGCCGGACGGGGGAGCGGCAGCCGGGGTGCGGTGCGCGGCAGAATCCACGGTGCGGTGCGCTGCACGACGGTGACGTGAGCCGCGATCTCGGCGAGCCGGGGAACGATCTGTACCGCGCTGGCGCCGGTTCCGACGACGGCGACGCGTCGGCCGGTGAGGTCGAGGGAGTGGTCCCAGCGTGCGGTGTGGACGGCGGGGCCGTCGAACGTCCCGTCCAAGCGGGGTGTCCGCGGAACGTTGAGCGCGCCCACCGCGAGGACGAGGAAACGTGCCTCGTAGGTGGTTCCGCGGTCCGTGGTGACGTGCCAGCGCTGCGTGTGCTCGTCCCAGCGGCAGCCGGTGGCGCCGACCCCGCACGTGATGCACTCGCGCAGGCCGGGTTCGTCGGCGAGTTCGTGCAGGTGCGCGAGGATCTCCGGTTGGCCGGCGCGTCCCCGGGCCCACGTCGCCTGCGGGGCGAACGAGTACGAGTACAGCGCGGGCGGGATGTCGCATTCGCATCCCGGGTAGGTGTTGTCGCGCCACGTTCCGCCGAGGGAATCCGCGCGTTCGAGAACCCGCACGTCGCGGCCGCGGCGGTGCAGGTACACGGCGGCACCGAGTCCGGCGAATCCGGCGCCGATGATGAGCACTTCTGTGGACGACGACACCTGAACAGTGTTCAAGTTGTGGTTTGAACAGTCAAATCGGGGAATCTATGGGTCTCTAGGGTCCCTCCGAGAAAGCCGAATATGCGGCTGATCAGACGAGGTCCTCCTCGTCGCCGGGTGCGCGCTTCCGGAGGCCGCGGTAGGCCTCGGTGGGGGTGTGACGTCCCGCGACCACCGCTTCGACCTCGGCGGCGATCGGCATCTCGACGCCGTACTCGCGGGCCAGTTCCATCACCGTCGGCGCGGTCTTGACACCCTCGGCAACCTGCCCCAACTCGGCGACCGCCTCCTCGACGGACAGCCCACGTGCGATCGCCTCGCCCACTCGGCGGTTGCGGGACGCCGGGCTCATGCACGTGGCGATCAGATCTCCCATGCCGGTCAGGCCGGAGAAAGTCCGCGGTTGCGCCCCCATCGCCACGCCGAGCCGGATCATCTCGGCGAGTCCCCGTGCCAGAACCATCGCGCGGGTGTTGTCGCCGACCCCGAGTCCTTCGGCCATGCCGGCCGCGATCGCGACGATGTTCTTCAGGACCCCACCCAGCTCGCAACCGAGCACGTCGGTGTTGCGGTAGACGCGGAACACCTTCGACGCGAACAGCGGCTGAAGGGCGCTCGCGATCGACTCGTCCTGCATCGCCACCACCGCCGCGGCGGCCAAGCCGTCGGCGATCTCGCTGGCGATGTTCGGGCCGGCGAGCAACCCGACCGGGTGTCCCGGCAGGCACTGAGAGATCACCTGGGTCGGCCGCAGCCGGGTGCCCGGCTCGAGACCTTTCGCGAGAGAGACGATCGGCACCCACGCGCGCAGCTCGTCGGCGACCTGCTCGAGCGTCTCCCGCACCGCGTGCGAGGGCACACCGACGACCAAAACGTCCGCTTCTCGCGCGGCCTCGACCAGGTCGTCGGTGGCGCGCAGTTCCGCGGGAAGCTCGCGGTCGCCGAGGTAGCGGCGGTTCCGGTGCTCCTCGTTGATCTCCGCCGCGGTGTCGGATTTTCGTGACCACACCAGCGTCGGCGTGTTCTGGGCCGCGAGCCCCGCGACCGTGGTCCCCCACGACCCGGAACCGAGAACGACGACGCGAACCGGACGTGCCATCTGCGATCACCCCTGTCTGGTTTCTGCCGGCGAGGCCTACAGATCTCCAGCGTGTCAGGACGCAGGGACCAGCGGGTACGTTTTCGGGCGGGTCAGGAGCCGAGCAGCTCCGACACCGTCACGAACCGGAAGCCCTCCGCCTGCAGACCGGCGACGATCCCCGGAATCGCGTCGAGCGACGACTGCCGCGCCGGATACATCACGTGCAGCAGGATGATCGACCCCGGACGGGTCTGTGCGAGCGCCGTGTCGACCATCGTGGTCGAGTCGGCGGCGACCGAGTCCGGTTCCACGTCCCACATCACCGTGGTCCGGTCGTGTGCGTCGAGATATCGGGGTAGGGCGACGAGTTTCTTGCCGTAGGGCGGGCGGAACGTGATCTCGCCGTCGAACCCGGCGGCGCGGATCTGCGCGTCCGTGCTCTCGATCTCCTCGCGCACGGTGTCGCCGCCGACGAGGATCATCCGCCGATGCGTGTAGGTGTGGTTGCCGAGCTCGTGCCCGGCCTCGACGATCGCGCGACCCATCTCGGGACGCGCGGCCAGCTCGGCGCCGGTGACGTAGAAGGTCGCCGGCACACCTGCTTCAGCGAGGACACGCAGAACTTCGGGAGTGCGGTCGGACGGTCCATCGTCGAGGGTCAACGCGACGAGCTTGTCGTCGGTCTCGACCCGGTGCACGAGATCGCCGAAAAGCTGGTAGGTGCGCGAGTTCGAGAGCGTGTAGAGCCCGAGCACGGTGGCGATCACGAGCAGCACCGCGACGGCGACGGTGATCACGATGCGGAGGCGTCTCGTCATCGGTCCAGGCTGCCCCATCCGGAAATTCGATTGCGCTGCGGTGCCACCGGGTTCACCATCGGAATCTGTCGGAGCGGGACATGGGCCCCGCGCGCCACCATGAATCAGGAGTCACCGTGCACCCCGATGTCCTACCCGAAATCGAACCTCTGGCCGAGTACGGCTGGACTCGGCGGATTGCAGAATGCTTCGCGGACAGCGATATTCAGGGGACGCCGGGACGAATCGTGCGGTCCGGTCGCGGCCACAGCGAAGCCGTGACCTCCGCGGGCCCGCTGCGGGTGCGGTCGTCGGGTCATCGGGTCTGTACCGGCGACTGGGTGATCGTGCGCGAACCTGCCACCGACGGTGACACGGTCGGCACGGTCTGCGCCGTGCTGCCGCGTACCGGTGCGATCCGTCGCGCCGACGCGTCGGGGCGATCGGAGGAGCAGGTCCTCGCCGCAAACGTGGACACCGTCGTGGTGACGGCCGCGGCGGACACGCTCGATCTCGGCCGCGTGGAACGCCTGCTTGCCCTGGCCTGGGACAGTGGAGCTCAGCCGGTCGTCGCGCTCACGAAGGTCGACGTCACGACGGAACCGGTGTTCGAGCAGGTCGTGGCGCTCGCGCCCGGCGCGAACGTGGTCGAGGTGTGTGCACCGGAAGGGGCTGGGCTGAGCGAACTGCGCGACCGGATCCAGGGCACCGTCGTGTTCCTCGGGGCATCCGGTGCCGGGAAGTCGACGCTGGTCAACGCGTTGTGCGGCCGCGACATCCAGGCAACAGCGCCGGTGCGGCACGGCGACGGCAAGGGCCGGCACACCACCACCGATCGGGAGATGTTTCCGCTGGGAGACGGCATCACCCTCATCGATACACCGGGCCTGCGCGGGGTCGGAATGTGGGACGCCGATGCCGGTATCGCCGCGGTGTTCCCCGAGATCGACGATCTCGCGCAGCACTGCCGCTTCACGGACTGTGCGCACGAGACCGAGCCTGGATGTGCGGTCCGCGCTGCCGTCGAACAAGGCGACCTCGACGCGCGACGGGTGGAGAGTCACCGAAAGCTGCGCCGCGAGAACGAGTGGGTAGCGGCGCGTGCCGATGCGCGGTTGCGGCACGAGCGGAACCGGGAGGCCAAGGTGATCAGCCGAGCGATCCGGGCGTACTACCGCGACCGCTGATGCGCGGCATCGCCTGGTGCGTTTCACGGAGCGTGCGTCGGCGTTCTCATGATTTAGGATTGGTTTCCCACTTACTGGGCAGGTCGCCTAAGCTCGAGGCATGGGCAACGAAGAGGTCGTCTACACACACGGTCATGACGAGTCGGTGCTGCGCGGTCATCGCTGGCGCACGGCCGAGAACTCCGCCGTATACCTGCTGCCGCACCTGCGGCCCGACATGACTCTCCTCGACGTCGGATGCGGTCCCGGGACGATCACCGCGGACTTCGCCGGGGTGGTCGCCGAGGTCACCGCGGTCGAAATGAACGACGAGGCCCTCGATCTCGCCCGGAACGAGTTCACCCGGCGCGGGATCACCAATGCAGAGACGGTCGTCTCCGACATCCACGCACTCGACTTTCCCGACGACTCGTTCGACGTCGTCCACGCTCACCAGGTTCTGCAGCACGTCGGCGACCCGGTGCAGGCGCTGCGCGAGATGGCTCGGGTCTGCAAGCCGGGTGGCATCGTCGCAGCCCGTGACGCCGACTACGGCACCTTCACCTGGTACCCCGAGAATCCCGAACTCGACCGATGGCTGTCGCTCTACCACGACATCGCTCGCGCGAACGGTGGCGAACCCGACGCGGGGCGACGCCTCCGTGCCTGGGCGCACGCGGCCGGCCTGGACGACGTGGTCTGCACCGCGAGCGCATGGTGCTTCTCGTCCGACGAGGACCGCGAGTGGTGGGGCGGGTCGTGGGCCGACCGGGTTCTGAAGTCGAACTACGCCGATCGGGCGATCGAACTGGGGTTCGCAACCGGCGACGACCTCGCCCACATCTCGGACGGCTGGCGTACCTGGACTGCCGACAAAGACGGTTGGTTCGCACTGCTCCACAGCGAGATCCTCTGCCGCATAAACTAAGTCCAGTCGCTGCGCTCGAGCAGCCACGACACCGCAACGCCCGCGACCAGGCCCCAGAATGCGGCGCCGATGTTCCAGAACGCGACGTTCGACGCGGTGACCACGAACGCAACCAGCGCGCCCATCGTGTGGGTGCGACCGAACCCGGCGACGAACGCGCCCTGCAGTGCCCGCAGCATCGCCAGCCCACCGAGCGTGGCGACGAATGCGACGGGCGCCGCGGTCATCCACCGCACGAACAGCGGTGCGAACGAGCCGAACACGATCGCCAGTACGCCGCACGTCACGGCGGCCGTGTACTGGCGGCTGCGTTCGCCGGAGGACACCAGCAACGCGTTGGTCGGTCCGGTCAGGCACGTGGACACGGCGCCGACCGCCGCTGCCGCGAAGGACCACACCCCGCACGCGACCGTCGCCACGTTGATCGGCGGGTGATGTCCGGCGCTGCGCAGCACCGCGACACCCTGCCCGTTCTGCACGACAAGCACCGTGATGGCGAGCGGAACAACGAGTTCCAGGATCGCCGTCCAGGTGAACACCGGCGCGGTGAACACGGGTGACGCGAACACCCCGGCATCGTCGCCGACCGGATCGAACCGGCCGGACACCGCGACCGCGACCACTCCCGTGAGCAGCGCCCCCAGGATCGGCGGCATCCACTTGCCGAGAGGCGGAACTGCGCTGAGCGCCAGGAACACCAGGACCATCGGCACCGCGATCGCGACGTCGGCGTCGAGTGCCCGCACGAGATCCACCCCGAACTTCAGGAACACCCCGGCCACCATGGCCATCACGATCGGCATGGGCAGCGCCGACATCACGCGCCGCACGAGACCCGAAAGTCCCAGCAGCAGAATCAGTGCGGATGTGACGACGTACGCGCCGATCACTTCGGGCCAGCTCAGGTGCGTGAGCGATTCGCCGACCACCACCGTGCCGGGGATGGTCCAGAAGAACCCGAGCGGCTGACGGTACGCGAGGCTCATCGCGATGGTGAGGATTCCGTTGAGTACGAACACCCCGAAGATCCACGACGCGAGCTGCGGTGCGCTCAGTCCTCCGGCGGCGCCGGCGGCGAGTATCACCGCGACCGGTCCGGTGCACGAGAAGATCAGCCCGACAAGGCCGTTGGCTGCATATCCGGGCCCGAGGTCGCGACCGAGCCGACGCAGAGTGGTGCGTGGTCGCGCGGGACGTTCGAACAGGACGGTATCGGCGCCGGTCCGGGCGTCTTCGTCGACTGCGGTCATTCTGAAACAACTACTCCTGTTCTCGGAACCGGGCCGCGAGTTCGCTCCGGGAACGGATGCCGAACTTCGCGTACACCCGGGTCAGGTGATACTGCACGGTCTTGACGGACAGGAACAGTTCGCCGGCCACTTCCTTGTTCGTGTGGCCGGCTGCGACGAGTGCCGCCACCGCCTGTTCCTGCGGGGTGAGGGCGACGGCGTCGACCGAACGGTCCGCGGTCTCCTCGCCGGCCTTCAGGCCGCCCGCCTTGAGTTCACGATCGCAACGTTGGACGTAACTGGTCGCGCCGAGCGTCGAATACAGTTCCCGGGCCGAGCGCATCACCGCGTCGGCCTCGCGGCGTCGACCCGCCCGGCGCATCGTCTGCCCGTAGGCGTAGCTCACCCGGGCGCGGTCGTACGGCAACGGCAGCGGCGCCAGTTGCGCGAGAGCAGACTCGAAAGTGTCACGTGCCGCGTCGATGTCGCCGCGTGAGCCCTGGATTCGACCGCGCACGTATCCGACGCGCGCCATCGCGGACCGGTGTCCGCGTGCCGCGGCGCGTTCCTCGAAGGGGCGGAGGAATACGTCGGCCTCGTCCACCCGTCCGGTCATGACGAGTGCGTTGGCGTACAGGTCCGGCCACGGCCAGAAGCCCGGTTCGTCGAGTCCCTGCCGGTGCTGCACGGCGGCAAGCGGTTCGAGATGCCGCAGCACGTCGCCGTATTCCGCTGCGATCTCGGAGACCTGCGCTGCCGAGATCGCCGACGGCGCCAGCATCATCGCGTAGTCGTGGGTGCCCGCGCGGCCTCGCAGCAGGTGTTCGCGCGCCCTGGCGCGGTCCCCGCGCAGCGCATGGATCTGAGCGCCGGTCCAGTGCACAAGGGGGCGAAGGAGATCCAGTCCGGTGCGGTCGAGCTGGGCGGCCGCACGATCGACCGTGCGGATCGCATCGTCCCACTCGCCGAGCGCGAACTGGGTGCGGGCCAGCCATGCCTGCGCCCACAGCGAGATGCGTAGCGAGCCTCCCCGGAACGCGGTCGGTTCCGCCGATTCGAGTTCCGCCCGCGCC
The DNA here is from genome assembly GCF_053589135.1 of Rhodococcus sp. NPDC003382. Lineage (NCBI taxonomy): Bacteria > Bacillati > Actinomycetota > Actinomycetes > Mycobacteriales > Nocardiaceae > Rhodococcus > Rhodococcus sp. NPDC003382. The sequence goes on from NZ_JBSFRH010000006.1 coordinate 115,420, forward strand.
CGGCCGGGGTCGTCGAGCGCCAGCGCCAGCCAGCCTTCGGCCATGCGGAAACGTTGGCTCTGGGCGCCCGATCCGACGTGGTCGGAGAGGGTCGCGTACGACGCCACTCCCTCGTCGACACGACCGGTCAGGGCGAGACCGAGACCGCGGACGGCCGCGGATTCGACGGCGGCCGGCGTGGCCCGGGGTACCAGTGCGGCGGCACGGTCGGCCCACTCGACGAGTTCGTCACCGCGCAGCCCGGCCAGCGAGTGCAGCACCATGCGCTGGCAGATCAACGCAGCGAGCTGTGGATCCGCGTCGGTGTCGTCGATCGATGTCCAGGCGCGGGTGAGCAGTTCGTGTGCTTCGGCGGCGCGCCCGCGTTGGATGGCCAGGTACCCGAGCACGGCGTCACGCATGGGACCACCAGGGGCGCTTTCGATCTCGGGGACGAACGTCAGCGCCTGCGGGAGGTCGGCGGCACCGGTGAGTGCGTCGACTCCGCGGATCAGGCGTTCGGTCCGCAACTCCCGGTCCGGGGTGATCCGGCTCGAGATGATGAGGGCCTCGGCCGCATCCGACCACGCTCCGTCCGACGCGCGCGCCTGCGCGTACCGATCGAGGCGGTCGGCGAGGCCGGCATCGGACCGGTGAGTGGCGGACACCAGATGGAGCAGGGAGGCGCCCTCGTCGTCGACGATCTCCGCTGCCCGGGCGTGCAGTTCCTGCCGTCGCGCCGGGCCGAGCCCGTCGACCACGGCTGCTCGGGTCATCGGGTCCGGAAACGACAGCGTGACGACACCGCGTTGTTCCCGCATCGTGAGCAACCCGGCCGTGTGGGCGTCGTCGAGGGCGGTCGTCGGGTCGTCCAGTTCGGCGAGTGACGCGGCATGCGCGAGGGAGCTGTCGGTACCGAGGATCGCCGCCGATTCGACGAGCAGGCGAGTTTCTTCCGAACAGCCGGCGAGCCTCCGGCGCACCGTCGCGGCATGTTGCTTCGGCGCCGGGAACCGGTCCTGCCAGTGCTGCCACTGTGATCGGGGCATCTCGTCGATGACCTGCAGGGTCGGAAGGGGACTTCCGAGGGTGTGTTCGTACAGGCGTCGCGCCGTCCACGCGGACAGGTCGACGCCGGCACGTGTTAGGGCCAGCTGGGAGATGTCCGAGGGGGAGAGCGGCCCGACGTGCACCGTGACGGTGCGGTGCATGTCGAGGATGTGGGCGACCTCGCCGTCGACGGTCTCGGGCAGAACGTCGGGGATCAGCCACATCATGAAGAGCGGGTGACCGTGGGCGCGGCGGATCAAGGACGACAGCGCCTGCAGCGACGCGGGATCGGACCGATGCGCGTCGTCGACGACGATCACCGTGGGGCCCGTCAGGCCGGCGAGGATCTCGTGAGCGACGTCGACGGGCTCCGTCGCCGTCACCGGCGCCTGCAGCAGCTGTTCGGCGACGGACCACTCCCGGTGCGACTCCCACTCTGCGCAGGTCGCACCGAGAACCGTCCAGCCGGACAGCGATTCGGCGAAAGTTCTTACCAGGGTGGTCTTTCCGATACCGGGCGGACCCTCGACGAGGGCGAGCCCGGGGGTACCGGTTCGCGCCTCGTCGAGGATCCGTTCGAGCTCTGCGAGCTCGCGGGTACGTCCGACCAGCATGGAAGATCCCGTCACACATCCACGGTAGCCGCGACCGCAGGCTCCGGTTCGGTGTTCGGCGCGGTCGGACGGGCCGGCACGAAGAAGGTGACGACCGCACCGGCGAGTGCGATTCCGGCGAAGATGTAGAAGTTGACGTTGTTGCTCAGACCTGCACCGATGAGCACGCCGCCGATGATCGGTCCGACGATCCCGCCGAGGCGGCCGAACCCGGCGCACCACGCGACGCCCGCGGCTCGGGCCCGGGTCTCGTAGTAGTTGGACACGAAGCCGTAGATGAGCACCTGGGTGCCGATCGTGCCGACACCGGCGATCGCGACCGCGGCGAGGAGCACCGGCAGCGGGAACCCGAAGGTGAGCAGCACCAGGGCGAGGGCGGCGAGACCGAAGGTGGTGACGACGACGGGTTGGGGTCCGCGACCGTCGGCGACTCGGGAGGCGAGCAGGCCGCCGAGGATCGCGCCGCCGTTGAGGACGAGCAGGAACGCGAGCGAGCCCTTCGCGTTGTACCCGGCGTCCGCCATGATCTTCGGAAGCCAGGTGTTCAGCCCGTAGGTGAGCAGCAGTCCGGAGAAGCTCATCAGTCCGAGAAGTGTTGTTCCCCAAGCATACCGACGGGTGGCGAGCGCAGCGAAACCGGCCTTCTCGACGGTCGGCGCCGAGGGTGCGGGCACCGGGATGTCGAACTTGTACGAGACCGCGGCGGCGTCGTCGGTGCGACCGCGCGAGATCAGCCACTGCGGCGACTCGGGGAGTTTCGCCAAGGCGAGGGGCAGCAGGATCACCAGCGGCAGCGCGCCGATCAGGAACAGGCCACGCCAGCCGATCGCGTCGCGCAGCACGATCGCCAGCAGGGACGCGAGGACACCGCCGGCGGGGACGCCGCTGTACACGATCGCGTTGTAGAGATTGCGCTTGCCTGCCGGTGCGAACTCGGCGACGACGGCACCGGCGGTGGCCACGAGCCCTCCGACGCCGATGCCGGTGAAGAACCGCAGCGCGCCGAACATCGCGAGGTTCGTCGACAGTGCCGCGGCGGCCATGCCGACGGAGAACCAGACGATGTGCAGGAGCATCATCTTCCGCCGCCCGACGCGGTCACCGAAGGCGCCGGTGACCAGCGCGCCGACCATGACGCCGACCAGTGCGTACGAGCCGAGCGCACCGCCCTGCTCGGCGGAGATGTGCCCGAGCTGGCCCGGGTCGGCCATCAGTGTGGGCAGGATGGTGCCGTAGACGACCAGGTCGTAGCCGTCGAAGACGATCGCGAGCGTCGCCAGCGCGACGATCCAGAGGACGGAACGGCGGTGCCGCGCACTCGCCCATTCTGTGGGCTGGGTCATGATCACTCCAGTTGGTGAGGGCTGTCACAAAACAATCGGGAGAGAAAAACGGGCCTCACCGTCGGGGCCGGAAATGGCCCTGTCGGTGAGGCCCGGGGGCGGCGGGCTAGCCCAGATCGCCGCCGGCGACGGGCAGAACCGTGCCGGTGATGTACGAGGCTTCCTCTGATGCCATGAACGTGATGGCGGCGGCCTGCTCGTCGAGCGTGCCGTACCGCTTGAGCAGCGACGAGTCGACGGTCTGGTCGACGATCTGCTGGTACCAGGTCTTCTCCTGGTCGGTCTGCGCTGCCGGTCCGCGCGCGACCCGGCGGGCCGGGGCGTCGGTGCCGCCCGGTGCGGTCGCGACCACCCGGATCCCGTACTGCGCGACCTCCAGTGCCAGTGCCGCGGTGATCGCGTTGACCCCGCCCTTGGCGGCCGCGTACGGGACGCGATTGACGCCGCGGGTCGCGACCGACGAGACGTTGACGATCGTGCCGGAGTTCTGCGCGATCAGGTGCGGCAGGACCGCCCGACACGTCCACAGTGTGGGGAACAACGAGCGCTGCACCTCGGCCTGGATCTGCTCGGGCGTGTAGTGCTCGTACGGCTTGGCCCAGATGGTTCCGCCGACGTTGTTGATCAGCACGTCGATGCGCCCGTTCTGCTGTCGCGCCTCGTCGATCGCGGCCTGTGCGCCCTCGAACGTTTCGAGGTCGGCGGTCACGGAATGCGCGCGGGCGCCGTTCTCCCGCAGTTCCTTCGCGACGTCGTGGACGAGGTCGGCGCGGTCGATCAGGACGACGTCGCCGCCCTCGGCCGCGATCCGCCTCGCGACCGCGCATCCGATGCCCTGTGCGGCACCGGTCACGACGACCGCGCGGTCGTCGAACCGGCCGGGAAAGACGCGGGGGCTCATGCGATTTCCGCCTTCTTGCGGTCCTCGATGGCGCGACGCATGGTCTCCTTCGCGTGCTGGGCGTGGGAGACGATGAGATCGCGTGCCGCGGCACGGTTTCCGCGTTCGAACGCCTCGACGATCTTCAGATGGTCGTGGGGGACCTGCTCGTCCACCCACTGCGCGGTGCGCAGCACGCGGCGCATCAGCTGGGTGACCTCGAGCCGGTTGTACGCCTCGAGCAGCACCGGGTTGCCGCAGCAGCGGAACAGGAATTCGTGGAACGCCGCGTTGGTGTCGGTGAACGCGGCGGCGTCCGTGAACCGGTCGCGTTCGATCGACGCGGTCGATGCCTCGGCCAGGAAGCGGAACTCGGCGAGCTGGGCGTCGGTGAGCCGGCCGATCGTCAGTTCGAGCGCGCCGAGTTCGAGTGCCATGCGGGCGTCGAACTGGGCATCGGACTCCGCGACGGGCGGGTGCTCCTCGCCGATCTCGTAGTTGTCCGCCACGGTGGGGTTCGCGGCTCCGAGCGAGACGGGCAGACCGGTTTCGGCGGAAGCCTTCTCGGCCGCGGCACGCTCGGCGTCGGTGGGCTCGGTGACCTGCACGGCACCTTGGTCGGAACCGGCCGCGGAATTGTTGAACTTCTCGAAGTAGAAGTTGGCGGGGGTGACGCCCTCGTTCCCGAAGTGGGTGCGCACCGCCTCGACCATCGGCGGTGGGCCGCACAGGTACACGTCGACGTCGCCGTCGTTGAGATGCTTCGGCTCGAACAGCGAGGTGACGTACCCCTTGTTCGGTGCTGCCGAGTCGGGATCCGCGACGCAGTAGTCGAAGCTGAAGTTCGGCAGCGACTTCGTGTACCCCTCGAGGGTGTCGAGTTCGACGATGTCGCGGTCGAAGGTGCCACCGTAGATCAGGTGCACGGGCAGGTCGCTGCCCTGTTCCTGCATCGTGGCCAGGATCGCGAGGATCGGGGCCAGACCGGTGCCGCCGGCGAGCAGCAGCGCGGGGCGCTTGCGTTCGCGCAGGAAGAAGCTGCCGAGCGGGCCGGTGAACTCGAGGGTGTCGCCTACCTGCGCGCGATCGCGCAGGTATTCCGACATCAGTCCACCCTCGGTGATCTTGACCAGGAACGACAGGTGCTCGTCGTTCGGGCCGGTGCTGAACGAGTACGAGCGGCTCCGGTCGGTGCCGGGCACCGTGATGTTCACGTACTGGCCGGGCAGGAACACCAGATCGTCGCGGTTCGGGATCTCGACGCTGAAACCGATCGTGCTGTCCGAGAACCGGCGGATGTCGGTGATCGTCGCCGAGTAGGTCGTGGCGGCGGTCTTCGCGACGTCGGAGGTCGTCGCGATCTGCAGCACCAGGTCGGATTCCGGTGTCATCTGGCAGGGCAGGCAGTAGCCCTGCTCGGCCTCGTCGTCGGTCAGCGCTTCCTCGATGTAGTCGCCGCCGTCGTAGCTACCGGACTCGCACAGCGCCTTGCAGGTGCCGCACGCGCCGTCCCGGCAGTCGAGGGGAATGTTGATGCGCGCCTTGTACGACGCGTCCGCGACCGTCTCGTTCGGGCCGCACTTGACGAAGCGGGTGACCCCGTCCTCGAAGCTCAGTGCCACTTGAAAGCTCATGGCATGTGCCTTCTTTCGTGAATCGGGGTGATCAGACGACGTAGACGTCCACGATGTGGTGGATGTAGTCGTTCTTCAGGACGATCTTCTTCTTCCGGATCACCGGCTCGGGTCCGGACACGTCGAGGGTGACGAAGTTCGTGCCGAAGTACGTGTCGGTCGTGTTGTAGCGGTAGTACAGCGAGAACCAGTTGTGGCGCAGGTCGATCTCGGTGCCGCGGCGCTCGAGGATCTCGACGTTGGTGATGTTGTGGCCCGTGCGGGGCTCGGGCAGCGACGTCGCCGACGAGCGGTCGGTGCGGATGCGGAACACCCGGTCCTCGAGCCCGCCGCGGTTCGGGTAGTACACGAGCGAGATCTCGCGCTGCGGGTCCTCGGTGAGTTCACCGTTGTCGTCCCACGCGGGCATCCAGTACTCGGCCTGCGGGTGGTAGCACTCGAGCCACTTCTCGAACTCGCGGTCGTCGAGCAACCGTGCTTCCTTGTAGAGGAACTGCTCGATCGCGGTCTGCGTCAATTCTGTTGCAATGGTCATTGTTTCGTTTCCCTCAGCGCTCGTTCGCGGCGGTGGACCGGGCTTCGGCCTCGGCGGCCTTGCGCATCGTCTCGAGCCAGTACCTGTGCTGGATCGGGTAGAGGCCCTCGTCCTCGGTCTTCACGCCGCTCGACAGCACGTTGGTCATGCCCAGGTCCTTCGCGACCTGATCCGGGCCGTTGAGCACGTGCGTGGCGCCGCGGCTCATGTCGTTCCACGGTGCTGCGGTCGCGAGGTAGGTCTTCTGGCAGGACCGGAACTCCTCGAGATCGTCCGGGGTCGCCATGCCCGTCGCGTTGAAGAAGTCCTCGTACTGGCGGATCCGGTTGGCGCGGGACTCGGCGGACTCACCCTTGGGGGCGATGCAGTAGATCGTCACCTCGGTCTTGTCCACCGCGATCGGCCGGAAGTGGCGGATCTGCGACGAGAACTGGTCCATCAGATACACGTTCGGGTACAGGCACAGGTTGCGTGACGCGCCGACCATGAATTCGGCCTTCTTCTCCCCGAACTCGGCGGCGAGCTCGTCCTTGCGCGGGTAGAGGGGGCGGTCCTGCGGGTTGCCCCACCACATCCACAGCAGCAGGTGGCCGTTCTCGAACGAGTGGTAGCCGCCGCCCTGCTTACCCCACGTGCCGGCGTCCATCGCCCGGGTCTCGTTGGCCGATTCCCCGGCCGTGCGACGGGCGGTGGTGGCCGCGTAGTTCCAGTGCGTCGCGGACACGTGGTAGCCGTCGGCGCCGTTCTCCGCCTGCAGTTTCCAGTTGCCGTCGTAGGTGTAGGTGGACGCGCCGCGCAGCACCTCGAGTCCCTCGGGGGACTGGTCCACGACCATGTCGATGATCTTGGTGGTGTCGCCGAGGTGGTCCTCGAGGGAGTCGACGTCGGGGTTGAGGCTGCCGAACAGGAATCCGCGGTAGTTGCCGAAGCGGGCGACACGGGTCAGGTCGTGGCTGCCGTCGGTGTTGAACTGTTCCGGGTAGCCGGCGTCGCGGGGATCCTTGACCTTGAGCAGCTTGCCGTTGTTGCGGAACGTCCAGCCGTGGAACGGGCACGTGAACGTGGTCCGGTTGTCGGTCTTGCGCCGGCACAGCATCGCGCCGCGGTGGCTGCACGCATTGATGAGGCAGTGCAGTTCGCCGTCCTTGTCGCGGGTGATGACGACGGGCTGGCGGCCGATGTAGGTGGTGAAGTAGTCCCCGGCGTTGGGCACCTGACTCTCGTGCGCGAGGTACACCCAGTTGCCCTCGAAGATGTGCTTCATCTCCATCTCGAAGATCTCTTCGTCGGTGAAGATGTCGCGCCGCACCTGGTAGCGGCCGTTCGCAGCGTCCTCGACGAGGGCGTCGTCGAGGTGGGAACGCACGTGGTCGATGGTGTCGGTCATGGGGAACTCCAATGTGGCGTCGTACCGGGGGAATGGCGATGCGGGGATCGGTCCGGGGGTTCCGGCTCGGATCCTCGGTGGGCTGGATCTGCGCCGTGATGCCTCTACGATGCCACCCTGTGTCTCCGGTCACACCGGGGAAATGCCTAGGGGTGCCTAGGACCCCCGGCGGTGATGCCGAAAGGCCCTGGACACGGCCACGCCGGCGGGTGTCTGCGCACACAAAGACAGCCGCACACGTTCAGGACGTGTGCGGCTGTCTTGCGGGGAGGTGGGTGCGGTGCTATCCGACCCACATGGGCGGGACGGGACGGTCGAAGGACAGTTCGGGATAGTCGTCGTCGGCGATCGGGGTGTGCAGGCGTCGCTCGACGTAGTCGTGGCCGTGCGTCCGCATGTGACCGATGCACCGGACCGTGTATCCGACGCTGTCGGTGCGGGTCGTGTGGACCGGACGGAACAGGTTGGGGAATCCGTACGCGGTGAGGTCGGATGCCTCGAATGCGTTGCCGTCGCGGCCTTTCAGTGGCACGTGCCCGTCGCCGTCGACGACGAACTTGGCGTGGGCGACGACCTCGCGGTCGCACCGGATGTCCCACCGGTTGTCGATCTCGTCGTACGAAGCCGATGTGGCGGTGTCGATTTCGAGGACCGAGAGGTGGAGCTCGTTGCGCAGGCGGATCGCTGCGCGAAGGGAGGCGAAGGAGCGCCCGACGACGGCTACATCGAATTCCGGGATGCAGGGGGGTCGGGAATCCGGCTGTGCCAGGAACATCGGGCGCTCCTTCGCGAGGTGGTGGTTCGATACCGCGCGCGGGCAGGTAGGGGCACTGCTGCCCGCGCGCGGCAGTCTGGGTTACTTCTTGTAGAAGGCGCTGACGTCGGCGTTTCCGATGAGGTCCGGAACCGTCCAGCCGTCGAGGTCGTACTCGCTCATGAACTGCTCGGCGAAGCCCTTCATGGAGGCGACGTCACCGCGTCCCTCGGCGGCGAACAGCAGCTCGGCCTTGACGTTCTCGTGGTTGCCGGCGTAGTTCCGCTCGTACAGTTCGTGGCGGCCACCGAACTCGGATCCGATCGAATCCCACAGTGCCTTCATGACCTTGACCCGGTCGACGGCCGTGATGCCGTCCGAGCCGCGGACGTACTTGTCCAGGTAGGGCCGGACGTCCGGGTTCTGGAAGTCGGCGGCCGAGGACGGCAGGTAGATCAGGCCGGACGCGACGTCCTGCTCGATGATCTCCTTGATCCGCGGGTAGCCCTGCATCGCGAACATCCGGTAGGTCAGACCGTATTCGAGCTTCGGGGTGACGGTGTCACCGATCCACGGCTCGGGGTTGTTGACCATCGCATCGCTCAGCGACCAGAACAGGTTTCGCCAGCCGATGACCTCACCGACGCGGGTCTGCACGCCGCGGAATCCGCCGGCGCCGGTGGCGTCGAGGGCCTTCATGAGCAGACCGGCGATGAAGTCGAGCTTGACCGCGAGGCGGGTGCAGCCCTGCAGGGTGAAGCGCTGGAGGAAGCCGGACCCGCCGAGGAAGTTGTTGATCTTCTCGACGTCCCCGTACATGAAGACGTTCTCCCAGGGCACGAGCACCTTGTCGAAGATGAAGATGGCGTCGTTCTCGTCCATGCGCGAGGAGAGCGGGTAGTCGAACGGCGAGCCGACGACGTTGGCGTTCTGCGAGTACGACGCACGGGAGATGAGCTTGATGCCGGGGGCGTCCATCGGCACCGTGCAGATCAGCGCGAATTCCTTCTTCTTGATCGGCAGGCCGTAGTGGGCGATGAAGTTGTAGTTCGTGATCGCCGAGCCGGTCGCGACGACCTTGGCGCCCGAGACGATGAGACCGGCGTCGGTCTCCTTCTCGACCTTCATGAACACGTCGCCGACCTCGTCCGGCGGCAGCGACCGGTCCACCGGCGGGTTGATGATCGCGTGGTTCCAGTACAGGACCTTCTCCTGCGATTCCCGGTACCAGCGCTTCGCGTTGTCCTGGAACGGTGAATAGAACTCGTCGTTGGCGCCGAGGGTGCCGAGGAATGAGGCCTTGTAGTCGGGGCTGCGGCCCATCCAGCCGTAGGTCAGGCGGGCCCAGGTGGCGATGGCGTCGCGGTCGGCGCGCAGGTCGTCCGCGGACTTGGGGGTACGGAAGAACGGCATGGTGACGCCGCCGTTGCCGGTGTCGGTGGGGGTGGTGAGCTTGTCCACGTGCTCGCCGGTGTGCAGCGCGTCGTACAGGCGGGCCGTCATGCGGATCGAATTGCGGAAGGCCGGATGCTCGGTGTAGTTCTTCACCCGCTCTCCGTGCAGGTAGATCTCGCGACCGTCCTTGATCGACTCGATGTACTCGTCCCCCGTCATCGGGCGGCTCGTGAAGTTCTGCTGCTGGTTGGCCGCGCAGTCGGCGGCGACGTTGACCTTGGATCGGTCGACCGTCTCGGTGGGGCGGGGCTCGGTCGTGGTCATGTCATTTCTCCTGGTGACGGGGAAGGTGATGAAGAAGTACGGGGGTCACGCCGTGGGGACGGCGATGCGCATGGGCGTGAAGCGGGTGGATGCGTCGAACCATCCGCTGTGCGGGTCGTCGAGCGATCCGTTCCATGCGGCGGACGCGCTGGGTCTGCCGAGGTCGTGGAATGTGCTGCGGTAGAAGAGAAGCGGTTGTGCGTCGGCGCGGGCGGTGGCGTCGACGATCTCGCCGATGTAGATGATGTGGTCGCCGCCGTCGTATTCGCGCCACGGCACGCACGACAAGGTGGCTGCGGTGCCGGCGAGGATCGGGGCAGTCGGGCCCTGCTCCCACACGGGTTCGGGGGACTGGGGACGTCCCGCGAAGTGCATGGCGGTGTCGATCTGGTCGTCGGCGAGGATGTTCACCGCGAACGGCGCACCGGACAGGAAGCGGCACGCCTTCGAAGTGCGCGTCAGGGTCACTTGGCACAGTCGCGGTTCGAGCGAAACCGCGGTGAATGCGGTGACGGTGGCCCCGTGCGGGGTGCCCTCGTGGTTGTTGCAGGTGATGACGGTGACGCCACTTGCAAACTGCCCGAAGATGTTTCGAAGCTCTCGCTGGTCCATCTCGGAGGCCCTTCCGGTCGATCCGTCGTGGTGTGATCCAGACCATATTCCGAGCGGAAGGGGGTGCGCGATCCGCTGAGCGCGGCGACTATCCACCTTGCGCGGCGAAGTGACCGGCGACCTTGTTTGCAGGAGGTAGTGTTGCCGGTCACACTGGGACCAAAGCCCCGAAACGTGAGCCGAGGAGGGTGAATGCGCACCGATGACGTGCAGATTCCCGACAATTGGGATGAAGCGGAAGTAGTGGTGTCCGACGCCTACTTCCCGCATTCGCTGCGTCCGTCCGATGCCGTCACCGCCCCGCAGGTGACGTTGCGGAAGGTCGATCTCGGTCCGTTACGGCTCGCCCGCGTCGGCTGGGGCGCCGAGGTGTCGCTCGAGTCCGATCACCCCGGTGCCTACGCCGTAAACATCCCTCTAGCTGGGCAGATAGAGTCGGTGAGCGAGGGGCGGGAGGTCGTCTCCCCGCACGGTTACGCCACGGTTTTCCGTCCCGACACCGCGGCGGCGATCACGCGGTGGACGGCGGACTGCGAGATCGTCGGGGTCAAGCTCGAACGGGACTACCTGCACCGGGAGATGGCCCGGGTGCTCGGGCGGCCGGGACTGCAGCTGCCTCCGCAGGCGGACCTGACGACCGAGGCCGGGAAGAACTGGTTGTCGATGCTCGGGGCGATGGTCGGAAACCTCGAATCGGGCGCCTCACCCTGGAACAATCCGCTGGTCGCCGACCAGTTGTCCGGGGCGATCATCTCGGCGTTCGTCCTCGCTGTCATGCAGGAGACCGACCCCGGCGCGGTCGCGCGGCCGCGCATCATCAAGCGGGTTCTGGACCGGTTGCACGAGGATCCGTCACTGGCCTGGACCAGCGCCGACATGGCAGAGGTCGCCGGGGTCAGCGTCCGCCGGCTGCAGGAGGGCTTCCGCGAGTACGTCGGGGTCTGCCCCCGCGAATACCTGCTCGACCTGCGCCTCGAGCGCATCCACGCGGAGCTTTCCGAAGCCGATCGGGGCGATGTCTGCGTCACCGACGTCGCACTCAAGTGGGGTATCACCCATACGGGCCGGTTCGCCGCCGCCTACCGGCGCAAGTACGGCGTCGCGCCGTCCGAGACGCTGCGTTCCTGAGCGAGTCGTTGCAGGCCGGGGCCGGCCCCGGGTCGGATTCGGTTGTGCGAACCGAGGGTTCGATCAGGTGCGGAGCAACGGTCTCGACCGGGACTTCCGACACTGCGTGAGGTCGGTACCCGCCGGACACCGGTGTCGTTGACATGGACCGGCTTTCGCAGGGTCGACCGGATCCCGGGGCGGCAGGGTGGGGACAGCACTGTGGCACTGGCGAGTTCGGCGCCGGTGGGAGTGGGGGCCGACGGTACCTCGGGCATCTACCTGGTTTCAGCTAGGCATCGACTCCACTCACCTGCGGATTTGCGGGATGTGTCTCGACATGTGGTTGACAACCGATGTGACAGCGCGCACAGTATCCAACGTACGCAGTGCGCGCCGTTGTACGCAGAGCGTATTTCGCCTCGGGCCACAGGCCAGCCCCCTGCAAAGCCCCCCAACAACTTTCGCGACTGTCGCGTCAGACCAGTTCGACCTCACGAGGAGTGTCCATGACCACCACGGAGAACCCCACCGCCTTCGGCTCGGGCAATGCCGCCACCGACAAGTTCAAGGGCGAGCGCGTCACGTCCGACACCTCGGTCGAGCGCGCCGGCGCGATCATCCAGGATGTGCTGAAGGCCCTCACCGACGTCGTTCACAAGCACCAGGTGACCTACGACGAGTACCGCGTCCTCAAGCAGTGGCTCATCGACGTCGGCGAGTACGGCGAATGGCCGCTGTGGCTCGACGTGTACCTCGAGCACGAGGTCGAGGCCGTGCACTACGAGCGCAACAACTACGCGGGCACCAAGGGCAGCATCGAAGGCCCGTACTACGTCGAGAACTCGCCGAAGCTCCCGTCCAAGTGCACGATGCCGATGCGTGAGAAGGATGCTGCGGCACCGTCTCTGATCTTCAAGGGGCAGGTCACCGACCTCGACGGCAAGGGTCTGCCCGGCGCCACGGTGGAACTGTGGCACGCCGACGAGGACGGCTTCTACTCCCAGTTCGCTCCCGGCATTCCCGAGTGGAACCTGCGCGGCACGATCGTCTGCGACGACGAGGGCTACTTCGAGATCACCACGCTCAAGCCCGCGCCGTACCAGATCCCGGACGACGGACCGACCGGTTGGTTCATCAACTCCTACGGCGGCCACCCGTGGCGCCCGGCGCACCTCCACCTGATGGTCAAGGGTGCCGGACACCGCTCGATCACCACCCAGCTCTACTTCAAGGGTGGCGACTGGGTCGACAGCGACGTCGCCTCCGCGACGAAGCCGGAGCTCATCCTGGACCCGAAGCCGAATGCCGACGGTGTCGCCGAGGTGACCTACAACTTCGCGCTCGACCCCGAGGCCTGACCGGCCCCCGCCCCTCGTGCGTGGTTTCGGTAGCACCCCCTACCGAAACCACGCACGAGCGCGAGTCCACCGGCAACCGACCCGAATGCGAGTTCCCTCGATGTCCGACACGGACCTGAAGATCGTCTCCGTCGAGACCACGATTCTCGACGTCCCGCTGATCCGCCCCCACAAGTTCGCGACCACGACCGCCGAGGCGCAGCCGATCCTGCTCGTCGCCGTCACCACCGCCGGCGGCGTCACCGGCTACGGCGAAGGCGTCGTGCCCGGCGGACCGTGGTGGGGAGGCGAATCGGTCGAGACGATGAAGGCCATCGTCGACCGCTACATCGGCCCGTACATCACCGGCCGCGGCGTCGACGACATCACCGGCATCATGGTCGATCTCGAACGCATCGTCGCCAACGCGCGATTCGCGAAGGCCGCTGTCGACGTCGCGTTGCACGACGCGTGGGCGCGCAGTCTCGGCGTCCCGGTGCACACGCTGCTCGGCGGTGCGTTCCGCACCGGCGTCGACGTGCGGTGGGCTCTCGGCGCCGCTCCCCTCGAGGAGATCGTCGAGGAGGTCACCCACAAGATGGAGCAGCGCCTGAACTTCTCCTTCAAGCTCAAGATGGGTGCGCTCGATCCGGCGGTCGACACCGAACGCGTGGTCAAGGTCGTCGAGGCGTTCGACGGCAAGGTCGGATTCAGCATCGACGTCAATGCCCGATGGGACCGCTTCACCGCATTGCGTCACGTGCCGGAACTGGTCGACGGTGGGGTCGAGCTCATCGAACAGCCCACCCCCGCAGAGCAACTCGACGTTCTCGCCGAGATCAACCGGAGGGTTGCAGCGCCGGTAATGGCCGACGAATCCGTGCAGACCCCGCACGACGCATACGAAGTGGCCAAGCGCGGCGCCGCCGACGTCATCGCACTCAAGACGACGAAATGTGGTGGGCTGCAACGCAGCAAGCAGGTCGTCGCGGTCGCGAAGGCTGCCGGGCTCCGCTGTCACGGAGCCACCTCGATCGAAGGTCCGATCGGCACCGCCGCGTCCGTCCACTTCGCGTGCGCCGAACCCGGCATCGACTACGGGTCCGAACTGTTCGGTCCGCAGTTGTTCGCCGTCGAGTTGCTGCAGACGCCGCTCGACTACTCCGACGGTCAGGTGCACCTCCCACAGGGCCCCGGCCTCGGCGTCGAACTCGACATGGACGTCGTCAAGCACCTCGCCCGCGACTGACCCGACCGATCAGACCAAGATCAGACAAGCCCCGATCAGGAGAATCGACCATGGCGCTGTTCCACGTTCGCATGGACGTCGACATCCCCCGCGACCTCGACCCCGAGGTGCGCGCCGACACCATCGCGAAGGAGAAGGCGTACAGCCAGGAACTGCAGCGCAAGGGCAAGTGGCCGCACATCTGGCGCATCGTCGGCCAGTACAGCAACATCAGCATCTTCGACGTGGACTCGGCGGACGAACTGCACGAGATCCTGTGGAACCTTCCGCTGTTCCCCTTCATGAAGATCGAAATCATGCCGTTGACCAGGCACGGATCGGACATCAAGGAGTAAACACGCGTCGACGGTCCATACTCGGGGTATGAGTCTGCCGCTCCGAGACGTCTACGAACAGCCGACCCTCGCGGATCTGCTGCCGTCGGTGCTCGCATCCGCGGGCGTGGCCGGGGAACGCAACCGGCTCGAACTGACCGAGTGCGCCCGGACCGTCGTGCTGCTCGTCGACGGAATGGGCTGGAATCTGCTGCAACGCAACAGCAGTGCCGCACCGTTCCTGACCGGGATGACGGGGGAGCCGATCCGCGCGGGATTCCCGACGACCACCGCGGTGAGCCTCGCGTCGCTGGGAACCGGTCTGCCGTCGGGGCGGCACGGCGTCACCGGATACCAGGCGTACCTGCGCGAGATCCGCAGCCCGTTCAACTGGTTGCGCTGGACACTCGCCGGCACCGCGATCGACCAGCGCACCCAGCTCGTCCCGGAACTCGTGCAGGCGCACCCGACCGTGTTCGAACGCGCGGAGCGCGGCGGTATCGCCGTCACCACCGTGGTCCCGCGGACATTCGAAGGCAGCGGACTGACACGGGCCGTGCTGCGCGGCGGCAGGTTCGTCGGTGTCTCCGCCTACGGCGACCTGCTCGCCCGGATCGTCACCGCCGTCGGATCCGCCGAACGCACCCTCGTCTACGGCTATCTCGGTGAGGTCGACACCCTCGGCCATCTCTACGGTCCGGAGTCCCCGGCGTGGCTCGCGCAGCTCACCGTCGTCGACAGGTTCGTCGAACAACTCGCCGACGCGCTACCGGACGGAACACGACTCGTCGTCACCGCCGACCACGGGATGGTCGACACCACCCGGGGCCGGCGCTTCGACTACGACCACTGCGACGGTCTGTCCGAGGACGTCACCTACATCGCCGGGGAACCCCGCTGCCGCCACGTCCATACCGAACGGCCCGACGCGGTCCTCGAACGCTGGCGCAACGAACTGGGCGACGAGATGTGGGTCGGCACCCGCGACGACGTGCTCGCCGCCGGACTCTTCGGGCCGGAACCGTCCCCCGACGCGGCGAGCCGCGTCGGCGACATCGTCGCGATCGGGCGCGGCGAATCGTCGGTGATCCGCACCGACGGGGAGCTCGTCATGGCGCGGATGCCCGGCCAGCACGGTGCGCTCACCGACGACGAACTGCTGATTCCGTTGCTGTCGCCGGATCCGATCCGCCTGCACACCTGATGATCCGGGCGACGCCGGGGGTGCGTCTGTGAGCGACAGTACGTCGCCGGAGCCGTCGTACCCGACTTATCGTGGCGTACATGCGCACCCACGGAGCGACGGTCTGGCACTGGTCGATCAGCGTGAAGGCCTGGCTGATCTTCTGGTTCGCCCGGATCTTCATCAAGCCGATCATGACCTGGTGGCCCGCCACCGACCGCGGTATCTCCGTATTGAGCAGGCTCGACCGGCAGGTCGACAAGCTGCTGCCCCGGCCGCGTGGCGTCGACATCGACCCGGTGACGCTCGGCGGAGTGCCCAGTGAACGGATCGAGCCGCCGCGTCCCGCCACCGACTCCCTCGCCGGCGCGACGATCCTGTACTTCCACGGCGGTGCATTCGTGTTCTGCGGACTCGCGACGCACCGCACGGTGTGTTCGCTGCTCGCCGCCAAGTCGGGCGTGCCCGTCTACTCCGCCGCCTACCGGCAGCTGCCGGACGGATCGATCGGCACGTCCGTGATGGATGCGATGGCCGCGTACACCGCGGTTCTTTCGGTCGCCGAGGACCCGAACCGCGTCATCGTCGCCGGTGACTCCGCCGGCGGTTACCTCGCGATGAAGGTCGCCGAGATCGCAGCGCTGCGCGGAATGACACGACCGGCCGCCGTCATCGGATTCTCGCCGCTGCTCAACCTGAACCTCGAATCCCACGACCCCGACTACATGAAGCGTGACGCGTACCTGCCGATGCGCCAGCTCGAGAAGCTGCGCGACAAGTGGCTCGACGGTCCGGACCACATCGAGGGCGCCCAGTCACCGGTCGACGCCGATCCCACCCTGTTCCCGCCGGTGTTCTTCTCCGTCGCCGAATACGAGATCACCCGGCCCGACGTCGAGATCGTCACCGAGGCGATCGAACGGACCGGGCGTCCGATCGAAACCCACATCTGGGCCGGTCAGGTCCACGCGTTCCCGGTGATCGGTCAGGCCTTGCCGGAGGCCCGCGCGCTGCTCGACCTCAGCATCGACTTCGCGCGCCGGTCCGTCGCCACCGATGCCACCGAGGGAAGCAGCCGCACCGCGTAGGTGCGGCTGCGCTGCCCGTGTGCCTTTCTGGCGGTTCCCACCGCCACAAAGGCACACCGGCGGCTACGCCGCCAGGCGCGGTTTCAGCCACTCGGTGAGGTCGTCGAGGACCTTGTCCTTCTCGTACTCGTTGAAGATCTCGTGGTACAGGCCGTCGTACATCTTCAGCGTGACATCGTCCGAGCCGGCCAGGTCCGCGACCAACCGGCTGCCCGACGGATCGGTGAGCTTGTCCTCGGTGCCGTGCTGCAGCAGCACCGGCACCGTCAGCGACGGCAGGCGCTTCGGATACGACTGCTCGCTGAGTACGAGGGCACGGACGACCCCCGCGGGCACCAGGCCGTGGTGCACGAGCGGATCCGCCTCGTACGTGGCGACGACCGCCGGGTCGCGGGACACGTGCTTGCTGTCGAGTTTCTGTACCGGCAGGTCCGGCAGGAACCGGCCGATCAGTTTGCCTGCCTCGACGACCACCCCGGGCGTGCCCGCGGTGACGACGACCGCGGGACCGGACAGCGCCAGCGCCGCCAGTTCCCCCGGATGGTCGAGCGCATAGCTCAGGGCGATCGCACCGCCCATCGAGTGCCCGAGCAGGAAACGTGGCAGCCCGGGATGCGCCTCGCCGGCGATGGCGAACAGCCCGGCGATGTCGTCGGTGTACTCGGTCATCTCCCTCAGGTGCAGGCGCTTACCGCCGGACCGTCCGTGACCGCGATGGTCCGGGGCATAGACGACGAGCCCGATCTCGGTGAGCCGCTCGGCGACATGGTCGTACCGCCGGGCATGCTCGCCGAGGCCGTGGCACAACACCAGGACGCCGCGGGGATCGCCGTCGGGCGACCAGATGTCGTAGACGATCCGCGTCGCGGACCCACCGGTGAACGAGGACTCGGAGTGCTGCATGGCGTCTCCCTGCCGTGGACTCGACGTGCGTGACGAACCGCATCCTTGCACGAGACGCCGTGGTGTGTGCCCCGTACCGGTGACCGGGCCGGCGCGAGGAGGGCCCGGGCGGAAAATGCGTGGCTCGGGACCCGTCCTAGGTGGGAGCCTGGTATTCGTGACTTCCCTCGAATCGACGACCGTGGACGCACGGCGCCTGCGTGCGTTCGCACCGCTGCGCCGCCGCGACTACCGGCTGTTGATCGCGGCGGTCGCGTTGTCGTTGTTCGGCAGCGGCATGTGGACCGTGGTGATGGTCTTTCAGGTTCTGGCGCTTGCGGATTCACCGACCGCGCTGTCCGCGGTCGCGGCCTGCTTCAGCGGCGGCCTGATCGCGTTCGCGCTCGTCGGTGGTGTCACAGCGGACCGTCTTTCCAAACGCGCGATCCTGGTGACGGTCCAAGGCGCGAGCCTGGTCGCGGTCGCGGTGGTCGCCGCGCTCGGATCGACCGGCGTGCTCGACCTGTGGCACATGGCCGTCGCGTCCGTCGTGCTCGGCGCCGGCGGCGCCTTCTTCTTCCCGGCGTACAGCGCCTATCTGCCCAGCGTGCTGCCCGCGGAGGAGTTGCTCGCCGCGAACGGGCTCGAAGGCGCGTTGCGGCCGACGCTGCAGCAGGCGCTGGGCCCCGCCGTGGCGGGCATGGTGGTCGGTGCGTTCGTGCCGGCCACGGGCGCCTTCGTCGTGTCCGCCTCCTTCGCCGCGTCGATGGTCCTGCTGCTGTTCGTGCGGCCCCTGCCGGTGTCCCCGCCGGAGTCGTCGACACCGGAGGCCCACTCGAACGTGTTCGCCGATCTTCGCGAAGGTTTCGCGTTCACCGTGCGAACCCCGTGGCTGCTGTGGACGTTGCTGTTCGCGTGCCTGATGGTGCTCGTGGTCATGGGTCCGATCGAGGTGTTGTTGCCGTTCCTGGTCCGCGACAACTTCGCCGACGGGGAACGGGCCTTCGGCCTGCTCCTGACCGCGTTCGGTGTCGGGGGAGCGATCGGCTCGCTTGCGGTGTCGGCGGGACGCATGCCGCGCAGGTACCTGACCGTGATGGTGCTGTGCTGGGGTCTAGGGTCGGTGCCGTTCGCGGTGCTCGGATACACCTCGTCGTTCTGGGTGATGGCGACCGCGCTGTTCGTCGTCGGACTCACCGACGGCGCCGGAATGGTCATCTGGGGCACGTTGCTGCAGCGCCGCGTGCCCGGGGAACTGCTCGGTCGCGTGTCGAGCCTCGACTTCTTCGTGTCGCTCGCGCTGATGCCGGTGTCGGTCGCGCTGGCCGGACCGCTCGCGACGGTGGTGCCGGTTCCGGTGATCTTCGTCGTCGTGGGCACGGTTCCGCTGGTCCTCGCGCTGGTTGCGTTGACCGTGGGGCGCATGCCGGCCGACGAGATCGACCACCCGCTCGACGTCGTCGAACGGGTCGACACACGCCCCTAATCCGAGGGCACGATCGACCCGGCCAGGGCCTGCATGAGGTGGTCGAACTCGCGGCTGCGGGTCGCGCCGGCGCGCACGACCGCGCACACAGGCACGCGCAACCGCTGCCGGGCTTCGCTCATGATCCGCAGTCCGGTGCGGGGCGTCGCATCGACGGTGCCCGCGTACAGCACCGTCCACGCCCGCGGATTGGTGAGGACCTCGAGCGTCGCGGTGTGGTCGCTCGCGATGGCGGGACCGAGCCGGACGCGGCGCCCGACCTCGAGGAACGCGTTCTCGACGACCCGGTGGATGAGGATCTGGCTGTGCCGCGGGGGCAGCAGCAGCGGATAGTGCGCGAGGTCGCGCAGATCGACGGTCGAGAACGCGGACAGCGGATGCTGGCTGGAAGTGACGATGACGAGGTCCTCGACGCCCAGTTCGATCGCCTCGAGTTCCGGCCGGTCGATGTCGCCGCGAATGAGGGCGAGGTCGGCGTCGCCGGCCGCCACCGCGTCCACGCGGTCCGCGAAGTCCCGGATGACGAACTCGATGTCGAGGTTGGGGTGCTGCTCGCGGACCCGGGAGATCGCGTCGAGGCTCTGCGCGGCGAAGCTCATGTTCGCGCTGATCCGGATGCGGTCGCGGGGCGGCTTGCCCACCTCGAGGGCGCGTGCCTCGAGGGCGAGGACCTCGGCGGCGATCGGCATGAGACGGCGGCCCGCGTCGGTGAGCCGGACGGCGCGGGTGGATCGCTCGAACAGGCTCGTTCCCAGCTCGTTCTCGAGTTTCGCGATCTGGTGGCTGATCGCCGACTGCGAGATGAAGCAGCGCTGCGCGGCCCGCGAGAAGCTCGACTCCTCTCCGACGGCCACGAAGTACCGCAGTTGCCGGAAGTCCATCGCCCTCCTATTTATGAGCAAACCAGATAACAGTATTTCGAATATCCCAGGTTAGTGGACCGCGCCCGGGGAGATACATACGGTTGAACTCATACATCGACATCAGAAGACTTCAGCGTGGAGGTTTGGCAGGTTATGGCCGATGCAGAGTTCGACCGGACGGACGTAGTCATCGTGGGTTCGGGCTTCGGTGCCCTCGCGGCCGCGAAGAAGCTCGGCAAGGCGGGTACCCCGTTCGTGCTGATCTCCGAGACCACCGAACACCTCTTCCAGCCGCTGCTGTACCAGGTCGCCACGGGCGTCATCTCGCCCGGTGAGATCGCCCCCTCGGTCCGCGCCATCCTCGCCAAGTATCCCAACGCCGACGTCCGGCTCGGTCGCGTCGTCGACGTCGACCCCGACGCGAACACCGTCGTCTACGAGGCCGCCGGCAAGCGGCACACCCTCGGCTACAAGCACCTCGTCGCCGCGACCGGCGCCCGTCAGGCCTACTTCGGCCGCGACGAGTTCGCCGAGCTGACGTACGCCCTCAAGACCGTCGACGACGCCGAGAAGCTGCGCCGCCAGATCATCCGGTGCTTCGAGGAAGCGCACATCACCACCGACCCCGAGCTCCGCAAGAACCTGCTCAGCTTCATCGTCGTCGGCGCAGGCCCGACCGGCGTCGAGCTGGCCGGCCAGATCAAGGAGCTCGCGCAGCGCTACTTCGCGGAATCGATCGGCAACATCAATGCCGACGACGTCACCGTCACCCTCGTCGAGGGCGCGGACAAGGTGCTCCCGCCGTTCGGGGGCAAGCTCAGCGACTACTCGAAGGAATCGCTCGAGAAGGCCGGTGTCGACGTCGTGCTCAACACGATGGTCACCGACATCGACGAGCACGGAGCGACCCTGACGACGCCGTCGACCGAGGAAACACGCCGGCTCACCGCCGAGACGATCATCTGGTCGGCCGGTATCCAGGCAAACGACTTCGCCGGCGTGCTCGCCGAGCGCACCGGCTGCGACACCGTCCGCGGTGGCCGTCTGCTCGTCGACAACGACTTCACCGTCGGCCGCGCGGACAACATCTACGCGATCGGCGACATGGTCACGCTCGACAATCTGCCCGCGCAGTCGCCGTTCGCGATGCAGGGTGGCCGCCACGTCGCGAAGATGATCCTCGGCAAGATCCCCGCCGGCACCCCGTTCCAGTACCGGGACAAGGGCAGCATGGCGATCATCAACCGCTTCCGCGCGATCACTCGCATCGGCAAGATCGAGCTCACCGGCTTCATCGCGTGGGTTCTGTGGCTTGCGGTCCACCTCGTCTACCTGGTGGGCTTCCGCAACCGCTACATCGCGGTGATGTCGTGGTGCGGTTCGTTCCTCGGCCGCCGGCGTCCGCACTTCTACTACGCGCAGACCGCCGAGCCGGTCCCGGCCGCGATCGAACCGGCCGCGGAAGTGGAGGAACCGGTGGCCACGGATACGCCGGACGACGAACGCGAACCCGCACCGGCCATCGCCTGACCGAGACCGACCGCCTGACCCGATACCGACCAGCTGCGCCCCGGACGATCACCGTCCGGGGCGCAGCTCGTTGTGGGGACGGCGCCGCGTAGACCCTGTGTGGGTGAAACATGGGGTGAAAATCCAGAATTCGTTGGCGGACAGTCCGATCGGGCTTCACAGCGCCCCGCGACCTGCGGTTACAGTGTTCGGCACACTCGGTGCGTTTCCGGCGGTGTCCTGTACGGCAGACGCCGGTGCCGCATCGGGCCCGGAAAACCGCAGGAGGCCCGTGACCGTCGACGACCGCCGTCCCACGTGGACCCCACGGATCGGGTGCGACCTGGTGACCGTGCAGGACGTGGCGGACAGCATCGAAATCTTCGGAGATCGTTACCTGACCCGCACTTTCACGCCTCACGAACTCGAGACGTGCACGGGCGCACACCGGTCCCAACGCCTCGCCGCGCGGTTCGCGGCCAAGGAAGCGGTGTTGAAAGTGCTGCGCCCGGGCGACACCGCGGTGCCGTGGCGTTCCATCGAGATCCGGCGCGCCGAGTGGGGCGGGTGCACCGTCGAACTCAGCGGTAACGCTGCGGCACTCGCCCGAGATCAACAGGTGATCGATATCCAGGTCTCGATCTCGCACGAACCCCGGTATGCCCTCGCGACCGTGACGGCGGTCGTCGCAGGAACGTAGAACAGGAAGTGACCCAGCATGACTGAGCAGGCCATCCGCAAGATCCTCGGCGAGCACGGGCGGCTGTCGGTCGATTCGACCACCGTCGAACGGTCCGCGGATCTCTACGAACTGGGTCTCACCTCGCATGCGAGCGTCAACGTGATGCTCGCGCTCGAGGACGCGTTCGACGTCGAATTCCCCGACGAATTGCTGCGCAAGAGCACGTTCGCGAGCGTCGATGCCATCCACGTGGCCCTCACCGAACTGGGTGTGTGATGAGCCTCCTCGACGAGCGCAACGCCGAAACCGATGGGCCCCCGCCACTTCGCGAGCGTGCCGAGAGCGTCGGTCGTGACATCGCGGCACAGTGGGCCGACGAGGTGGATCGCGACGCCAGGTTCCCTCACGAAGCCCTCGCGGCACTGGGCGCCCACAAGCTGCTGTCGTGCGGTGTGCCGCCGGAGCACGGCGGCGCCGGCGCCTCCCTCGGCGAACTGTGCGAGATCACCCGGATCCTGGGCCGCTACTGCGCGTCCACCGCCATGGTCTTCGCGATGCACCAGACCCAGATCGTCTCGCTCGTCCACCACGCCGACAGCGCCGCGTTGGTCGACTTCGTCCGCGACGTGGCCGCCCGCGAGCTTCTCCTCGCGTCGGCGACCACCGAACTCGGAACCGGCGGCGACGTCCGCAGCAGCCTGTGTGCGGCCCGGGTCGACGGGGACACTCTGACCCTGCGCAAGAACACCCCCGTCGTCTCGTACGGGGAGTACGCCGACGCGATCCTCGTGACCGCACGGCGGACCGAGGACAGCCCCGCGAGTGATCAGGTGCTCGTGGTGTGCCGCCGCGACGATGTGACGCTCGAGCGCACCGGGGACTGGAACACCCTGGGAATGCGCGGCACGTGCAGCCCCGGCTTCGTGCTCGAGGCCCGCAGCAGCGCCGACATGATCGTCCCCGCGTCCTACGCCGACATCTCGTCCCGCACGATGCTGCCCGTGTCCCACTGCGTGTGGTCCGCGGTGTGGCTCGGCATCGCCGACGCCGCAATGGACAAGGCCCGCAGCTTCGTTCGGGCCGCGGGACGCAAGCAACCCGGTGTGACGCCACCCGGCGCCCTGCGCCTGGCCGAGGCCGCCGGCGTGCACCAGCAGTTCTCCGATCTCGTCTTCGCGTCCGCGGCCCGGTTCGACGCCGCGATCGTCGAGCCCGAGAACCCGAGCGGCCTGGGATTCTCGCTGGCCATGAACAACCTGAAGGTGACCGCGTCGACACTCGTCGTCGAACTCGTCACCAAGGCCCTGCTCATTTGCGGCATCGACGGATACCGCGAGGACGGCCGCTATTCCCTGGGACGTCACATGCGCGACGCTCTCGGCGCCGCGGTGATGGTGAACAACGATCGCATCATGGCCAATTCGGCCCAGATGTCACTTGCCTACCGAGGAACGATATGAGCACCGCATCGATCGACGACCGCACCGAACTGGATCGGGCGCGCCGGGAATTCCAGCAGCAACTGATCGCCGCCGGCCTGCTCGTCGAAACCGGGGTTCCCGGGTTGTACGGGCGCTCCGGCGTTTTCGAGGACATCGTCGACGGCATCGATCGGGTCGTCGTCGCGGCGGGACCCGGCCGGGCCGCGACCCGGTTGCGTTTCCCACCGGTGTTCCCGCGCACCAGCTTCGAACGCACCGACTACATCGCGTCGTTCCCACACCTGACCGGGGCGATCAACACCTTCGCCGGGAGCAACGCCGAGCATGCCGAACTGCTCGCGGCGCGGGCGCGCGGCGAGACGTGGGATCCGTGGCTCGAACCGGCCGAGACCGTCCTCGTCTCCGCGGCCTGCCATCCCGCCTATGCGCGGTACAGCGGAACCCTGCGGGACGGTGGTGAACTCCTCGACGTGTACGGCTACTGCTTCCGCCACGAACCGGCCGTCGACCCGGCACGCATGCAGGCGTTCCGGATGCACGAGTTCGTGCGCATCGGCACCGCGGACGATGCTGCCCGGCACCGCGATTCGTGGATCGAGCGGGGACTCGAGGTGCTCGCGGACCTGGGTCTCGACGCGACGGCGGAGGTCGCGAACGACCCGTTCTTCGGGCGTGCCGGGCGGATGCTCGCTGCGAACCAGCGGCACGAGAACCTCAAGACCGAACTGACGGTGCGGCTCTACGGCGACCTCGGGGACGGTACGGCCGTCGTGTCCTGCAACTGCCACCAGGACCACTTCGGCGACACCTTCGGTATCACCACGGCCGACGGGGACGTCGCGCACAGTGCGTGTGTGGGATTCGGGATGGAACGCATCGCGCTAACGCTGCTGCGTACCCACGGTTTCGACCCGGAGCGCTGGCCGGTCGCGGTGAAGGACAGGATGTTTCCGTGACGGTCCGGCTGCTCGGGGTCTCGGCCGACGACTACGTCCCGCACCCGATCCACGGGGGCAACCGTATCTGGACCGAGACGAACTGCTACGCCGACCTGTGGATCGAGATCCTGCATTCGCTGGGTCTCGACCCGGTGCCGGTGGCGGTGTGCGCGTTCGGCGCCCGATTCGACGGGGCGCAGTGGACATTCCTCAAGTTCAAGCCCGAGGACCTGTTCGCGTTGTACGGCATCGAGGTCGACGAGATGAACGTGTGGCGGCGACCGATCGAGCACATCGAGGACAACGCGACCGCGGGCATCCTCTCCACCGTCGAGGTCGACTCGTTCTGGCTGCCCGACACGGCCGGCACCGGATACCGTGAAGCGCACGGCAAGACGACGATCGTGCCGGTGCTCGTCGACCGCGACCGCGAAGAACTGCAGTACTTCCACAACAGCGGCTGCCATCGCCTCACCGGTGCCGACTTCCGCGGTGTCTTCGGCCTCGACGAGCCGGAGCCACCGGCGTGGCCTCCGTATGTCGAACAGATCCGGTTCCGTCCGGGTGCGACACTGAACGTCGACGCCTTCGATACCGCACTGCGCCGACATCTGCGTGCCCGGCCTCGGGGGAACCCGGTGCGCGACCTCGCGGCCCGTGTCCTCGCGGACGTCGAATGGCTCGGTGCCGCAGGCGTGGACGGATTCCACCGGTGGTCGTTCGGGGTGCTGCGTCAGTGCGGTGCGACCGCCGAACTCGCCGCCGACGTGTGCGCCTACATGCAGAACGCCGGATATCCGGACGCGGGCCGTGCGATCGACGATTTCCGTGCGGTCGCCGAGGGCGCCAAGGCCGTGCAGTTCCGGATGGCCCGCGCGGCGCGGGGACGTGCCGTCGACCCCACCGAACAACTCGACGCGATGGCCGACGCGTGGCAGCGTGCGATGACCGTCGTCGCGGCGGCCGCGGGACAGGCCGTTCCGAGCCGGGTGTCCGGGCCGGCCTGATGGATCTGTTCGACGGAGCCGTCTGGCATTGTGTCGCAACGCCTCCGGGGGCGGTGCTCTCTCCGGATCAGTTGCCGGACCAGCTCGGATCCCGGCTGGTGGCCGAGGTGCCCGGTACCGCGGCCGGAGCGATCCGCACCGCGCACGGCGCGACGGCCGCCCGCGAGGCGCACACGGACGCCTCCGACTGGTGGTTCGTCACGCAGGTACAGCGATCCGGCACCGGGCCGTGGCGACTGGAACTGGACGGTCTCGCCACCCTGGCCGAGGTGTGGGTCGGAGACGAGCGGGTCGCCGTGTCGGAGTCGATGTTCGTTCCGTTGGTGGTCGAACTGGACTCGATTCCCGAGAACTTCTGTTTTGCACTGCGATTCGCGTCCCTTGATGCGGCGGTCGCGAAGAGGCGCCCGCGCGGACGGTGGCGGTCGTCGATGATCCGGGCACAGGGATTGCGGTGGATCCGCACCACGATGCTCGGTCGCGCCCCGGTGTTCTCCGGGGTGCCGGCTCCCGTCGGGCCGTGGCGTCGCGTCGCGCTGGTGGATGCGAGTGCGCCGCGCCTCGTCGACCGCCGGATCCGCGTGACGGTCGACGGCGACAGCGGTGTCGTGGATCTGGACGTGACGTTGTCCGGTGTTGCGGTGGGTGATTCGGTGACGGCACGGGTCGGCTCCGCGGTGGCGTCGGCGACGATCGAGGACGGCAGGGTCCGCGCCCGCGTCGAGGTGCCCGACGTGCGGCGCTGGTGGCCACACACCCACGGTGAACCGGCGCTGTACCCGGTCTCACTGGAGGTGGGCGGCGACCGCGTGGATGTCGGTGCGGTCGGGTTCCGCGACCTCACCGTGGACCGGTCCGACGGCGGATTCCGATTGAGTATCAACGGTATCGGCGTATTCTGCCGCGGTCTCGTGTGGACGCCCGCGGACCCCGTCGCACTGACCTCCCCGGAGCAGACCGGGCGTATGCTCGAGCGGTGCATCGACGCGGGTGTCAACTTGATCCGCATTCCGGGCACGATGGTCTACGAGGACGACGCCTTCTGGTCGGCGTGCGCCGAATCGGGAATCCTGGTGTGGCAGGACGTGATGCTCGCGACGACCGACCCGCCCGAAACCGAAGAGTTCCGAGCACTTCTCGTCGACGAGGTACGAGGTGTGCTGCGGTCCGTATCCGGCAATCCGGCGCTCGCCGTCGTGTGTGGGGGCAGCGAGACCGAACAGCAGCCCACGATGCTCGGTCTCGGGCGTCCGCCCATCGCTGCGCTCGACGAGTGGCTGCCCGCGGTCGTCGCGGCGGAGGCTCCGGCGGCGGTGTGGGTTTCGTCGTCACCGTCGGCCCCGCCCGGGTCGCGGGTGCTGCCCACCCACGTCGGGTCGGGGATCGCGCACTACTTCGGTGTCGGCGGGTATCGGCGTCCGCTGACCGACGTGCGCTCTGCGGGTGTGCGATTCGCCGCCGAATGCCTCGCGTTCTCGATCCCGCCGGGCAACGACGCGATCGAGGCGGATTTCGGGACGGTCGCGGTCGCGGGGCACCACCCGCGGTGGAAGACGGCCGTGCCGCGCGACCACGGCGCGTCCTGGGACTTCGAGGACGTGCGAGATCACTACGTGCGCACGGTCTTCGAGCAGGATCCGGCGACTGTGCGATGGTCGGACCCGGAGCGGTATCTGGATCTCGGGCGGGCCGCGGTGTGCGAGGCGTTCGCCGCGACCCTGGCATTCTGGCGTCGCCCCGATTCGCGATGCCACGGCGCGCTGATCCTCGCGGCGCGCGATCTCGAGCCGGGCGCCGGCTGGGGCGTGCTCGAGCATTCCGGTGTGCCGAAGGCCCCGTGGTTCGTGCTGCGCCGCATCTGGGCGCCGGTCGCGGTGCTCCTCGGCGACGACGGGATCGACGGTCTGCGCATCGACGCGTTCAACGACACCGCGGTTGCGGTGGAGGCGCGCCTGGAGTTGCTGGTGCACACCCGCAGCGGCGTCGTCGCGCACGAGGAGACGCTGTCGGTGGAACTCGCCGCGCACAGCGCGTCTACGTGGTCGTTCGACGAACTGCTCGGTCGCTTCACCGACGTCACCCACACGTACAGGTTCGGACCGCAGACCTACGAATCCGCCACGGCGCGGCTCGTCGCGGCCGACGGCAGCGTGCTGTCCGAGGACGTGTACCTGGTCGGGGAAGCGGTGCGCCCGTACGAACGCAGCATCGGATTATCCGCCACCGCAATCGAATCGGAGTCCGGTGAGTGGTCGCTGGAGGTCGCGACCGACGGTGCCGCCCAGTACGTGTCGCTCGAACTGCGCGGATTCGAACCCGCCGACTCGTGGTTCCACCTGCCGCCCGGCGGCCGCCGCACCGTCGCACTGCAGCGGACAGGTGAGGCCCGAACGGTCTCGGGTCGCGTGCGCGCGCTCAATTCGGCCGCGACCGCCGCCGTGTCCACCGGGTGAAGGGAACCGGCGCATACGTACCGCTTCGGGCGGGCACACTGAGGGGCATGAGCGACTCCACGAACGTCCAGAGCACCCGGATCGTCCTTGCCTCCCGCCCGGTCGGCGCACCCACTCCGGAGAACTTCCGCACCGAGACCGTCGACGTTCCCGAACCCGGGGACGGTCAGATCCTGGTGCGGGTGGTGTACCTGTCGCTGGACCCCTACATGCGGGGCCGGATGAGCGACGCGAAGTCCTACGCGCCGCCCGTGGAACTCGGTGACGTGATGGTCGGGGCGACGGTCGCGCAGGTCGTCACGTCGCGTCACCCGGACTTCGCCGAGGGTGATTACGTGCTGGCGGGAACTGGTTGGCAGACGCACGCGGTCGTCGACGGGCGGGCCGTACGGAAGCTCGATCCAGAGGCGGCGCCGCTGTCGACGGCGCTCGGTGTGCTCGGTATGCCGGGTTTCACCGCCTATTCGGGCCTGTTGAAGATCGGGCAACCGAAGGAGGGCGAGACCGTCGTGGTCGCGGCGGCGAGCGGTCCCGTCGGGTCCGCGGTCGGGCAGATCGCGAAGATCAAGGGCGCACGCGCGGTCGGGATCGCCGGCGGCCCCGAGAAGTGCCGGCATCTGCTCGACGACCTCGGGTTCGACGCGGCCGTCGACCACCGTGCCCCCGATTTCGCGGAGCGGTTGCGGGAGGCGGTGCCGGATGGCATCGACGTCTACTTCGAGAACGTCGGCGGAGCGGTCCAGGCAGCGGTGATCCCGCTGCTGAACCTGTATGCGCGGATGCCGGTGTGCGGTCTGGTGGCGCAGTACAACACCCTCCCGACCGAGGGGCCGGACCGGCTGCCGGCGTTCTTCTCGACGGTGCTGGTCAAGAGCCTGACCGTCCGCGGGTTCATCCAGTCCGAGTTCGTCCGCGAGATGCACGACGACTTCCTGCGCGACGCCTCCGAATGGGTCCGCAGCGGCAGGTTGCGGTACCGGGAGGACATCGTCGACGGTCTCGGCGCCGCGCCGGAGGCGTTCATCGGGCTGCTCGAGGGGAAGAACTTCGGCAAGCTCGTCGTGAAGGTCGCCCCGGAGTCCTGACCGGGTGCCGGGAACCATCATCCGGTCAGGACCGATGGTTCCCGCCACCGGGTTCAGTAGATCCGGTGGGTTCAGGCGAGGCGCTCGAACACCGCGGCGAGACCCTGGCCGCCGCCGATGCACATGGTTTCGAGACCGTAGCGACCCTCGCGACGGTCGAGTTCGCGCAGCAGGGTGGCGAGGATGCGGCCACCGGTCGCCCCGACCGGGTGCCCCAGCGAGATGCCCGAGCCGTTGGGATTCAGCCGCGGATCGTCCGGTTCGAGACCCCAGGTGCGGGTGACGGCGAGCGTCTGGGCGGCGAACGCCTCGTTGAGTTCGATGACGTCGAGGTCGGACAGGGTCAGGCCGAGGCGCTTCAGGACCTGTTCGGTCGCCGGGACCGGGCCGATGCCCATGGTGCGCGGCGGCACTCCCGCGACCGCCCAGCCGGCGAGGCGGGCCAGCGGTCGCAGACCGAGCTGTGCGGCCTTCTCCGGGGTGGTGACGATGGCGAGAGCGGCACCGTCGTTCTGGCCGCTGGCGTTGCCGGCGGTGACGGTGGAGTCGGGGTCGATCTTGCCGCGGATGGGACGGAGTTTCGCGAGCGATTCCATGCTGGTGTCGGCGCGCGGGTGCTCGTCCGTGTCGAACAGCACCGCATCGCCCTTGCGCTGCGGCACCGCGACCGGGACGATCTCCTGCGCGAACACGCCGCTGCTCTGGGCGGCGACGGCACGCTGGTGGGACTGCACCGCGAGGGCGTCCTGATCCTCGCGGGAGATGGAGAACTCGGCGCGCAGGTTCTCGGCGGTCTCGATCATGCCGCCGGGAACGGGGAAGTCGCGGCCGCCGGCGGTGACGCGGGCGCGGGCGAGCCGGTCGTTCAGCGCGACCGCTTCACCCTTGACGCCCCAGCGCATTCCGGTCGCGTAGAACTCGGCCTGGCTCATCGATTCGGTGCCGCCGGCGAGAACGAGGTCGCTGCCGCCGGTCTGAACCTGCATGGCGGCCTGGATGATCGCTTGGAGGCCGGAGCCGCATCGACGGTCGACCTGGAGACCCGGAACGTCGACGCCGAGCCCCGCGTTGAGTGCCGCGACGCGGCCGATCGCGGGGGCCTCGCCACCCGGGGACGCCTGACCGAGGATCACGTCGTCGACGTCCGAGCCGGAAATTCCGGTGCGCGTGATGATTTCGCGGATGACGGTGGCTGCGAGGTCCTCCGGGGCGATGTCCTTCAGCGCGCCGCCGAAGCGGCCGACCGGGGTGCGGAGTGGTTCGCAGATCACTGCGTCGAGCATGTTATTCCTCGGTTCCGTTGATTTCTAATGGGTTTGGGTACGTGCGAGGTCCGTGGAGATCGCAGCGGCGGTCGCGACGACCGCGGGGACCAGTTCGCCGCGAACTGTGTCGAGCGTGTAGCGGGCGGCGTGGGTGGAGATGTTCACGGCGGCGATCACCGTGCCGGAGGCGTCCCGGATCGGTGCGGCCAGCGACCGCAGCCCTTCCTCGAGTTCCTGGTCGACGATGCAGAAGCCGTCGCGGCGGATGGTGTCGAGCTCGGCGCGCAGCTGGTCCGGGGTCACCACGGTTCGTCCGGTCAGCGGCCGCAGGTCGGCGCGGTCGAGATAGGCGTCGAGGTCCTCGGGGGACAGGCCCGCGAGCAACACGCGACCCATCGACGTCGCGTGCGCCGGAAAGCGGGTGCCGAGCGTGATGGACACGGTCATGATCCGGCTGACCGGCACCCGCGCGACGTACACGATGTCGTCGCCGTCGAGCACCGACACCGACGTCGATTCGTGCACCGAAGCGGCGAGCGCTTCGAGGTGCGGCCGCGCGACGTCGGGCAGCGTCAGGCTGGACAGGTAGCTGTAGCCGAGCTCGAGCACCCGCGGGGTCAGCCAGAACAGCGACCCGTCCGTCCGGACGTAGCCGAGTTCGACGAGGGTCAGCAGGAACCGGCGGGCGGTCGCGCGGGTCAGGCCGGTGGCCTTGGCGACGTCGCTGAGGGTGCGCCGCGGGTGCGTCGCGTCGAACGCCTTGACGACGGCCAGCCCGCGGGCCAGCGACTGCACGAAGTCGGGTGAGGCCGCGGGAGTGTCGTCGGCTGACGGGTTCTGCTGCGGCGCGGTGGCGGCGTCGATTTCGCTCATGGTCCGGAAATCCCCCTCGGTGTCGGTGTGCCCGAATACTTCCACGTGTCCGCGGGTGTGTTCAGCGACCGTCCGGGGTGCGGGCGATGTGCGCGAGCACCAGTTCCGTGATCCGTTCGGCCTGTTCGACATTCGCGAGGTGCGCGCCCGGGTCGACGACGTGGAAGGTGGCGTCCGCGATGCCGTCGGCGAGTGCCCGCATGGTGGCGGGCGGTGTCGCGGGGTCCTGCTCGCCGGCGACGACCAGGGTGGGTGCGGTGATGCGCGCGAGGTCGGCGCGGCCGTCCCAGCCCGCGAGTGCTTCGCAGCACGCGGCGTAGCCCTCGTCGGTCGTCGACTTCACCATGTCGACGTGCCGGGCGACGAGTGCCGGGTCGCGGTCGCGCAGGCCGGGGGTGAACCAGCGGTCGACGATCGATTCGGCGATGGAGGCCAGACCCGCGGTGCGCACGGTCGCGGCCCGCTCGTGCCACGGTCCGGGCGGGGCGAACGCGGCCGAGGTGCACAGCAGGGTGAGGGTGCGCACGCGCTCCGGGTGGTGCGCGGCGAGCCACTGTCCGACGGCCCCGCCCAGGGACAGCCCGACGAAGTGCACGGAGTCCAGGCCGAGGTCGTCGAGCAGCGCCAGGATGTCGCCGCCGAGGTCGTCGAGGGTGTAGGGGCCTTGGGGCGCAGGGGATTTCCCGTGTCCGCGATGGTCGACGGCAACGACGTGCGCGACGGCCGACAGGGCCTCGATCTGGGGTGCCCACATCGACAGGTCGGATCCGAGCGAGCCGAGGAGCACCACGGGTGCGGCGGCAGGGTCGCCGTGCCGTTCGTGATTGAGCGTGACGGTCATGTCCCCCAGCATAGCCCTTGTTCGCGATACGTACGAGGGTTCACATTGCGTACGGAACGCGCTACTCTTGGGTCATGGACAAAGTCGTTGCCACCGCCGCCGAGGCCGTAGCCGACATCCCGGACGGCGCCACGATCGCTGTCGGCGGATTCGGCCTGGTCGGCGTCCCCGAAATCCTCATCGATGCCCTCCTCGAGCAGGGCGCCACCAACCTCGAGACGGTCAGCAACAACTGCGGAACCGACGGTTTCGGTCTCGGGGTGCTCCTGGAGAAGGGCCGCATCCGCCGCACCATCTCCTCCTACGTCGGTTCCAACAAGGAATTCGCGCGCCAGTACCTCGCCGGTGAACTCGAGGTCGAACTGACCCCGCAGGGCACCCTCGCCGAGCGCATGCGCGCCGGCGGCGCGGGCATCCCGGCGTTCTTCACCCCTGCCGGTGTCGGCACGCAGGTCGAAGAGGGCGGACTGCCGCTGCGTTACGACGGCAACGGCGGCATCGCGGTCGCGTCCCCGCCGAAGGAGACCCGCGAGTTCGACGGCGTCACCTACGTGATGGAACGCGGCATCGTCGCCGACTTCGCCCTCGTCCACGCGTGGAAGGGCGACCGCCACGGCAACCTCGTCTACCGGCAGAGCGCCCGCAACTTCAACCCTCCGGCCGCGACCTCGGGCCGCATCACCATCGCCCAGGTCGAATACCTCGTCGAACCCGGCGAGCTGGATCCCAACGAGATCCACACCCCCGGCATCCACGTGCAGCGCGTCGTGCCGGTCGGCCCGGTCACCGTCGGCATCGAGAACAGGACGGTCCGTTCATGACCCAGGCAGCCACCCGGAAACTGACCCGCGAGGAAATGGCCGCGCGCGTCGCACAGGAACTGTCCGACGGGCAGTACGTCAACCTCGGCATCGGTATGCCCACGCTGGTCCCGAACTACCTGGACCCGGGCATCGAGGTCGTTCTGCACTCGGAGAACGGTGTGCTCGGTGTCGGCCCGTACCCGTACGAGGACGAGATCGACCCCGAACTCATCAACGCCGGCAAGGAACTCATCACCGTCGTGCCCGGCGCATCGTTCTTCGACTCGTCGCAGTCCTTCGGGATGATCCGCGGTGGCCAGATCGACGTGGCCGTCCTCGGTGCGATGCAGGTCAGCGCAAAGGGTGACATCGCGAACTGGATGATCCCCGGTGCCATGGTCAAGGGCATGGGCGGCGCGATGGACCTCGTGCACGGCGCGCGGCGCGTGATCGTGATGATGGAACACGTCACGAAGAAGGGTGAGCCGAAGATCTTCGAGGAATGCACGCTGCCGCTCACCGGCAAGCGCTGCGTCCAGCGGATCATCACCGACATGGCCGTCATCGACGTCACCGACGAGGGGTTGAAGCTCGTCGAGACGGCCCCCGGTGTGAGTGTCGACGAGGTCGTCGCCGCGACCGCCGCGACGCTGATCGTCTGACGCTCGACCACGTCGTCCGCCGGCCTGCAGGGGGGTCGGCGGACGACGTGTTTTCCGCGGCGGGCACCCGCCCGGGTAACTTCCCGCCCAGTAGGACATTCCGTCCCGCGAGCCGTCGGCTGCGCCTACCGTGATCAACCGTTCAGGGAACGGTCTTCGGGAGGCAGCGTGGTGGATTGGGCGGAAGAATGCGACGTGCTCGTCGTCGGGTCGGGAGCAGGTGGGTGCTGCGGCGCGTACACCGCCGCCCGTGAGGGCCTGTCGGTGATCCTCGTCGAAGCATCGGAGCAGTTCGGCGGCACCACCTCCTACTCCGGTGGCGGCGGCATGTGGTTCCCGACGAACGCGGTGCTGCGCCGCGCCGGCGACGAGGACACGATCGAGGACGCCCTCACCTACTTCCACGCGGTGGTCGGCGACCGCACGCCCCGCGAACTGCAGGATGCGTTCGTCACCGGAGGTGCCTCGCTCATCGACTATCTCGAAATCGACGCGGACCTGGAATTCCAGGTCCTGCCGTGGCCCGACTACTTCGGCAAGGCGCCCAAGGCCAGCGCGACGGGCCGGCACATCATTCCGTCGCCGTTGTCCGCGAAGGGGATCGAGGATCTCAACGAGTCCATCCGCGGTCCCCTCGGCCGCGAACGCAACGGCGAACCCCTGCCCGGTCACCTCATCGGCGGTCGCGCACTGGTCGGACGATTCCTGGTGGCGCTGAAGAAGTTCCCCGACGTCAGCACCCATCTGAACACGCCGCTGGTCGATCTCGTCGTCGAGGACGGCGCGGTCGTCGGAGGCATCGTCGAACACGACGGCGAGCGTCGCGCGATCCGTGCCCGCCGCGGTGTCGTGCTCGCGGCCGGTGGGTTCGAGCAGAACGACGCCATGCGCGCCGAGTACGGCGTGCCCGGCGAGGCGCGGGATTCGATGGGGCCGTGGTCGAATCTCGGTAAGGCACACCAGGCGGGCATCGCCGCCGGCGCCGACGTCGATCTCATGGGCGAGGCCTGGTGGTCGCCCGGTATGACCCACCCGGACGGGCGCTCCGCGTTCGCGCTGTGGTTCACGGGCGGCATCTTCGTCAACCAGGGCGGCAAGCGTTTCGTCAACGAGTCGGCGCCCTACGACCGACTCGGCCGCGATGTCATCGCGCAGATGGACGCCGGTTCGCTGACCCTGCCGTTCTGGATGATCTACGACGACAAGGACGGCGGTGTTCCGCCCGTCCAGGCGACGAACGTGCCGATGGTCGAACCCGAGAAGTACATCGCGGCCGGCCTGTGGAAGACGGGGGAGACCCTCGAGGAACTCGCCGAACAGATCGGGGTCCCCGCCGACGCACTGGTCGCGACCGTCGCCCGCTACAACGAGATGGCCGCCGAGGGCGTCGACGAGGACTTCGGCCGCGGCGACGAACCGTACGACCGCGCGTTTTCCGGCGGGCAGTCCCCGATGGTCCCGATCGAGAAGGGCCCGTTCCACGCGGCGGCGTTCGGGATCTCCGATCTGGGCACCAAGGGCGGGTTGCGCACCGATACGTCGGCGCGGGTCCTGACCCCCGCGGGTGAACCGATTCCCGGCCTGTACGCGGCGGGCAACACGATGGCCGCGGTCAGCGGCACGGTGTACCCGGGCGGCGGCAACCCCATCGGCGCGAGCATGCTGTTCGCGCACGTGGCGGTACGGGACATGGCGAAGCGCTAGGCGGCTTCGCCGCCCGTGTGCCTTTGTGGCGGTGGGAGCCGCCACAAAGGCACACGGGCGCCGCAGGCGCACTACTCGGCTTCGGCGCTGTCGGTGTCGGTGTCGCCTGGTTGGTCGATGTCACCCGGCTCGACGACCAGTTCGTAACGGTGACCGTATGTTTCGACGAGAGCCTGCAGCACCGCCACGACCGGGACGGACACCAGCGCACCCATCGCGCCGAACAACGACGCTCCGACGATCACCGAACCGAACGCGACCGCCGGGTGGATCGAGACGGTCTTCGACGTGATGCGCGGGTGCAGCACGTAGTTCTCGACCTGTTGATAGCCGGTTCCGAACAGCACCACCCACAGCCCGTCGATGGGCTGGTTGGCGGCGGCGATGATCGCGGGCAGGGCGATCGCCAGATACGTGCCCAGGGTCGGGACGAACTGCGACACGATGCCCGTCCACAGCGCGAGCGGCAGCCAGTAGGGCACACCGATGATCATCAGGAAGATGCCGGTACCGATGGCACTGATGGCTCCGAGGATCAGCCGGGAGACGACGTATCCGCCGGCCTTCTCGACGGACGTTTCCCACACCGTCGCGATGATCTTCTGCTGCCGGGCGGGGAACCAGCTCGAGATGGTGCGCCGCAGGGCGGGACCCTCCGCCGACATGTAGAACACGAACAGCAGCATCGTCAGGGCCTGGAACACCACGCTCACCACCGAGGACACCACGCCGAGCACCCCGGGCGTGAACCGCTGCACGAGATCCCTGATGGTCTCCGGCGTCAGCTTGATCAGTTCGTCGCCGGTCGAGAAGTTCGTGTCGAACGTGCGGTTGGACCACTCGGTGACCGTGGTGATGGCATCGGGCAGTGCTTTGAGCAACTGACCGAGCTGTTCGACGAGCAGCGTCCCGAACAGCGCGACGAACCCGATCAGAAACGCCAGCAGGCCGAACAGCACCAGACCGGTCGCGGCGCCGCGGCGCATCCCGAACCGCTCCAGCCAGTCGACGACCGGCTCGAGGGTGATGCTGAGCAACCACGCCAGAAACAGCAGTCCGAGGAAGTCGCGGAGGTTGAAGAACAGCCAGCCCGAGAGTTGGTAGGCGGCGACGGCGAGCAGGACGTAGAAGACGGCGGGCCGCAGCCAGCGGGGTGTGGTGCGCTGCCGGGGCGGGTCGCTCGGATGGTCCTCGCTCATCGCACCCTCCCGGTTGTCTGCCTGACGGGTCAAGGCGGAATCTACTCCGGGAACGACAACGGGTCCTCGTATCCGCGTGGTCGCCGGTCATACGCCGACGCAATCGTCACAGCGGATAACTGGCGGCCGAGCGGATTCGTCGAGACCCCTTCGCGCGGGCGAAACAAAGGGTTAATGGCCAGAATGTGTGTACAGAACCCGCCGTTTCCTGACGCTGAGCTCGAATGATAGTGATCCGAACATGCTCTGAAAGCATGTTCGGTGTCAGCTACCCGGAATTCCCCGCTCTGTGGTGTATGCGGAGCCAAGCTGGTCAAGAACGGCACCACCACCGCCGGCCGCACCCGCTGGCGCTGCCCAACCTGCGGTGCCTCGACGACCCGGTCCCGTCCGGACATCACCCGCAAAGCCCAACTGCACGCGTTCCGGGCTTGGCTGCTCGACGGCCGCGCACCCTCCCAGGTGGCCTCAAGCGCCCGCACCTTCCGCCGCGACACCGCCTGGTGCTGGAACATTGAAGTCCCACCACCGACCCCGGCCCCGACACCCACCGATCTGGTGATCCTGGACGGCACCTACTTCCAGTCCTGGTGCCTGCTCATCGCCACCGACGGCCACCACGTCATCGACTGGCAATGGTGCGACCGCGAGAAGAAGATCGCGTGGCTCCAGATCCTGGAGCGCCACCCGGCCCCGACCGTCGCCGTCATCGACGGCGGCACCGGCCTGCACGCCGCGCTCGCCGAGCAGTGGCCCGGCACCCGCATCCAACGCTGCTACTTCCACATCTTCCAGGTCGTGCGCCGCCACCACACCCTCACGCCCCGACTCGACGCCGGCCGCGAAATCCTCGCCCTCACCCGGGCTTTGATGAACGTCCGCGGTATCGACCAGGCCGTGCTGTGGCTGCAGGCGTACGCGGCGTGGGAAACGCGCTGGGACAGCTTCCTGCGGCACCGCACCTACGCGAAAACACACGTGACCCGACCCCGCGGGGTCCCGGACGACCAACAGTGGTGGTACACCCACCGGGACCTGCGCAAGACCCGCGGCCTGTTCCGCCGCCTGATCGCCGACAACCACCTGTTCACCTGGATCGACCCCGACCTCACCGACGACGCGCACCCCCTGCAGCGGACCACCTCACCGCTGGAGGGCGGCCCGAACAAGGCGATCAAGGACCTGTTCCGCACCCACCGCGGCCTGCCGGTCGAGCACGCCCGCCGGGCCGCCGAATGGAAACTCAACAGCCTGACCGCCGAACCCCGCGACCCGTGGACTCTGGTCCGGCCCGAGCACTACGCACCACCCCGGACCCAGCGCCGCGACGCCGTCGCGGACGAACCGATCGGACCCACGATGGGCACCGACTTCAGCTGGGAGGACGGCAACGGTCTCCAACACGGCTGGGCGGGCAGATCACACCCCTGAACCAGGACGACACACCGAGGGCCGTACACACAATTTGGCCTATAACCCGAAACAAAACCGGCCCGGACTCGTGAGAGTCCGGGCCGGTGGTGGTAGCGGGGACAGGATTTGAACCTGCGACCTCTGGGTTATGAGCCCAGCGAGCTACCGAGCTGCTCCACCCCGCGTTGCACGAACAACACTACACCACCGGCGGGGGTGCTCCGTTCAGGGGGTTCGACAGGCTCTCGGCGTAGTAACCGCGGATGTGGTCGCCGATGCGCTGCCGGGCCGCCTCCACGTCCCCGGCCCGCACCGCCGCGACGAGGCCGTGATGTTCGTGGCGCAGGCGGCTGCAGGTCTCCGGCCAGGTGGCGAGGGGTGCTCCGGCAAGCACATAGCTTTCGATCGATTCGCGCAGCGCGGCCATCATCGAGGCGATGACCAGGTTTCCGGCGGCGTCGGCCAGGGCGATGTGGAACCGGGAGTCGAGGACCAGGAACTCGTGCGCGGACAGCTCGGGGGAGTCCATCGCGATGAGCAACTCCTCGGCGTGGGACAGGTCCGGGACCGGGCGTGTACCGGCGAGCGTCTGCACGACCTCGGTCTCGAGGACCAGCCGGGTCTGCACGACGTCGCGGACCGGAAAGTTCTGGGCCGCGACCTGCATGCGCATGAGCATCGACATTCCGCCCACCGGCCGGGAGACGATCATCGCCCCGGCGTTGGGACCCGACCCGGTGTGCGCGGTGAGGAGGCCGAGCGCCTCCATCACCCGCAGCGCCTCACGCACCGACGACCGGCCCACGCCGAGTTCGGCCGCGAGGATGCGCTCACCCGGGAGCCGCTGCCCCGGCGCGAGTTCACCGGAGATCAGCTTCTCCTCGAGGCGGGCGAGTACCTGCTCCCAGGCGCGGGGTGCGGACGGCGACGACATGTCAGCAGAGCCTAGGCCGCCTTTTTCTCGTGCGTGGCTCCCGAACGTGGGTTAGTGTGGTCAGACCACACAGATTCGATGCGGAGATCCACCATGCGAGTCGCGTTGTTCGCCACCTGCCTCGGCGACACCCTGTTCCCCGGCGCGGTCAAGGCCACTGCCCTGCTCCTGGCGAGGCTCGGCCACGACGTCGTGTTCCCGCCCGGCCAGACCTGCTGCGGGCAGATGCACATCAACACCGGATACCAACCCGGCGCACTGCCCCTCGTCCGCAACTACGCCGACACCTTCGGCGACCCCTCCATCGACGCGGTCGTCGTTCCGTCCGGATCGTGCGCCGGATCCGTCCGGCACCAGCACGAGATCGTCGCCGGCCGCTACGGCGACGCCGCGCTGCGCGGGAAGGTCGACACGGTCAAGGCCAAAACGTACGAACTGTCCGAGTTCCTCGTCGACGTCCTCGGCGTCACCGACGTCGGCGCCCGCTACCCGCATCGCGTCACCTACCACCCGACCTGCCATTCCCTGCGCATGCTGCGGGTCGGCGACAAACCGCTGCAGTTGCTGCGCAACGTCCGCGACATCGACCTCGTCGAACTCCCCGAAGCGGACTCGTGCTGCGGCTTCGGCGGCACGTTCGCCATCAAGAACGCCGAAACGTCCACCGCCATGCTGTCCGACAAGCTCCGCAACATCGCCGCCACCGGCGCCGAATACTGCACGGCCGGCGACTCGTCGTGCCTGATGCACATCGGGGGCGGCATGTCGCGCCTGAAAACCGGCGGCCGCACCGTGCACCTCGCCGAGATCCTCGCCTCCGCCGACGCCCCGGTGGTGACCGCATGAGCATCACCGCGCTCGGCACGCCCACCGTCCCGCCGCGCGGCTCGGGAAACCTGCGCGGCGTCGAAAAGTTCCCGGACGCAGCACATCACGAACTCGCCGACAGTCAGCTGCGGCGCAACATCGGCAAGGCCACCCACACCATCCGCGCCAAGCGGCTCCGCGTGACCGGGGAGGTCCCCGACTGGGAGGCACTGCGCGACGCCGGTGCCGCCGTCAAGAAGGACGTGCTGGCGCGCCTGCCCGAACTGCTCGAACAGCTCGAAGCCGCCGTCACCGAACGGGGTGGCGTCGTGCACTGGGCCGCCGACGCCGACGAGGCCAACGCTCTCGTCGCACAACTGGTGCGCGACACCGGATCCGGCGAGGTCGTCAAGGTCAAATCCATGGCCACCCAGGAGATCGGCCTCAACGAGTATCTCGAAGCCCAGGGCATCGTCGCGCACGAGACGGATCTGGCCGAACTCATCGTCCAGCTCGGCCACGACCGGCCGTCGCACATCCTCGTCCCGGCCATCCACCGCAACCGTTCCGAGATCCGTGAGATCTTCCTGCGCGAAATGCCGGGCGTGGACCCGGATCTCGACGACAATCCCGCGCACCTCGCGGAGGCGGCGCGAAAGTTCCTGCGCCACAAGTTCATGACCGTCCCGGTCGCGGTATCGGGTGCGAACTTCGGGATCGCCGAGACCGGCACCCTCGCGGTCGTCGAATCCGAGGGCAACGGCCGGATGTGCCTGACGCTGCCGCAGACCCTCATCACCGTCATGGGCATCGAGAAGCTGCTCCCCACCTACCGCGACCTCGAGGTGTTCCTCCAACTGCTGCCGCGGTCGTCGACGGGGGAGCGGATGAACCCGTACACGTCGATGTGGACGGGTGTCACCCCGGGTGACGGACCGCAGGCGTTCCACCTGATCCTGCTCGACAACGGCCGCACCGCCGCGCTCGCCGATTCGGTGGGACGCGAAGCGCTGCACTGCATCCGGTGCTCCGCGTGCCTCAACGTGTGCCCGGTCTACGAACGCACCGGCGGCCACGCCTACGGCTCGACCTATCCGGGTCCGATCGGAGCGGTGCTCACCCCGCAACTCGCGGGCATGAACGAACCAGGCGACCCGAACGCGACGCTGCCGTTCGCGTCGAGCCTGTGCGGCGCGTGCTTCGACGCCTGCCCCGTCAAGATCGACATCCCGTCGCTGCTCGTCGAACTGCGGCACCAGAAGGTCGAACAGGCGGGACTCACCGTTGAAGCCGCGGCGATGAAGGCGGCGTCGCTGGCGATGTCGTCCTCGCGGCGGTGGACCGCGGCGCAGAAGGCTGGCGGCATCGGCGGCCGGATCGTCGCGGGGAAGAAGGGCGCGATCTCGGCGCTGCCCGGTCCGCTCGGCGGCTGGACCGCTGCCCGCGACATCCCGGCACCGCCGAAGCAGACGTTCCGGCAGTGGTGGGATTCCGACGAAGGTCGCGCGGCGATGGCCGCAGCGCGGAAGGAAGGGGGCGAACGATGAGCGCCCGCGAGACGGTGCTCGGCCGCATCCGCGACGCCCTGGCGCTCGCGCCGTCCGCGCCCACGGAGATCCCCCGCGCCTACCGCACCGGCCGAACCCTGCCGGACGACGAACGCTACGAACTGTTCGCCGACCGGTTGCTCGACTACAAGGCCCACGTGCACCGCTGCACCACAGCCGAACTACCGACGGTCCTCGCGCGGGTGCTCGCCGACCGGAAGGTCGCGCGGGTGGGTGTGCCCGCCGGTCTCGACGACTCGTGGCTCGCCGCGTTCGACGGGGAGATCGTCGTGGACTCGGCCGACGTGCCGGCGCCGCAGCTCGAAGCGCTCGACGGGGTCGTCACCGCGTCGGCGGTGTCGTGCGCCGAGACGGGCACCATCTTCCTCGACGGCAGCGCCGACCAGGGTCGCCGGGCCCTGACACTCGTGCCGGATCTGCACGTGTGCGTCGTGCCGCTCGACACCGTCGAGGTCGGGGTGCCCGAAGCTCTGGCCCGGCTCGTGCCGGAGCGGCCCACCACCCTGATCAGCGGTCCCTCCGCGACCTCGGACATCGAACTCGAACGCGTCGAGGGGGTGCACGGTCCGCGCAACCTCGAGGTCGTGATCGTCGGCTGAGCGGCAAGATCGACTCACAGGCGATTGCCAGCTTCCTTCCAGCTTCCCGGAAACGTCGTCGGGTGTACTCGGAGCGTTCACCCGTTCGCCACCGATCAGCCGGGAGCTGCCGCCGCCATGAGCCTCATCGATCGATTCCGGAAGCGATCCTCGTCGGATGATCCAACCGAATCGGTCGAGGACGTTCCGGCCGGTCCCGTCGGCTATCAGCAGACGGCGAGCAAGCTGCACGCCTTCAACCGGTACGAGATCAAGTACCTCGTCGACGAGATGAAGGTCCCGGAGCTGCGGGCCGAGCTCGCCGCCCGCATGGACGCCGATCCGTTCTCGCCGCACGGCGGATATCCGGTGACGTCGCTGTACTACGACACCGCGGATCTGCGCTTCTACTGGGAGAAGATCGAGGGCCTGAAGTTCCGGCGCAAGCTCCGGATGCGGCTGTACGGCAATCCGGCGGACTGCACCGACGACACCTCGGTGCAGATCGAGATCAAGCAGCGCGTCAACCGCGTGACCCAGAAGCGGCGGATCACGCTGCCCTACGGGCAGGCGCGGCGGTGGCTGGACGGCCGCGAGGAGATCGAGTGCGATCCGTCGCAGCGACCGTTCGTGAACGAGGTGACCACCCTGATCGGCAATCTCGATCTGCGGCCGGTCGTCACGACCGGCTACCTGCGGGAGGCGTTCGTCGGCCGCGAAGCCGATCTGGGCCTGCGGGTGACGATCGATCACAAGGTGCACGGCCGCGACCGCGACTTCCATTTCGCATCCGGCGCCGAGAACCGCTTCATCATCCCGCCGAAGCTGGCGATCGTGGAACTCAAGGCGAACGAACGGGTTCCGTACTGGGCGACGGATCTGACCGCGCGACTGAACATGTCGGTCATCCGGATCTCGAAGTACTGCCAGTCGGTGCAGGCGTTCGGGTTGGCACCGCGCTCGATCACCGGCACACCCGAACCGATCCTGCCCGAAGGGTTCGACGAGCCCGTCCCGCCGGATCTCTTCGGCGAACCCGCTCCGGTCGTGGGTTAACCACGCACGCAGCATTTTTCATAGATTTCCAACCATTCGGACACCAGGACAACCATGAATTTCGATCTTCAGGACCTCAGCGGGACGTTTTCGACATTCGACATCATCGTGTCGCTGTCATTGTCGTTCGTGCTGTCCGCCGTCATCGGCTGGGTCTACCGATACACGCACAAGAACGTCTCCTACAGCCAGTCCTACGTGCAGACCCTCGTGATGGTCGGCATGATCATCTCGCTGATCATGCTCGTGGTCGGCTCCAACATCGCCCGGGCGTTCGCGCTCGTCGGCGCGCTGTCGGTCGTGCGATTCCGCAACGCCATCAAAGAAACTCGTGACGTCGGGTTCATCTTCCTCGTGATGGCGATCGGCATGACCACCGGCACCCGCTTCTACATCCTCGCGGTGGCCGCGACCGTCGCGATCTGCCTCGTGCTGCTGATCATGAACAAGTTCAACTGGTTCAAGCTCGACGTGCAGCGTCAGGTCGTGAAGGTGCAAGTGCCGCCGGAGCCGGGGTTCGACGCGCTCGTCGAAGACGTCCTCATCGAGTTCTGCACGGAATTCGAGCTGGTCTCCACCGAATCCGTCCGTGCGGGAGCACTCAACGAGCTGTACTACACGGCGCAGTTGCGCAAGGGTAAGAAGGCATCCGAGCTGATCGCGGCATTGAGCGCGGTCAACACCGGCCAGCGCGTCACCGTCCTGACCGGATACGACCAGACGGACATCTGATGAGCGGGACGAACACCGCCGGCGAGCCCCGACCGCGGCGTCGGCTCAGACATCGGATCCCGACATCGCTGCGTCAGCACTGGAAGCTGCTGGTGGTGTTCGTCGCGTTCGTCACGATCATGGCGACCGTGTTCGGCAGTGCCCGGATCCGTCCCTACATCGTCGGGGACACAACGGTTATCGCCTCGGAGATCACCGAGAACATCGCCGGAACCGTCGACCTGTTCGACAGTTCTGTGCAGCACGAGGTATCGCTGGAAATCACCGATGCCGAATATCGGGACATGATCACCACGTTCCAGAAGACCGGCGACAAGAAGTGGGTCACCGCAGACCTCACCATCGACGGCACGTTCGTCAACGACGTGTCCGTCCGGCTCAAGGGCAACTCGACTCTGATGGGC
This sequence comes from Rhodococcus sp. NPDC003382, assembly GCF_053589135.1. Classification (NCBI taxonomy): domain Bacteria; kingdom Bacillati; phylum Actinomycetota; class Actinomycetes; order Mycobacteriales; family Nocardiaceae; genus Rhodococcus; species Rhodococcus sp. NPDC003382. The sequence continues at coordinate 159,394 of NZ_JBSFRH010000006.1, forward strand.
GTGCGCGGCGACGACGCCAGGCCCGGTGGTTCGGGCTTCCGGCCCCCGGAAGGTATGGAACTACCGGAAGGATTCGAATTCCCCGAGGGTTTCGATCCCGGACGGATGGGCCCCATGATGTCGTCGGCGTCGGAGGACGATCCGACGTCGCTGCCCCTGCTCATCAGCTTCGACGAGAACGCCTCGGGCCGTGCCTATCAGGGCATGACCGAGTTGTCGGTGCGGCCGGGCACGCCGGTGCTGAACGAGGCGATGGCGTTGTCGCTCACCGCGGAGACCGGCCAGCCGACGCAGCGGTACGCGTACACGGTGTACTCGATCAACGACAGTGCCACCACGACACGACTGTTGCTCGAGCATCCCGACGACGGCTACGCCAACTCGCTGTTCGACGGCGACGGCTATCTGTACAAGGCCGATGCCAGTTCACGTTTCGAGTACGTCGACGACGACCAGTCGTCCTACGCCGATCAGTTCAAGCAGATCAACGCGGTCGGCAGCGGCAACCTGCAGCCGATCGTGAACTTCCTGAAGTGGATGAACACGGCGAGCGACGAGGAGTTCGACGCGCACCTCGGAGACTGGGTCGACGTCGAATCCTTCGCCCGCTACGTCGCGACGCAGAACCTCCTCGTCAACGGCGACGACATGGCCGGCCCGGGCCAGAACTACTACCTCTGGTACGACCTGGGCACCGAGAAGCTCGCCGTCGTCTCGTGGGATCTGAACCTGGCGATGCAGGGCGGTACGAGTGCCGGACCGCACGACTCGGTCGGCATGATGGGACCGGGTGGGCCGGGTGGTGGCATGCCGCCGGGCATGAACGGCACGGGCGCAGCACCCGGTGAGGGCACGCCGCAGGCCGGGGGCACGGCGCCGGAGGGCATGACGCCTCCGGAGGGGATGACACCACCCGAGGGCATGACACCACCCGAGGGCATGACACCTCCCGCAGGGGTGACCCCGCCGCAGGGTGGCGGTGGGATGCCTCAGGGAATGCCGAACGGAGTGCCTGCCTTCCCCGGCGGGCCGGAAGGCGGACCTCCGGGAATGTCGATGGGCAATCCGCTGAAGACCCGCTTCCTCGAGTCGGACGCGTTCACCGCCGTGTACGAGAGCGCGTACTGGGATCTGTTCGAGCAGATCTACGGCAGCGGACGCGCGACTGCATTGCTGGACGACATCGCCGAGACCGTCCCGGTCACCGACGGTCTCACGCAGGAAGCCCTGCAGGTGAGCATCGATTCGATGCGCACGTGGATCGACCAGCGAACCGAGGCTCTGGCAGCCCTGCGCGATCGGTGAGCGATCCGGGAAGCGACGGTGCGGCGGCGCGGTGTTCACACACCGTGCCGCCGCTTCCGTATCACCCCTTCTTCGGAATCACTGGTCCTTCAACTGCCATTCGGCGAGGTCGATGGCCGTGGCGATCGCCTCGGTGAGCACGGCCAGTCGTTCGTCGGGTCCCGGCGCGGCGAGCAGGGCGTGTCTGTCGGCCTCGCCCATCGGCACCCACCGCGACAACGCGTAGAGCCGGGCGCCCGGGTCGTCGGGCAGGTCGTCGGCGCGCGGTGGGTTCACGCCGTTCTCGACGAGCCGGTCGAGTAGTCCGTACAGCTTCCCGAACAGTCCGGTCAGACCGGACAGGTCCGTGCCGTCGGACGGGGCGTCGGGCCACGGCTCGACCTCGGCGCGCGGATACGGATCGTCCGGCAGCCACTGCAGGATCCGGATACGTTCCTCGGCGATGCATTCGAGCCGGTGGTGGCCGCCGCCGAGTTCGGTGTCGACGACGATCCGCGCGACCGTCCCGACGTCGTGCCGCACGTCGCCGCCGCCGACCTCGTGTCCGCGCGCGATGAGCACGACACCGAAGCGCGGTCCGTCGGGTGCGGCCATGCAGTCGTGGACCAGCTGCTGGTAGCGGGGTTCGAACACCCGCAACGGCAGGTGATCGCCCGGCAGCAGCGCTGTTCCCAGCGGGAACATCGGCAGGATCGGCATCACCGCATCATGGCATCCGCAGGCGCGGTACGGGCGGTTCGGGGATCGGATCGCCGCGCTCGATCTCGGCGAGCAGGTGGTCCGCCCACGCGGACAGGCCGTCGATATCGAGGCCGTGCGGCGGTGCGTCCTCGTAGTGCCGCACCCGGGCCTGCCCCTGCCGGAGCAGTGACGCGGCACCGGACGGATTGCCGCGCAGCAGGTGGGTGAGCCCGACCGCGAGCTGCGCGAGTCCCTGCCACAGGGTGCGTTCCTCGACCGGCGCCGATTTCCACGATCCTTCGAACACCTCGTGTGCGTGGAAGGGGTATCCGTGGTCGAACAGCCGCTGGGCCTCGGTGATGGCCTCGTTGGGTGACAGGTCGAGGTCTTCGGGGATGGGTTCGACGCCCTCCTCACCGTAGGGGAGCGGGCGGCCCAGCGCGTCGCGGGGGCGGGCGTTCTTCGGCTTGCCGTCGGGGTCCCGATCACGCTCGGTCATGCCGTCGAGACTACTCCCGGACAACCGCACTCCGTTGCAACATCCGCGCGCGGGTGGCGACATCCGCGCGCCGGAGGAGCTCGGCGGTTGTCTAGTGGCCGTGCGGATTTCGCGATTCAGTGCACGGCGCCGACGAGTCGCAGCGCGAGATCGGCGTAGAGCGCGCCGATGGTTTCGGGGTCCTGGTAGCGGCCCGACGGATACCAGCGGCAGATGTCGACGCACAGCGACATCAGGGCGAGGGTCACGCCCTCGGCGTCGGGCACGGTGAACTCGCCGGAGGCCAGGCCGGCGTCGACGACGTCGCGGACCACCTGCGTCGTCCGTCGTCGCAGTCCGGTGATGACGCGGTAGTGCTCCGGCGTGAGAGCGGTGAGCTCGTACTGGACGACGCGGGCACGGCTGTGGTTCTCGGCCTGCCATTCCGCGAAGCGCCGGATGATCGTGGCGAGACGTTCGGTGGCGTCGGCGCCGGGGATGTCGGCGTCCTGCACGACCCGCAACGCCAGGTCGTGGCCCTCGTAGCCGATCGCGTAGAGCAGTTCTTCCTTGGACTTGTAGTGCGGATACATCGCGGCCGGGCTCATGTCGAGGCGCGCGGCGATCTGGCGGGTGGTGGTGCCGCCGTACCCGTTCTCGGCGAATACCTCGATGGCGGCTTCCCGCAGGCGGGCCGCCGCCTTGGATCCGCTGATCACGTCGTCTCTCGATGTGGCCACTGTGCTCTCCCTGTGTTCCGGCAGTTGACAACTTGCCGCATCGGGGCCACTATAAGCAAACGCTTAGATTATAAGCGCGTGCTTAGATTAGGAGCGGTTGAATGCGACGCACCCTGTACGGTCCCGATCACGAGGCGTTCCGCGAGTCGGCTCGCGAGTTCGTGAACCGGTTCGTGCTGCCCCGTGCCGAGGAACTCATCGAACGTCACGAGATCCCCCGCGACATCTGGATCGAAGCGGGCAAGGCGGGCTTCCTGGGGCTCGAGATCCCCGAGCGGTTCGGTGGCATGGAAGCGAACGACTACCGCTTCAACGCGATCGTCGCCGAGGAGTTCGCCCGGGCGAACATGGCGCTGTCGTCGTCGATCGGCATCCACTCCGACATCACCGTGCCGTACATCGTCCACCTCGGTAACGAGGAGCAGCGCGAGCGCTGGCTGCCGCGTTGCGCCACCGGTGAGCTCATCTGCGCGATCGGCATGACCGAGCCGTCCGGTGGTTCGGACCTCGCCAACCTCAAGACCACCGCGGTCCGCGACGGCGACGACTGGATCCTCAACGGCGCGAAGACCTTCATCACCAACGGCTACAACTGCGACCTGGTTGTCGTCGCGGCCCGCACCGATCCGTCGAAGGGCGCCAAGGGCATTTCGCTGCTCGTCGTCGAGCGCGGCATGGAGGGCTTCGAGAACGGCCGCAAGCTCGACAAGGTCGGCCAGCCCGAGGCCGACACCGCCGAACTGTTCTTCAAGGACGTCCGCGTCCCGGGCAAGAACCTCCTCGGTGAAGAGGGCATGGGCTTCATCTCGATGATGAAGCTGCTCCCGCAGGAGCGTCTCGGCTCCGCCATCAACAACGTGCACCACGCCAAGCACATCCTGCTCGAGACCATCGAGTACGCCAAGGAGCGCAAGGCGTTCGGCCAGGCCATCGGCACCATGCAGTACAACAAGTTCCTGCTCGCCGAGCTCGTCACCAAGATCGAGGTCGCCGAGGCGTACGTCGACCAGGCCGTCGAGGCCCACGCCGACGGTGAGCTCAGCGCCGTCGACGCCGCCAAGGCCAAGTGGTGGACGGCGCAGACGCAGTCCGAGGTTCTCGACGCCTGCGTGCAGATTCACGGCGGCTACGGCTTCATGAACGAGTACCGTGTGGCCCGTGCCTGGAAGGATGCCCGCGTCACCAAGATCTGGGCCGGCACCAACGAGATCATGAAGGAACTCATCGGCCGCGACCTCGGCCTGTAGTCCCCGATACTCCACTCTTTTCGAAGGAGCTTCCGATGCCCGAAGCAGTGATCGTCTCCGCAGTACGTTCGCCCATCGGCCGCGCGATGAAGGGCTCGCTCAAGTCGTTGCGCCCCGACGACATGGCCGCCCAGATGGTCGCCGCCGCACTCGCGAAGGTGCCCGAACTCGACCCCACCGAGATCGACGACCTTCTCCTCGGTTGCGGCCAGCCCGCCGGCCAGTCGGGTTTCAACATCGCGCGGACCGTCGCGGTGCAGCTCGGCTACGACTTCCTGCCGGGTGTGACCGTCAACCGGTACTGCTCGTCGTCGCTGCAGACCACCCGCATGGCGATGCACGCGATCAAGGCCGGCGAGGGCGACGTGTTCATCTCCGCCGGTGTCGAGTCGGTGTCGAGCTACATCACCGGCAACGCCGACGGACTGCCGAACACGAAGAACCCGCTCTACGCGGACGCCGAGGCCCGCACCGCGAAGCTCGCCGAGGGCGGCACCCCGTGGACCGATCCGCGCCGGGACGGCCTGCTCCCCGACGTCTACATCGCGATGGGCCAGACCGCCGAGAACGTCGCCTCGTACACCGGGATCTCCCGTGAGGACCAGGACCGGTGGGGCGTGCGGTCGCAGAACCGCGCGGAGGATGCCATCAAGTCCGGGTTCTTCGAGAAGGAGATCACCCCGCTGACCCTGCCCGACGGCACCGTCGTCTCCACCGACGACGGCCCGCGCGCGGGCACCACCTACGAGGCGGTCAGCCAGCTCAAGCCGGTGTTCCGCCCGGACGGCACGGTCACCGCCGGCAACGCGTGCCCGCTCAACGACGGTGCCGCGGCGCTGGTGATCATGTCGGACACCAAGGCGAAGGAGCTGGGTCTGACCCCGCTCGCCCGGATCGTCTCGACCGGCGTGTCGGGTCTGTCGCCCGAGATCATGGGCCTCGGCCCGATCGAGGCCGTGAAGAAGGCGCTGGCGCTGGCCGGTAAGTCGATCTCCGATATCGACCTGTTCGAGATCAACGAGGCGTTCGCCGTGCAGGTGCTCGGTTCGGCCCGCGAGCTGGGTATCGACGAGGACAAGCTCAACGTCTCCGGCGGTGCGATCGCGCTCGGCCACCCGTTCGGTATGACCGGTGCGCGCATCACGAACACGCTGATCAACAACCTGCAGGCCCACGACAAGCAGTTCGGCGTCGAGACCATGTGTGTCGGCGGCGGCCAGGGTATGGCGATGGTCCTCGAGCGCCTGAGCTGACGCCCGCATAGGCAAGGGCAAACACACCGTTAGGCCGTATGTCTGAAAAGGCATGCGGCTTAATGTTTTTCGGGCGTGTCCATTTGAATTCCACCACCTCTCCGGGCTATACACATCGGTAGCCCCGTCACTTCCGAGGAGACAACTGTGTCCGCTCTCGACAGGTTCCGCCTCGACGATCGCGTCGCGATCGTCACCGGCGCATCGTCCGGTCTCGGTGTCGCGTTCGCGCAGGCGCTGGCAGAAGCCGGTGCCGATGTGGTGCTCGCGGCCCGCCGCGCCGACCGGCTCGCGGAGACCGCCGAACTCGTCCGCGCCGCCGGCCGTCGCGCCGTCACCGTCGAAACCGACATCGCCGATCCGGACCAGGCGCAGCGCATGGTCGACACCGCCGTCGAGCAACTCGGCAAGGTCGACATCCTCGTCAACAACGCCGGTATCGGCACCGCGGTCCCCGCCACGAAGGAGACCCCGGACCAGTTCCGCCGCGTCATCGACATCAACCTCAACGGCTCCTACTGGGCCGCGCAGGCCGCCGGTCGCGTCATGCAGCCGGGCAGCTCGATCGTCAACATCTCCTCGATCCTCGGCATCACCACCGCGGGCCTGCCGCAGGCCGCGTACGCCGCGAGCAAGGCCGGGGTCATCGGCCTGACCCGCGACCTCGCGCAGCAGTGGGGTCTGCGCAAGGGCATCCGCGTCAACTCGATCGCCCCGGGCTTCTTCGCGACCGAGATGACCGACGAGTACCCGGAGGGCTACATCGAGAGCATGAAGTCGCGGATCGTCCTGGGCCGCACCGGTGACCCGGCCGAACTCGCCGCGACCCTCGTATGGCTCGTGTCCGACGCGGCCGGGTATGTGACGGGGCAGACCCTCGCGGTCGACGGCGGCCTTACCATCAACTGACCGTTCACCATCTACTGGAGGTTTCGTAGTGAGCTCGACAGTCCGCACCGCCATCGTCACCGGAGCCGCCCGCGGCATCGGTGCCGCCGTCGCCAAGCGTCTCGCCGAGGACGGCCTCCAGGTCGCCGTGCTCGATCTCGACGCCGACGCCTGCGCCGACACCGTCGCCGCCATCGAGTCCGTCGGCGGCAAGGCCCTCGCGGTCGGCGCGAACGTCGCCGACGAGCAGTCCGTCGCCGCTGCGGTGGAGAAGGTCGCCACCGAACTCGGCGAGCCGACGGTCCTGATCAACAACGCCGGCATCACCCGCGACAACCTGCTGTTCAAGATGACCGTCGAAGACTGGGACGCAGTCATGGCCGTGCACCTGCGCGGCGCGTTCCTCATGACGCGTGCCTGCCAGAAGTACATGGTGGACAACAAGTTCGGCCGCGTCGTCAACCTGTCGAGCACGTCCGCGCAGGGCAACCGCGGTCAGGTGAACTACTCCGCTGCCAAGGCCGGCATGCAGGGCTTCACCAAGACCCTCGCGATCGAGCTCGGCAAGTTCGGTGTCACCGCCAACGCGATCGCCCCGGGCTTCATCGAGACCGAGATGACCGCCGCGACCGCCGAGCGTGTCGGCGTCCCGTTCGAGGACTACAAGAAGGCCGCCGCGGCGCAGATCCCGGTCGCGCGCGTCGGCAAGCCGGAGGACATCGCCCACACCGCGTCGTTCCTCGCGTCCGAGGGTTCCGGTTTCGTGTCCGGCCAGGTCATCTACGTTGCCGGTGGTCCGAAGGACTGAATCAAGCCGAACGCGGCGCTGCGGTCCCCGGTGGGGGCCGCAGCGCCGCTGTCGTTCCGGCGTCTAACCGAGCGGGGGAAGCTTCACGACCTGCCCCGCGTACGCGAGCCCGGCGCCGAACCCCACCAGCAGTGCGGTGTCGCCGGGTTTCGCCTTGCCGGACCGGAGGAGTTCTTCCATCGCGAGCGGAATCGACGCGGCGCTCGTGTTGCCGGTCTCGGCGATGTCCCCCGCGACCGCGACCGAATCGGGCAGGGCCAGCGCGCGAACCAGCGCGTCGGTGATGCGGCTGTTGGCCTGGTGTGGCACGAAAGCGTCCAGGTCGTCGACGGTGACCCCGGCCTTGCCGAGGGCGTCGCGGCACGCCTTCTCCAGGAACGTGACGGCCCACCGGAACACCGCGGCACCGTTCATGCGGATGTAGGGCCGTTCGGGCACGGTCCCGCTGCCGCCCGCCGCCTCGACTTCGGCGAAGTAGCGCGCGAAGTCCTTGTCCTGCTTGATGGCGTCGGTCTGGGAGCCGTCGGAGCCCCACGCGACCGGTCCGATGCCCTCGGTGTCGGAGGGCCCGACCACGGCGGCGCCGGCCCCGTCGGCGAAGATGAACGCGCACGTGCGGTCGGTGGGGTCGAGCAGATCCGACAGTCGTTCGACGCCGATCACGAGAACGTGACGGGCCTGTCCTGCCCGGACCAGGGCCGCCGCGTTCCCCAGCGCGTAGCAGAAGCCCGCGCAGCCCGCGGAGATGTCGAACGCCGCGGTGTCGTGCATACCGAGTTCGGTGGCCACGACCGCCCCGGCGGAGGGGCCGAGCACCATCTGCGACGACGTGGCCAGCACGACCGCGTCGATCTGGTCCACGTCCAGCCCGGCTGCGGACAGCGCCTCGCGGGAGGCGGCCACGCTCATCGACACGATCGTCTCGTCGGGTTCGGCCCAGCGGCGGGTGGCGATGCCCGAGCGGGTCCGGATCCACTCGTCGGAGGAATCGATGCGGTCGACGATCTCGGCATTGGGCACGACGCGGCGAGGGCGGTATGCCCCGATTCCGAGCAGTGCGGCGTGCGTGACCGCGGGTGCGGTGTTGATAGCGGTGGGCATGGTGTCCTCTCCGGCCGGTATCGATGGATTCCGGCCGGATCCATCATGGAACCGGACGGCGGGTTTCGGCACGGACTTCCCGTATTGCGCACCCTACGAGCTTTCCGGGGCTCCCGGCACTACCCCTTGGGTGAGGTTTCCAGCCGCCATGCGGACGCGGCGTCGCGCTGTCGCCAGAACTCCGCGAAGCGGCCCCCTGCGGCGAGCAGTTCGTCGACGCCGCCGTCCTCGACGACGCGGCCGCGCTCGAGGAACACGACCCGGTCGGCGGTGCGGATGCCGGCCAATCGGTGCGCGACGATCACACGGGTGCGCGGCGTCGGGTCGGCGGTCAGGGCCTGCACGATCGCGGTTTCGTTCTCCGTGTCCAGCGCGCTGGTGGCCTCGTCGACGAGCAGCACCGGTGCCGGTTTCAGCAGCGCCCGCGCGATCGAAACGCGTTGCCGCTCACCCCCGGACAGCGCGCTGCCGCCTTCGCCGACGCGGGTGTCCCAGCCGTCGGGGGAGTTGGAGACGATCTCGTCGACCTGCGCGAGGGTCGCGGCGGTCGCGAGTGCGGCGTCGTCCGCGTCCGGGTTGCCGACCAGGATGTTCTCGCGGATCGTGCCGTCGAACAGGTACGGATGCTGGAAGACCACCCCCACCAGGTTGCGCCGGGAGATCGTGTCCAGGTCCGCGGCGTCGATGCCGTCGACGAGGATGCGCCCGGCGTGAGGTTCGTGCAGGCCGGCCAGCAACGCCAGGACCGTGCTCTTGCCGGATCCGGACGGCCCGACGATCGCGGTGGTGGTGCCGGCCTCGAACGTCAGGTCGAGACCGTCCAGCACCGCAGCGTTGTCGTAGCGGAAACCGATGCCCTGCAATTCGATTCGTGGTGGATGGCCGACGATCGTCATCGTCCCGGGCTCGTCGACGACCGGCGCGTCCAGTACCTCGCGGATCCTGCGCAGCGTCGTGATCGACGCTTCGACCCCGGCGGTGAGATCGCCGAGAGTGGTGAACGGATCGAGGTAGCGGACGATGACGACGATCAGGGCGATCGCCTCGGGCACGTCCAGGTCGCCGCGGACGGTCAGCGCCGCGACGGTACCGGCCAGGATCACCAGCGCGAGCTGCGCGGCGAGGCTGAACACCAGCTGCCCGGGGATCTGCATGCGGATCAACCGGAAGGTCGCCGAGTGCTGCTCGGACAGGGCCTTGCCCACGTGGCTGCGGGCCGGCTCGACGCGGCGTGCCGCGCGCAGCGCCGGCTGGGTGCGGGCGAACTCGACGATCCGCTCGGTCAGCGCCGCATTGGTGTCGGATGCGACGCGATCGGCGCTGCGGGAGAACCGGCCCGCCGCGAGGAACGCGCCGAGCAGCAGCGGGACACCGGCGAGCGCGGCGACACCGAGCACCCACGAGATCGGGAAGAGGGCGATCGCGATCGCCAGCGGCAGCAGCACCGCACCGAGCAGTGGCGTCACCAGGTACACGATCAGACCGACGAGATCCGGGCCGGTCGCGGCGATGGCCTGACGGGCGGTCGCGGTGTTCTCGGCGGTGAACCACGTGAGCCGGATGCGGGCGATCCGCTCGGTCACCTCGTGCTGGGCGTGCGCCAACAACCCGAATCCGAGGTCGAATCCGAAGCGGGAACCCCACGCGTCGACGACCCAGCCGACGACGGTGACGGCGGCGAGCGCGCCCAGCCACGGCCACGCGTCGGAGGGGGTCTCGCCGAACAGCGCGCCGACGAGCGGCACGAGCAGCACGACCCCGGCGGCACGGAGCAACACGCCGACGACGGTCAGCGTCAGGTGGACGGCGACGGTGCGGCGGCTGTCGGACGGCAGCAGCGTGAGCAGGGTGCGGATCATCGGGCCGGCTCCTGATCTGCGTCGGCGAGCATGCTGGACGGAAGAGAGCCCGCATCCCACAGCTTCCGGTAGCGGCCGCCGCGGGCCAGCAGTTCGGTGTGGGTGCCGGTCTCGGCGATGCGGCCGTGGTCGAGGACGACGATGCGGTCGACCCCGACGACGGTGTGCAGGCGGTGGGCGATCACCAGGACGGTGCGACCCTCGGTGAGCCGGCTCAGGGCCTGCTGCACGAAGTACTCGGATTCGGGATCGGCGTAGGCCGTGGCCTCGTCGAGCACGAGGATCGGTGTGTCCGCGAGGATCGCCCGGGCGATCGTGATGCGTTGCCGCTCACCTCCGGACAGCGGCGGATTCGTGCCGAGCATCGTGTCGTAGCCGTCGGGCAGCTCCATGATGCGTTCGTGGATGTAGGCGCTGCGTGCGGCCGATTCGATCATCTGATCGGTGGCATCGGGGACGGCGAGCGCGATGTTCTCCCGGACCGTGCCGTGGATCAGCTGGGTGTCCTGGAAGACGAAGCCGACCTGCTTGTACAGCTCGTCCGGGGTCAGCTCGCGGATGTCGCGGCCGAAGATGCGGATCGCGCCTTCGTCGACGTCGTGGAACCGTGCGAGCAGCGACGCCAGCGTGGACTTACCGGAACCGGACAGGCCGACGAGCGCGGTGACCGTGCCGGAGCCCAGCTCGAGGGAGATGTCGTCGAGCACCGGAACACCCGGTCGGTACGAGAAGCGGACGCCGTCGAACTGCACGGCGGTGACGTCGTCGCCGAGGCGACCCGAGCGGTTCCGAGTCTCGAGTTCGGGTTCGTCGAGCGCGACCTGGATGCGGCGGGCGGCGAGCATGCCGTCGCGCAGCCCGGACAGGCCGTAGCCGAGGCCGAGCAGGCGGGCGCCGAAGGTGGTGCCCAGGAACAGGAACGGCAGCAGCGTCGTCGGGTTCGTGCCGCCGTTGACCAGCACGGTGCCGAGGGCGGTGATGAGCAGCAGGAAGGTGGCCGGCCGGGTCGCGAGATCCATCAGGGTCTTCTTGCCGGTGAAAGGGCGCTGCCAGTCGTCGAGGAACCGGATGTACTCGTGCAGGCGCGCCCGGAACGTGGAGGCCGCGGCACCACCGAACACCCGGATGACGGGCTGGCCGTCGAGGTAGCCCGCGGCTTCGGTGTCCATCCGCTCGGCCCAGCGCGTGGACTGGGCGATCTTCGGCCCCGACTGGGTCATCATGATGATCATCGCCGCGAGGTAGACGAGGATCGGCAGGAACATCGCGAGCGCGATCCGCCAGTCCACGGTGAACAGGTAGACCAGCACGGCGATCGGCGCGACGACCGCGGCGGCCGCGTCGGGCACGGCGTGGGTGATCAGGTAGTGCAGGGACAGGGTGTCGTCCTGCACGAGTCGTTTGATCCGGCCGGAGTCGCGAGCGGTGAACCAGCCGAGGGGCAGTTTCGCGAGCTTGCCGAGAAGTCGTTGCCGCAGATCGCGTTCGAAGCGGGCATCGACGGTGTGCAGCCACAGGGACAGGGCCGCCGCGAGCAGCACACCGAAGCTCACCAGCCCGACCGTCCAGATCCCGAGGCGCCACAGCGCTGACGACGGTGCGCCGTCGAGCATGCGGCGGGCCAGTTCGGTGAGGAGCACGAACGGTGCGAGCTGGATCAGGGTGACGACGGCCTGGACGACACCGGCCGTGACGAGGGTGCGCTTCAGCGGGGCGATGAGTCGTCCGCCGGCCTGTGCCTGCCACGTGCCGCGCTCCGGTTTCGCAGCGGTGGCGGGCTTTTCGTCGGCTTCGGTTGCTGTTGCCGCGACGGTGGTTCGCGTGAGAGCTGCCTCGTCAGTGGTCGATTGCTCGTCGGCGGTCGAGCGCAGCTTGCCCATTGCGCGGCCCTCGTACCAGTACGCCTGAGCGTGCACCTCGGACTTGGGGAAACCGAAGTCGTCGCGCAGCCGGGTCCGCAACTGCTTGAGGGTGTTGGATTCGGGGCCGGCCCACGCGTACCAGTTCGACCAGTCGCGGTCCTCGAGCGCCGCGGCCAGCGAGTTCGCATCCTCGCGGGGAACCCAATGCTTCTGCAGCAGAGGATGATCGGCCATCGGAATGAGATGGTCGTCCTCGTGGTGCTGTTCGAGGTACAGCTCGACGGCGACCTCATGGGGGAGGGCGGTGAGGATGCTGTTGATCGCCGGGATCGACGCGGAGTCGCCGATCAGCAGGTAGCCGGCCGGCAGATCCTCGGGGATGTCGAGCGTCCTGGACCCGAACGACGTGACGCTGATGTGGTCGCCGGGGGTGGCGCGTTGCGCCCACGTCGACGCCGGACCGGCGGGTTCGTGCAGGACGAAGTCCACCGCGAACGTGCCCGCTTCCGGATCCGCCTCCGAAAACGTATATCCACGTTGGTATTCGGTCTCTCCGTCGTCCGGGTCGGGAAACCAGATCCGGATCCATGCGGTCGGTCCGGGGTCGGCGTCCTGGAACAGCGTCGGGGACGACATCCGGACCCGCAGGAAATGCGGTGCGAGCAGTTCGGTGCCGGTCACCACGGCGTCGTGGTCGCGGGCACCGAACCCGCGCATCATCGCCCCCTGAAAACCTCGTTTGGCCATCAGACCCCCATTCCTATCGCCGCCAGCTCGGCCATGACCTGATCGAGCGGCCGCCCGGGAGGGGCGACCGAGACGACTCCCCGGACCATCGCTGCCAGAACGAGTCTCACGAACTGTGTGTGTTCGACCGACGGAAGGTCGCGGTGCGCCTCCGCCAGGTCCTCGTCGGTCTTCAGTTGTTCGGTGATCTCCTGGCGTTGCACGTCGAGTTCCTCGGCGTGCTCGCGCTGGGAGTCCTCGGCCACCGCGTAGTTGATGGAGACACCGGCGATCACGCTGGACAGTGCGATCGCGACGTCGGGGCTGTATCCGCGTTTGCTCAACGCTTCGATCTGGTGCGCCATCAGGAGGCGCCCGGCCTCGCCGCGGGGAAACAGGGTCTGCATGTACACCCCGAGCCCGGGATGCCGGACGATGAAATTCCACATCTGCAGCCCGAAGGACAGCAGATGCTGCTCGATGTCGTGATCCGGATCGTCGTGGAGCTTCAGGTCGCCGAGCAGGCTTTCGCCGACGAGCCGTTCGAGACCCCACCGCCCGTCGACCGCCCGGTACAGGGCGGTCGAGGACACGCCGAGCTCCGCCGCGACGGCGTTCATGCTCAGCCGGCGCATCCCGAGTTTCCGGCCGGCACGAATGATGTCGTCGACCTCGAACATGCGCGGACGTCTGCCGATCACGTGTCTGTTCCCCTGATTCTCACCTAAGTTATGCCCCTTAACTTAGGCGAGTCTAAGTTGCCTTTCCTGGGGGTGCAACACTGTCGATTCGTCGGGTGACTCGGTGGGTGATGGTGATCTTGCCTGGAGTGGCATACGACTCTCATGCTCCCGGGTGGTGGGGGCCTCCACGCGTCCAAGCCGAAAAATGTTTCCCTTCGGCATGTTTGGTGTCGCAGTGACGGAGCTGGCCGGTGAGCAATTCGGGCTACCGGGCAGCCGATGGAGTTCCGGGAGAGTCGGCGAAGTTCGGCGCGTCAGCAGATCGCAGGCGCTTCGGGAGTGAAGTATTCATGCCCTTCCGGTGGAAGAGGCGCAGCTGCTCCACGATGACCGCACGAACGACATGCGGTGCCGAATCGTCGAGGAGTGTCAGAAAGTCGTCGCAGTTGTAGATCTCGTATGGCAGTTCGTCGGACTCGACAAATCCTCTGGTGTCGTTCGTCAAGAGAATGTCCGCGTGCGCATGGATGGCTGCGCAGTGGACGTGGGCGTCGCCGATATCGGGGTAGCGGCCGCGAGGGTCGATGGTGTATCCCTGGACGTGCCCGCTGGCGAACGTCTCTTCCAAGTTTCGGCGGACTCCGCCACACTGAGCGTCGTCGAGATGTGGGAACTTCTTGCGAAGGTGGTACTGGAACTCGACCATGATGTCGTCGGTCCACATGACCTCGAACAATGTTCGACCGGATCGCAGGTAGAGCAATGCGATCCAATCTCGAAGTGTCCGCGAGAACAACACATTCGCGTCCACCAGAACGCCCGTCCCCTGCCCCTATGCCATAACCGGGGATCGTACAAGTTACGGGGAACGGACGCTCTGGTGTCTACTGGCCGTGTCAGTCCTCGATGCCGAGTTCGCCTTCGAGGGCACGCAATCTCTCGAAGGCCTCACTCTGCTTGGCGGTCTGCTTTTCGCGGTACTCGAAAACATCCTTGCTGAGTAGGCGAGTGTGTGACCCCTGCTCGTGCGCAGGCAATGCGTCCTCGCGAATCAGTTTCATCAGAGTCGGGCGGGATATGCCCAGCATCTTTGCGGCTGTGGTCGTGGTGACCTCGGCGGGCAGGCTCCCGACGGTGACGGTGCCGCCCCTGCTGACGATGTCGAGCATATGACCGAGCCGGCCGGTGAGTTCGGAGGGAAAGGACAGAACCTCCCCTCCGGGGGATGTGACGGAGAGTGTGCAGGTCTTTGTGTCGCCAGAAGTGCTACGGCTTGCGTGGAGTCGTTCGTTGAACGCGCGCGCTTGTTCGACTTCGTCCGCGGTCAGGGACAGGACAGCCCGGTCATCGTGAACGTTCTGGATGCTCATGACGCGACCTCCCTCGCCTCTTGCTGTCATGTAGCACCGCCCACGGTATCGATTTGCACTTATAAGTGAAAGCGAGTTCCTGTCGGGCTCTTCCAGGCCGTCTGGTGCTCACGCGCTGTGTGAATGGACTCCGTGGAGCGACTCGACGATGTTGTCGGCGATCGCGGCAGCGACGTCCGGGGAGACATTCGCCTCGTGGCAGCGGCGGGCCGCGACGGCGAGCAGGCTGTCGGTGAGGATGTGCAGGTCGCGGTCGCGGAACCGGTCGATGCCCATCTCGATCGCCAGGGGTTCGCCCTCCAGGATCGAGCGGGTGGATTTGTGTTCGAACGTCGGACACAAATCCACACTCTTGTCTGAGGAAGCGCGCTGACTACGGCAGGAGCTCGACGTACCCGTCCGTTCCGTTCACCCGTATCCGTTGCCCGTCCCGAATGAGCCGTGTTGCATTCTCGACGCCCACGACCGCCGGCAGCCCGTACTCTCGCGCGATCACCGCACCGTGCGTCATCAGACCGCCGACCTCGGTCACCAGGCCCTTGATGGCGACGAACAGGGGTGTCCAGCTCGGATCGGTGTAGGCGGTGACCAGGATGTCGTCGGCCGCGAGATCGGCGTGCGCGATGTCCAGGACGACGCGGGCACGACCCTCGACGGTCCCGGTCGACACCGCCATGCCCGCGAGGGCACCGTCCGGAAGATCCTCGCGACGGTAGGCCCCCGTGAGGGCTTCACCGTCCGACGTGAGTACGCGTGGCGCTGCCAGTGCCTGATACGTGCGGAACTCGTCCCGTCGCTCGTCGATCAAGTCGTTGCGTTTACGCTGTGTCGCAACGAGATCGGCGAGTTCTTCGAACCTCAGGAAGAAGATGTCCTCCCGACTACGAACAACGCCGTCCCGGACGAGGCGGTCGGCCTCGCGCAGCAGTGCCTGCTTGTACACGAGGTAGCGGCACACCATCCCGTACTTCGGATACTCGCGGTACCCCGCGAAGTCCCGGACACGGTCGATCATCCGCTTCGTCTCTTCGGCCTTGGTGTCCCCATCGGGTAAGGCGCGCAAGCGCTCCAGAACCTCGCGTTCCTTCTCGTCGGAGTTGCGTCGACCCTGCTCGAAGCGCTCAGCGGCGGCACCTGGACCGAAACCCTTGATATTTCCCAGGATCGGCGGCACGAGGGTCGTCGGAGCTTCGCTCCAGCGGGGCCGGGTGATGTCGATTTCGCCGACGCATCGCATGCCGTACTTGTCGAGGTAGTCCTCGATGGCGGCGCGGGCTTCGCTGCCGCCGTCGAACTTTTCGAGCTCGTCGAGGATGGCGTCGTCGTCGAAACCCGAGTCCTCGACCTGCTGCAGGAAGGCCACCACCTGCGGATGCGGGCGGATGGCGTCGGCCACGTCCAGCAGCGCCAGCCCCATTTCCGAGGTCACGTTGTGCGGAACCGATTGGGTGAGCGTGTCGGCTGCATTCCGTTCGCCCAGCCACTCGTCGAGCCGGTCGTTCAGCCAGTCGGCAGCACCCATCCCGGCCATGATCGCTTGGAGGCCGCGCGGATCGAACAGGACCCGCCTGAGTTCCTCGATATCGTCCCGAATGAAGTCGATCAGCTCCGTCCCGGTCTTGGTTGCGATGTCACGCTTCAAGACCTCGAGGGAAGCCTCGCTCTGCGCGATGAGTTCGGTGACGATCGCCGGGTCCGGCGCGATCGGGTCAGGGGCGCCCACCGCTGCAGGAATGGAACCGTCGTCCGGACCTTGCGGGACGAAGCCGCGGTCCAGAATCGTCTGCAGCGCATCGCCGATGAGCGGATCGGATTTTCCGAGCGCGGCAACGATCGCGGGCCCGGCCGTCGCCGACGCAAGCCGCTCGGTGACGTCGACGAACAGCCGACCTCCGGCGTCACGCATCGGTGCGCGACTTGTCATCTGCCAGAAGGAAAGTCCGAGTGGCTTCATGGCGTCGGTCATCATCTGCTGATGCCCGACCGAGACGTACACGCGATTCTCGTCGTCATTGGATTCCGGGATCGGGAACAGCGTGGTGATGGGCCGGCTCTGAACGACCCGGAAATCGCCGTCGCGCAGGCACCATTCGATGTCCTGCGGGCAGCCGAAGTGCGTTTCGATCCGGCGGCCCAACCGCGCGAGCTGGAGGATCTGTGTGTCCGTCAGCACCGGTTGGGTCTGCCGCTCCGGCGGATTCTCCCGCATCTGTGTCCCACCATCCGGTGTGGCGTACAGAGCGCGTGGCTTGGTCGCGATCGTCCTGCCGACCACGGCACCGTCGCGCACCGTATAGACATCCGGGTTCACCTGGCCGGACACCAACGCCTCCCCGAGACCGAATCCGGCATCGATGGAGGTGACCGTCCGGTTGGAGGTGACGGGGTCGGCCGTGAACATGATCCCGGACGCCTCCGGGACCACCATCCGCTGCACGACCACGGCCATGTGCACCTTGCGGTGGTCGATCCCGTTGCGCATCCGGTAGGTGACGGCACGTTCGGTGAACAGCGATGCCCAGCACCTGACGACATGCCGGAGGACTTCGTCGGACCCCACGACGTTCAGGTACGTGTCCTGCTGACCAGCGAACGACGCGGACGGCAGATCCTCCGCGGTCGCGCTGGACCGCACGGCACAGGCTGTGTCGTCACCCAAGCGCGACAGTGCTTGCCTGATCGCCGCTGCCACCTCCTCCGGGACGACGCAGTCCTCGATCGTGCGACGAACCTGCGCGCTCACCGCGCCGATCTGCTCCCGATCGTCCGGAGTGAGGGGTGTGAGCTGCTCGAACAGGGCGTCGAGCGCCGGCGTTCCTGTCGTGACTCGGCGATAGGCGTCGGTTGTCACGCAGAAACCGTCGGGGACGAGGACGCCGTCGATGCGCGACAACTCTCCGAGGTTCGCGCCCTTGCCGCCGACCAGCGCGATCTGCGTCCGGTCGATCTCCTCGAAGCCCAATACGTAGTGCATGCTGCCGCCCTTCCCTGCTGGTCCCGCATTCTGCGGGCGATTATGAGCCGAAAATCGGGGCCTCATGAGGCTCGCCATTCGTGTATAGATTGGAAGTGGGAGCAAGCCGCACGGATCGCGATTCCCGCTCTCTACACTCGCCGCCTCCTCGAACAGTGGCCGAACCACCGAGGTAGTGGACCATAGGCGGCGGCAATGAGTTCGATCGGCGATGCGTCTTTGCGCCTCGTCCCGCTCGGTGTTGAACTGCACATACCGCTGTCTTCTCGGGGAATCGACCTCGGATCCGTCAGCAGCACCGCACAATTCGACGGGAGTG
This sequence comes from Rhodococcus sp. NPDC003382, assembly GCF_053589135.1. NCBI lineage: Bacteria > Bacillati > Actinomycetota > Actinomycetes > Mycobacteriales > Nocardiaceae > Rhodococcus > Rhodococcus sp. NPDC003382. The sequence continues at coordinate 177,688 of NZ_JBSFRH010000006.1, forward strand.
CCTCGATGCGCATCGGAACCATGATCACCTACAGCGGCGGGTTCGCCGAGACCGTCGCCGAGGTCGCCGATCTGGAACGCGCCGGTCTGGACGTCGTCTTCATGGCGGAGGCCTACTCGTTCGACGCCGTCAGCCAGCTCGGGTATCTCGCCGCAAAGACGTCGCGGGTGCAGCTCGCCTCCGGGATCTTCCAGATCTACACACGCACCCCCTCACTGATGGCGATGACCGCCGCCGGCCTCGACTACGTGTCCGACGGACGGTTCGTACTCGGCATCGGTGCGTCGGGGCCGCAGGTGATCGAAGGATTCCACGGCGTGCCCTACACGGCGCCGCTCGGACGCACCCGCGAGCTCGTCGACATCTGCCGGCAGGTGTGGCGCCGGGAACCGGTGCGCTACGACGGCAAGTACTACCAGATTCCGCTGCCTCCGGAGAAGGGCACGGGCCTCGGGAAGCCGCTGAAGATCATCAATCATCCGGTGCGTGAGCGCATCCCGATCGTCATCTCCGCACTGGGACCGAAGAATGTCGCCCTCACCGCGGAAATCGCTGAGGGCTGGCAGCCGATCTTCTACAACCCGGAGCGCGCGAACGACGTGTGGGGTGAGGCGCTCGCGAAGGGTAAGGCCAAGCGCGATCCCTCCCTCGGCGACCTGGAGGTCTACGCAGGCCCCGCGCTCGCGATCGGTGACGACGTCGATCACCTGCTCGACCTGGTCAAGCCCCACCTCGCGCTGTACATCGGGGGTATGGGTGCCCGCGGCAAGAACTTCTACAACGACCTCGCCTGCCGATACGGGTACGAGGCCGACGCCAAGATCATCCAGGATCTGTATCTGGACGGAAAGAAGGACGAAGCTGCCGCGGCGGTGCCGGACGAGCTGGTCCGGGCGATTTCGCTGATCGGCCCCGAGGGCTACGTGCGCGAGCGGGTCGCGGCATTCGCGGAGGCGGGTGCGACGACCTTGAACGTGAAGTTCCTCAGCCCCGACCCGGCAGGACGCGTCGAGCAGCTCGAGAAGCTGCGCGCCATCGTCGACGCGTGACGCCGGCCGGGTGTGCAGTTGTTGTCGCGTTCAGCGTGAATCGTCGACAACAACTGCACACCCGATCCCGCTTCGTGTGCTCGAAACTTTCGTCCACGCATAGGAATCGGACGCCCTGCGGGCGGCCGTCTTGAACCGATCGGAGACCCTTCGGGTCGCTGTGTCTGCTCGGCCCCTTCCCCAACGCTGCCCGGTCGCCATACCCCGATAGACCGTCTCGGCCAGCACTTCTGGCCCCACGTCGGGTGGTGACGTGTGGCTTCGGCTGGACCCGGTCGTTCGTGTCGACCCGTACGATCGGGTGCTCCGCCACCAGCTGCGGAGGCTGAAGGTACTGGTGCCCTGTCGGTTTCGGGTTCGGCTCCGTGGCCGGAGACCCGCAGCGGCGA